>NZ_JBBJUP010000022.1:0-97696 GCF_037727765.1 Pseudonocardia spirodelae | reverse complement strand
TGTCGTGACCCCGGACGTTGTTGACGGCGGCGTGTCGACTTGATCAGGGAGGGCCTCCAGGGCGGGGTGGGTGTGTCTGACGCATCCACCGCGCACACCGGAGGCCCTCGATGGCGCACCGTAACGCCCGCTTGACCCCGTATGCCCGCCGGCTGCTCGTCGAGCGCTTCCTGGCCGGCTGGCCCGCAGCCCGGATCGCTGAACAACTCGGGGTCTCACGAGCCACGGTCTACAAGTGGATCCGCCGCTACCGCGCCGAGGGCTGGACCGGGCTGATGGACCGCTCCAGTCGCCCACACCGGTGCCCGACCCGCACCGACACCGAGGTCGAGAACCGGGTCCTGGAGCTGCGCCGGTCTCGTCATCGCGGGCCGGTGTTCCTGGCCGGCGAGCTCGGGCTGGTCGCCTCGACCGTCGGGCGGATCCTTCACCGCCACCAGGTGGCGCCGCTGGCGGCGACCGACCCGATCACCGGCGCTCCGGTCCGCCAACGCCGCGGTGGCCGCCGTTACCAGCGATCGCGTCCCGGCGAGCTGCTCCACATCGACGTCAAGAAGCTCGGCCGGATCCCCGACGGCGGCGGCTGGCGCCTGCACGGCCGCGACGGCGCGGCGATGGTGGCCCAGCGACACAAGAAGACCCCGACCGGCTACGACTTCCTCCACGTCGCCGTCGACGACCACTCCCGGGTTGCCTACATCGAAGCGCTACCCGACGAGCGCGAGCCGACCTGCGCCCAGTTCCTGCACCGCGCCGCGACCTGGTTCCACCACCAGGGCGTGCAGATCGAGCGGGTCCTGACCGACAACGCGATGGCCTACCGCCGCGGCCGGACCTGGGCGCAGGTGTGTGTCGGGCTCGGGATCCGGCGCCGGTTCATCCGACCCGGATGCCCCTGGCAGAACGGCAAGGTCGAGCGGCTCAACCGCACCCTGCTCACCGAGTTCGCCTACGCCCGGCCCTGGACCAGCAACACCGAACGCCGAGCCGCACTCGACGACTGGACCCGCCACTACAACACTGAACGAGCCCACTCCGCTCTCGGCGGCCGACCCCCGATCAGCCGGCTCCCGTCAACAACCTGACGGGTCACGACAACTAGCCTCCTCCGATGTGACGGGGGCGGGGACCGAGGTCTTCCACGGCCGCGTCTCGGAGCTGGAGGCGCTCCACGACGCGCTGGGCGACGCGACGACCCGCGGCGCGTCGGCGGTGCTCCTCGGCGGCGACGCCGGCGTCGGCAAGAGCCGGCTCGTCGCGGAGTTCGGCCGGGCCGCCGCCGCGGGCGGGGCCGTCGTCCTCAGCGGGCGCGCGCTGGACATCGCCGACGCGCCGCCGTTCTGGCCGGTGGTCACCGCGCTGCGCGAGCAGGCCCGCGACGGCCGCGGCGCGGTCGCCCGGATCGTCCGCGCCGCGCTGGACCGCCTCGAGCTCGCGGGGCGCGCGGCGGACGCGCCGTCGGGCCGGGTCGAGATGCTGGAGGAGCTCGCCGCGGTCGTCGACCGGGTGGCGGGGCGCGCCCCGGTCGTGCTCGTCGTCGACGACCTGCACCGCGCGGACCGCTCCACCCGCGACCTGTTCGCCTACCTGCTGGCCGTCCCGGCGACGGCGCCGGTCCTGCTCGTCGGCACCTACCGCGACGACCCGGCCGGCGGGATACCGGCCGACCTGCTCGGCCTGGCGGGGGAGCTGCGCCGCCACCGCGGGGTGCGCTTCGCCCGGATCGAGCCGCTGCCCCGCACGGAGCTGGCCGAGCTGGTCGCCCGCTGGGCGCCGGACCGCCCCGACGTCGAGGACCTGGTCTGGCGGCACTCCGGCGGGAACGTGTTCCTGGCCCGCGAGACCGTGCGCGCCGTGCTCGACGGCGACCCGCGCGGGGTCCCGCAGACCGTGCGCGAGCTGGTGCGCGCGGGGGTCGCGGCGCTGTCCCCGGCCGCCGTCGCGGTGGTGCGCGCGGTCGCGGCCGGGGTCGGGGAGGTCGAGCACGCGCTGCTGGCCGCGGTCGTCGACCTCGGCGGGGCGGAGCTGGCCGCGGCGGTGCGGGAGGCCGCGGACGCGGGCCTCGTCGTCGTCGCCGGGGCCGACGGCTACGCGCTGCGCCACGGCCTGATGGTCGAGGTCGTCGCGGCGGACCTGCTCCCGGCCGAGCGGGTCGAGCTGCACGGGCGCTACGCGGCGGCGCTGCACGGCGTCGACGGCCGGCCCGGGGCCGCGGCGCGCCTCGCGCACCACTGGCAGCTCGCCGGGCGCCCCGCCGAGGCGCTGACCGCGACGCTGGCCGCGGCCGAGGAGGCCGAGCGGCTGCGCGGCTACGCCGAGGCGCACCGGCACTGGCTGCGCGCGGCGACCCTGCCGCTGCCCGGTGCCGTCGCCGCCCGGGGCGGGTACCTGGAACGGGCCTCCGCGGCGGCCGCGCTCGCCGGGGACCACGACGCCGCCGTCGCGCTGCTGGCCGAGCGGCTCGCCGGTCCCGACGCGCCCACCGGGACGGCCCTGGCGGTGCTGCGCGCCCGGCTGGGCCGCCACCTCGGTGCCGCCGGGCAGCTCACCGAGGCCGAGGACGCGTTCCGGCGCGCGGTCGCCGCGCTGCCCGCCGACGGCGGCGAGCCGGACGAGGCCCGGGTGGAGGTGCTCGCCGGGCACGCGGCCGCCCTGCTCGACCGGGCCGACTTCACCGGCGCGCGGGCCGTGGCGACCGACGCGCTCGCGGCCGCCCGCCGCGTCGGTGAGCCGCGGGCGCTGGCCTCGGTGCTCGCGACGCTCGGCTTCGCCGCCGCCTCCGCCCGCGACGGCGCGGTCGGGCTGGAGGCGCTGACCGAGGCCGTCGCCGTCGCCGAGGCGAGCGGTGACCCGGTCACGCTGGGGGACTGCCTGGTCCGGCGCGCGGAGCTGCACTCCGGCCCGCTCAACGCCCTCGACGACGGCGTCGCCGAGGCCCGGGCGGGTGCGGAGCGGATGGCGGCACTCGGGCTGGCGCGCACCGCGTCGGTGTCGTTGCGGGTGGTCGCCGCGAACGGCCTGTTCCGCGCCGGGGCGTGGGACGACGCGGAGCGCGAGGTGGCGACGGCGCGGGCCGCGGCGCCGTCGGGAGCGCAGCTGGTGGAGCTGCGGCTGTCCCGGGCCCGGCTGCGGATGGGCCGCGGCGACCTCGACGGCTCCGACGTCGACCTCACCGCCGCCGAGCTCGTCGTCGGGTCGGCGGGGCTGCCGAAGCAGCGGCTCCCGCTGCTGATCCTGCGGGCCGGCCTCGACATGTGGCGCGGCCGGCCGGACTCGGCGTTCGCGCACGTCATGAGCGGTCTGGAGATCGTCGAGTCCGGGGTGGACGACGTCTTCGCGGTCGCGCCGCTGCTGTGGCACGGCGCCCGCGCCCACGCCCAGGCCGTCCTCGCCGGACGGGTACCGGAGGCGGGCGCCGTGCGGCGCCTGCGCCGCCACCGCCGCGAGCTCGCCGAGCGGGCGGACCGCTCCGAGCCGGCGCTGCGCGGTGTGCTGCAGAGCTACGAGGCGATGTGCGTCGCGGAGGACTCGCGGGTGACGCCGGGCGCGGACCCGGCCACCTGGCGGGGCGTCGCCGACGTCCTCGACGGGCTCGGCCAGCCCTACCCCGGGGCGTACGCGCGGCTGCGCAGCGCCGAGGCCCTGTTCGCCGGGCGGCGCGCGGCGGAGGGCACGGCGGACCTGCGCCGCGCGGCCGAGCTGGCCGCGGGACTGCGCGCCGGGCCGCTGCTCGCCGAGATCGCCGGCGTCGCCCGCCGGGCCCGGGTCGTGGTGCCCGGCCTGCCCGGTGCCGCCGCGCCGGTGCCCGCGGACGCCGGTGGGCCGCTGGCGCAGCTCACCGACCGGGAACGGGAGGTGCTCGACGTGCTGGCCGAGGGCGCCACCAACAAGGAGATCGCGACCCGGCTGTTCATCGCGCCCCGCACGGTCGGCGCCCACCTCGCCTCGATCTTCGCCAAGCTCGGGGTCGGCAACCGCACCAGCGCCGCCGCCGTGCTGCGCGAACACCGGGAGTAGGTCATTCGCCCGATGCCCCACCGGTCGCCGTCGAGCACGCTGGTCACCTGATCGAGCGAGTTCGGAGGCACCCATGACGGCGACGATCGACACCCCGGCCGACCCGGGCGCCGCCGCGGCCGGCGCGGCCCGGGTCGCGGCGATGCTGGCGACCACGCCGGAGACGATCGACGGCGTCGTCGCCCACCTCGAGGCGCTGCAGGAGATCGTCGACGACGCCTACGGCCCCCGCGACGGCGTCGGCGCGTTCAACCGTCTCTACACCCGCATCACCCGCGGCATCCGGGCCCAGCTCGACGACGACCTGTTCACCGACCGCGACTTCCTGGTCCGGTTCGACGTCGAGTTCGCCCGCCGCTACTTCCACGCGCTGCTCGCCGACGCCGGCGGTGGCACCCCGCCGCGCTCCTGGGGCGTGCTGCTCGACCGGCGCCACGACCGCCGCGTCTCCCCGCTGGAGCTCGCCGTGGTCGGGGTGAACGCGCACGTCAACTACGACCTCGCGCCCGCCGTCGTCCGCACCTGCACGGTGCTGGGGCGCAGCGGCCCGGGGCCCGCCGAGCGGGCGGACTACCGGGCCGTGAACGACGTGTTCTCCCTGCACATGGTCCGTCTCCTCGACGGCTACGACACCGCGGACCCCGGCACCGTCTCGCTGTCCGAGCAGCTGCTCGGCACTGTCGCCGACGTCCCGGTGGTCCTGGCCCGGGAGGTGGCCTGGCGGCAGGCGCTCGAGCTCTGGGAGCTGCGGTCCCGCCCGATGGCCTACGAGAACGAGGTCGCCGCGCTGGACCGGCGGACCGCGCTGCTGGGGCGCGGGCTGCTCACGCTCGGAGCACTGACGTGACACCCGCCCGTGTGGGGGTCGGGCGGGTGTCGCACCTCCCGGCGGCGGCGTTGCCGACGACCGGGACGGTGCTGATCGTCGACGACCACGAGCTCGTCGGGTCCTCACTCGCACTGGCCCTGCGCCACGAGGGGCTGCCGGCCGGGTTCCGGCCCGCGCACTCGGTCGTCGACGTGCGGCGCGCCGTGGCCTCGGTCGACCCGGGGCTGCTGGTGCTCGACCTCGACCTGGGCCGCGACGCCGACGGCCGCCGTATCGACTCCGTGCCGCTCATCCCCGCGCTGCGCGCCCAGGGCTGGCGGGTCCTCGTGCTGTCCGGCAGCTCGAACGCGGTCCGCGTCGGCGCGGCGCTGCACCACGGCGCGTTCACCTGGGTGTCGAAGACGGCGTCGATGCCCGCCCTGGTCGCCGCGATCCGGGAGGCGCTGGAGGGACGCTCGCTGCTGCCCGTGAGCCGGCGCGACGAACTGGTGGCGCGCTACCTCGAGTGGGACCGGCGCGAGCGCGGCGTGCGCGACCGGCTCGCCACCCTGACCCGCCGCGAGCGCGAGGTGCTGGACCTGCTCGCCGCGGGGGTACGTGCGCAGGCCATCGCCGAGCACTTCGTGGTGTCGCTGCCGACCGTCCGGACGCAGGTCAGGGCGGTGCTCGCGAAGCTCGACGTGGGGTCGCAGCTGGAGGCGGTCGCCATGGTGCGCAGCGTCGAGCCGGGCGACGACACCCCCGGCGGAATCGCGTACGGGGTGCGGTAAGGTTCTACACGCCCCGCGAGGGGTGGCCGGGACGTGGCGCAGCTTGGTAGCGCACTTGACTGGGGGTCAAGGGGTCGCAGGTTCAAATCCTGTCGTCCCGACGGTAGTTCGAGGGCGGTTTCACCTTATGGTGATGCCGCCCTCGTTCCATTTGACCTGCAGATATTGCCCTTGACGGAGATCTTTGACGATCGCTCTATTTGATCACGATGGTGTCTACTGTGGGCTGTAGAGGCTCGCCCGACACCCTGTCCGTACCTGAGCGCAGCGCCGGCCGGTCCGATTCGGCCGGGCCCCGTTCGGTGGGCCTCGGCGGTCGACGGTGCTCGCGCGGAGAGCAGGACAATCGAACCGCGGCGGCGTGGTCGGGCCACCCGAGCGGGACTCGCCTTCATACCGGGCGCCCCGCGTATCGTGGCCTCAGATGCGCGCGCACTGCGTCGCGCTGGTCCCCGACTCGCTCCACACCATGGCGGCGAGCTGCCGCTTGTAGTGTTCGGCGTGGGGTGTCGGATGAGCGAGAGCATGCACGAATCGCTGGGTGAGCCGCTGGTGCGGACCAGCGATGTCGACGACCTGGTGGAACGGGTCACCGAGGAGATCGGGCAGCCAGCCAACATCGCGGGGCCGCCGAGCGGCTCAATGAGGAGCTCTTCGGGCCGGTCGCGCTCGTCTTCCGCGCCCGTGAGGTCGACGACGCCATCGCCATCGCCAACGACTCGCCGTTCGGCCTCGGCGGCAGCGCATGGACCCGGGACGAGGACGAGAAGCTGCGCTTCGCCAATGAGATCGAGAGCGGCATGGTCTACATCAACAAGATCACCGAGTCGACGCCCGAGGTTCCGTTCGGCGGAGCCAAGAACTCCGGCTACGGCCGTGAGCTCGCGAGTTTCGGCCCGCAGTCCTTCGTCAACGCCAAGACGATCTGGATCCAGTGAGCATCGCGAGCTTCTCCGGCGTGGCCCACGTCGCGCTGGTCGTGCGGGACATGACGACCAGCGTGCACTTCTACGAGGACGTGCTCGGATTCGAGCGGATCGGTGAGGTCACTGAGGGGCCGCCGGCCGAAGGGCATCCCCGGCGGTTGACGCGCCATCCCGGCAGCGGACTGACGCTGGGCATCCACGAGCCTCACCGACGTAGTGGTGACCGGTTCGACCCGCAACGGACCGGGCTCGACCACGTCGCGGTGACCGTGCCGGACCGGACCACCCTCGACGCCTGGTCGACGCGGTTGGCCGAGCACGGCATCGAACATTCCCCGGTTCGCGACGCGGGCTACGCCGAGTTCGTCTCGTTCTGCGACCCGGACGGCATCGCCTGGGAGATGTGGCTGCCCACACCGGACTGACCGGCGTCGACAGCGGCTCGTCATCGGTCACCCGCGCCGCTCGTCCCGGAGGTCTCCGTCCGCGGTGACCGTGATCATCGCCGCCGGGCTCGCGGCGAGGTCTCGGCTGTCGCGCCGGGCGTGTGTCGGCCGGGTCGCGCCCGTCGGTTGTGGCCGGCAGACGGGCGTCCGATCAGTTGTCGCCCCGCTACCATCTTGATAGTCTGAATCGGATGGTATGAGGTGATCTATGGAGCTGCATCAACTTCGCTACTTCGTTGCCGTCGCGGACGAGGGCAGCTTCACTGCCGCAGCCTTGCGTCTCTACCTGTCTCAGCCGTCACTGTCGGTGCAGATCCGCAAGCTTGAGCAGGACGTCGGGGCGCGGCTCTTCGAGCGCACCAGTCGGCAGGTCGTGCTCACCGCGGCCGGGTCCGCGCTGCTCGAGCACGCTCAGCTCGCTCTTGATCAGCTTGACCGCGGTCGGCAGCGGGTGGCCGAGGTCAGCGGGCTGCGCGAGGGTGAGGTGCGGGTGGGCGTGTTGCCCAGTATCGGCGCCCGCATGTTGCCGGAGGTGCTGGCCGAGTTCCGGCGCGCGCACCCACGGGTCGACGTGCGGATCGTCGAGCACGACGTCTCGCGGGAGTTCGAGCAGCTCGTGCGTTCCGGGGAACTGGATCTGGCGATCACCCGGATGCCAGTGGCCCTGAGCGGGCTGCACACGGACGTGCTGGTCCGCGAGCCGGTGCTGCTGCTGGTTCCGGACGGGCACCGGCTGGCCGGGCTCGAGGAGGCCGCCCTCCACGAGCTGGCCGGCGAGGAGATCGTCGGGATGCGTGCGGGCTACGGGCTGCGCGACCTCGCCGACCAGCTGCTGGCCGAGGCCGGCGTCCGACCACGGCTGGTGTTGGAAACCGGGCAGCTGGCGATCGTGCACGGCATGGTGGCGGCGGGAATGGGGGTCGCACTGCTGCCGAGGCTGGCCGCGGGCGACGGGCTCACCGTCCCCGTTGCCGACCGCGGCGCAGTCCGCGAGCTGGGCGTGGTCTCCCGGGCCAGCGCGCACGTGTCGCCGCCGGTCGAGGCCTTCCGCCGGTTGCTGCTGAGCACGGTGCGCGGGTGAGCGCGGCGGGCGCCGTGCGCCGGAGCAACCGGGCCTACAACCGGTGCACGACGGCGTCGTCCCCGGCGCCGCGCTCACCGGTCCAGCGGGCGACCGCGTCGGTGTCCACGTCGAGCAGGTCGAGGGCCCGGCCGGTGGTGTGCTCGACGATGTCGGCGACGCTGCCCGGGCGCGCGTAGAACGCAGGCACCGGCGGCATCACCACCGCGCCGGACGCGGTGACCTCGGACATCAGCCGCAGGTGGCCGGCGTGCAGCGGGGTCTCCCGCAGCAGCAGCACCAGGCGTCGGCGTTCCTTGAGCACGACGTCCGCGGCCCGTACCACGAGCGACTCGTCATAGCTGGAGGCGATCCCGGACAGCGTCTTCACGCTGCACGGCGCCACCAGCATCCCGGCCGTCCGGAACGAGCCGGAGGAGATCGGTGCGCCCAGGTCGCCGTCGGAGTGCACGACGTCGGCGAGGGCGCGGACGTCGGCGACGCTGCGGTCGGTCTCGTAGGCGATGGTCGCCCGCGCCGCCTTCGTCAGCACCAGATGCGTCTCGACGTCGGGCACCTCGCGGAGCAGCTCGAGCGCGCGGATCCCGTACGTCGCCCCGGACGCCCCGGTGAGCGCGACGATGATGCGTCGCATCAGAGGTTCCCCAGTTCCGCGAGGTGGCGCTCGAGTGCGGAGGGGTCGGCCGGGACCACCGCCATCTGCCGGTAGCGGCCCCGGTCGGCGGCCGGGACGGTCGCGTCGAGGCCCAGCTTCGCGGTGAGCCCGTGCTCGGCCGAGGGATCCAGGCTGCTGCCCTTCGCGTTCGGCACCACCAGCAGGTCCCGGTCGGGTTGCGTCCGGGTGGCCACCGCCCAGGCGACCTGCTCGTCGTCGGCGATGTCCACGTCGTCGTCGACGACGGTGACCTGTTTGATCGTCGCCGCGGTCAGGAACAGCGTCATCATCGCCGTGGTCGGCGCCCCGGGAGCCGGGTCGCGCAGCGCGACGACCGCGGTGAGCCGGCAGGACCCGGACTCGGGCAGCCGCAGCGCCGCCACGTCGAGTCCGGCCCGGCGCAGGGCCCGCAGGCAGGCCGCCTCGCGCGGGACGCCGCCCGCGTAGAAGTGCTCGCGGCCGCCGGAGAGGATCGTCTGGAACATCGGGGTGTCTCGGTGCCAGCCCTCCAGTAGCTCGATCACCGGGGCGGGGCCGCCGGGACCGTAGGTGCGCGGGTACTCCCCGAACGGCCCCTCGGCCTCGCGCCGCCCGGCCCGGAAGCGGCCCTCCAGTACGAACTCGGCCCGGGCCGGCACCAGCGCGTCCACCGTCGGGGCGGCGACGAGCTCGACCGGCGCGGCCAGCGCGTTGGCCACCGCGTAGTCGTCGAGCTCGCGGTCGGCGGGGGACTGGCTGGCCAGCACGAGCGCCGGGTGCACCCCGACCACCAGCGCGACGTCGAGGTCGCGCCCCGCCGTCTCGGCCTCGGTGAAGATCCTCCGCAGGCGCCCGGGCAGCAGCAGCGCCCGCAGCTCCCGCTCGCCCGCGGCCAGCAGCCGGTTGATCGACAGGTTCATCTGTCCGGTCGACGGGTCGCGGACCGCCAGGAGCGCCGAGGTCAGGTACATGCCGCCGTCCTCGGAGTGCTGACGGGTCAGCGGCAGCGCCGACAGCAGCCGGTCGCCGGCCATCCGGTTGGCCAGCACCGGAGCCGTGGAGGCCGCCACCTGCGGGCAGCACACCGGAGCGTCCAGGGCGGCGGCGAACCGGTCGGCGACCCCGGCCGGTTCGCAGCCCAGTGCCAGACCGAGGTGTGTCCGAGCCGGCACGGTGTTGCCCACCAGCGGGAACTCCGAGCCGACGACGTGAGCGAAGTGCACGGCGCGTCGCCCGTCGACGCGCGTCAGTACCGCTGCGACGTCCTGGTCCGGGTCGATCGGGGACGTCAGCCGGGCGAGCTCGCCGCGACTCTCGAGCACCTCGAGCCAGGAACGCAGGTCGGGGTTCACGTGAACACCCCGCCGCCGTCGACCACGACCGTCTGGCCGGTGACGAACCCGGCCGACGGCGAGGCCAACCACAGCACGGCGCCGACCAGGTCGTCCGGAGTCATCTCGCGGCCGAGCGCGCGCCCCTTCGCCGCCGCGGCGATGTAGTCGCCGGTGTTGAGCGTACGGCTGGCGTCGTCGCTGACCAGTCCGGGCGCGACGGCGTTGACGGTGATCGCGTCAGGACCGAGCTCGCGGGCCGCGGCCCGGGTGAGCCCGTCCACGGCCGCTTTGGACGCCACGTAGTGCGCGAACCCGGGCGCGCCCATCCGCGCCACGGTGGACGAGATGTTGACGATCCGTCCGCCGCCGCGGGCGCGCATCGCCGGGGTCACCGCCTTGATCGCCTGCCAGGTGCCGCGCACGTTGACCGTCAGCACCCGGTCCCAGGACTCGTTGGTGAGCTCGGTCAGGTGCGACTTGGTGCCCAGTCCCTGGTAGACGGCGGCGTTGTTGACCAGCGCGTCGATCCCGCCGAACTCGGTATCCGCAGTCGCGACGACGGTCTGCCAGTCGGCGTCGGACGTGACGTCGGCCGTCACGAACACGACCCGTCCCCCTCCGGCGGAGCCCACCTTGTCGGCCAGGGTGCTACCCGCGTCGGCGGCCGCGGCGACATCGGTGGCCACGACGTTCGCGCCCGCCGCGGCGAACGCGGCGACGTAGTCGCCGCCGATCCCGCCGCCAGCGCCGGTCACCAGGACGGTGCGGCCTACGTGCTCGCCGACGCTCTGCTCGTTCGTGCTCATCGCAATCCTCCCGGGAGGGCCTCCGGCCGGTCGGCCGCGGCGGTGGGTGACGGTGCCGGAGCGGCGTCCGACGGGTCCTCGCGGTCGAGCGCGCCACGTGTCTCCGGGGCGAACGCCGCACCGAGCAGGAACAGCGCGACGACCGCGGCCAGGAACACGGCCAGCCGGCCTGGGATGTCGGGCACGGTCGGGCTGGCCAGGCTGACGAACGTGGTGGTCAGCCCGCCGACGGCGAACCCGCCGTTCCAGATCAGCGCGGTCGCGGTGGCGCGCAACCGGGTCGGGAACAGCTCGTTGAGGAAGATCGGCACCGCCGCGATGGGGGCGTTGGCCAGCACCGTGATCAGTAGGCCGTAGCCGAGCAGCGCCCCGGTGTCGTCCGGGCCCAGTCCGCCCATGGCCAGCGCGAGCAGCGGCAGGGCCACCAGGTTCACGACGCCGGTGACCAGGAACACCGGGCGGCGGCCGAACCGTTCGGAGGCGTGTCCGGCCAGCAACGCGATCGGCAGGATGGCCAGGCTGGTCCACACCAGCAGCAGCCCGCGCGCGCCCGTCGGCAGCTGGTTGATCTTGTCGAGGAACGTGGGCAGGTAGCCCGAGGTGAGGTAGTACTGCGCGCCGGCGCCGATCACCAGCGCGGCGGCCGCGACCAACGTCCGCGGACGCACCGCGGTCAGCAGGTCCCGCCCCCGGGCCGGCTGCTCCGGCGCCGTACCGGCCGCCCGCGCCCGCGCGGCGGCGGCCCACACCGGGGACTCCTCGAGCAACCGGAAGAACGCGAGGCTCGCCAGCGAGGCCAGCAGCCCGGTGAAGAACATGACCCGCCAGCCCCACTCGTCGAACGCGGGTCCGGGGAACATCGCGGACACGGCCAGGAACACCAGGGACGCGATCACGGCGCCCAGCCCGGGCCCGCCGCCGGCGACCAGCCCGGAGACCAGACCGCGCCAGCGTTGGGGCACCGTCTCGGTGCCCATGGTGTGGGTCGAGGCGACGACGCCGCCGACGAACAGTCCCTGCACCAGGCGCAGCGCAACGAACACCACCGGTGCAGCGACACCGATCGTGGCGTAGGTCGGCAGCGCGCCCATCACGGCGGTGGCCAGACCGACGCCGCCCACGGTGACCAGCATGGTCTGCTTGCGGCCGTGCCGGTCGGCGTAGCGGCCGAACACCGCCCCACCCAGCGGGCGCATCACGAGGCTCACCCCGAACGAGGCGAACGTGGCCGCGAGCGTGAGCGTGGGGCTGTCGGTGGGGAAGAACAGCGGACCCACCGTGGAGGCCACGTAGAGCAGGATGAACAGGTCGAACAGGTCGAACGCGAAGCCCACCGTGGACGCGGTGCCCGCGGTGACCATCTGGCGGGTCGTCGGCGCGGGGGTCGGGCCGGGCACGGCGGCGCTCACCAGGTCACCGGCAGCCGCCGGACGCCGAGGTGGCGCCCTCCGCCCTCGAGCGGGTCGGTCCGCTCGACGTCGCCGTCCACCCGGAACCCGGGGATGCGCTCCAGCACGGCCTGGACCGCCGCGCGGATCTCGAGCTTGGCCAGGGCCATCCCGGGGCACGTGTGGATCCCGGCGCCGAATGCGAGGTGCCGGTTCGGTCGCCGGTCGATGACGACCTCGTCGGCGCGGTCGAACACCTCCGGATCGCGGTTGGCCGAGGCGAACAGGAGCAGCACCCGCTCGCCCGCCTTCATCCGCTGACCGTGCAGGCAGGTGTCGGCGGTGAGCTGCCGCGGGAACCAGTGCAGCGGGGTCTCGTAGCGCAGGATCTCGTCGATCATGGACGGGACCAGCTTGGGCTCGTCGATCAGGCGTTGCTGCACGTCCGGGTGCTCGGCCAGGTACCGGAGGGTGTTGCTCAGTCCGAGGGCCGTGGAGTCGTGCCCGGCGTAGGTCAGGATGAACATCATGTTGGCGAGCTCGTCGTCGGTCGCCCCGAGCTCCCGGTTGGCCTCGACCAGCCCGGTGAGGAAGTCCCCGCGCGGGTTGTCGCGGCGGTCGGCGAACAACGCGACCCAGTAGCGGCACACCCGCTCGATGATCTCCCGGCCGCGCGGGCCGGACGCGTGGGCCAGGAACTCCTCGGAGTAGCCGCGGATCTGCTCGGTGTGCTCCGGACCCAGGTCGTAGAGCCGGGTGATGACGTCCAGCGGGAGAGGCGTGGCGAGCTCGGAGACGAGCTCGGCACGACCCCGTCCGGCGAGACCGTCGACGAGGCGGTCGGCGATGGCGCGTACCTCGGGCTCCATCGCCTTCGCCGCGGCGCCGCTGGTCAGCGGCGCGATCAGCTCACGGAACCCGGCGTGCTCCGGCGGGTCGTGGTCGATCGGGGGAAAACGGCTGTCGGACACCGGCGGCACGTACACGCCGCCGGTCGAGGAGTAGGTCGCGTGGTCCGTGGCGACGTCGCGGACGTCGGCGTACCGGGAGATCGACCAGTAGCCGCCGTGGCGCTCGCCGTGGGCGACCGGGCACCGCTCACGCAGCTCCGCGTAGGTCGCGTAGGCACGCTCGGGGGACAGGCCGGGATCGTGCGGATCGAACTGCGGGAGGGTCCCGCTCAGTCTGCTCTCGGGCACCGTTGCCTCTTCTCGACGCTCGTTGCTCCACCCGCAAGGCGGAGTGCTCCGAGTCTGCGAGGCGGACCGCTGCCCCGACGATGCGCAACTGGCTATGCCAGCGATAGCCGCTCACGCACGGGGGGGGACGACGGACGGGCCCGCACCCGGGCGACCGTCGCCGGTGTACCGGGCGGCGCGCAGCCCGTCCAGGTCGTCCTTGGCCAGCGCCTGCCAGAACCGCAGCGCCGCGTACTCCATCTCCAGCCCCAGCTCCACGGTGATCATCCGTGGGCCCGCCTCCGGCCGTTCGCCGAACCGCTCGACCATCTGCTCGTAGTCGGCGATCCGGGTCCGGTGCTGGGCGATCTGCTCCTCGGCGAGCCGGTACACGTCGTCGGGATCACCGACCTCGTTGAAGAACAGCTTCAGCTCGGCGACGTCGCGCATCTGGAAGTGCTCGTCGGTGGGCGAGGCCAGCCAGTCGCGCAGGGCGTCACGGCCGAGCGCGGTCAGCGAGTAGGTCTTGCGCCGGCGACCGCCGTCCTCGCTCTCGCACTCCAGCAGCCCGGCCGCGGCGAGCCGGTCCGGCTCGGAGTAGAGCTGCGCGTGCGGGAAGTGCCAGAAGTAGCCCACCGAGTGCCCGACGGCTCGCTTCAGGTCGTAGGGGGTCGACGGCCCGCGCAGGGCGATCATGCCGAGCACGACGTAAGAGGTCGTGGACAGTCGCACGTCCATCCTTCCAGCCTATCCGGGCTCCGGGGTCGGCTTGCCAGCGGGCGCTACATTCCGTACCGTCTGTTTCAGATCATATGAGGGAGACGGATGGATCTCGCGACCACGCTGCGGTGGACCGCCGAGCGGCACCCGAACCGGACCGCCGTGTCCGGTACCGGCCGGAACCTGACCTACCGCGAATGGGAGGCCCGGGTGAATCGGCTGGCCCGGACGCTGCGGGCGTCCGGCGTCGGGCCGGGGGACAGGGTGGCGCTGAGCCTCACCGGAGGTGAACCGCTGGCCTCGCTGCACCTGGCCGCACAGGTTCTCGGCGCCGTCTCGGTACCGCTGTCCACCCGGTTCGCCACCGACGAGCTGGCCTACTGCCTTGACGACGCGCGGGCGTCGCTGGTCATCACCGACGACGCCCAGGCCGAGCGAACCACGGCCGCGGCCGGCGCCGTAGCGGTACGGACGGCGGCCGAGCTCGACGCCGCCGCCGAGCGGCAGCCGGACGCCGTGTCGTGCCCCGCACCGTCGGAGGACGCCCTGAGCGTCCTGCTCTACACCTCCGGAACCACCGGGAAGCCGAAGGGCGTCCCGCGTACGCACCGGGCCGAACGCGCCGCCGCCGTCGCGCACGCCGTGCAGACCCGGCAGCGCCAGGGCGAACGGGTGCTGGGCGTCATGCCGATGTTCCACACCATGGGCCTGCGCACGCTGCTGTGCTCGATCGTGGTCGGCGGCACCTGGGTCGCCCAGCCCGCGTTCGACGCGGACACGGCCACCCCGCTGATCGTGGACGAGGGCGTCTCCTCGCTCTACCTGGTGCCGACGATGTACTGGTCACTGCTGCGTGCCGGCGGGCTGGATCGGGCCCGCAGCCTGGACCGGCTCGCCTACGCCGGGGCCGCGATGACCCCCGCGCTGGCCAGGGAGCTCACCGCCACGGTCGCGCCGTCGGCGTTCGTGAACCACTTCGGCTCCACCGAGATCTACACGTTCACGATCGGGCCGGACGCCGCGGCCAAGCCCGGTTGCGCCGGGCGGGCCGGCATCTTCTCCCGGGTCCGGCTGGTCGCGCCCGAAGTCGGCGCCGCGCCGGACACCGTGGTGGGGCCCGGCGAGCAGGGCCAGGTGATCGTCTCGATGGACAGCCCGGAGGCCTTCGCCGGGTACTGGCAGCGCCCGGACGCGGACGCCAAGGCCATCCGGGACGGCTGGTACTACACCGGTGACCTGGCCGTCACCGACGACGAGGGCGACCTCTGGGTGTCCGGGCGGGTCGACGACATGATCAACTCGGGCGGGGAGAACATCTATCCGGACGAGATCGAAGCCGTGCTGGCCCGCTGCCCGGATATCGACGACGTGTGCGTGGTCGGCCTGGCCGACGACCGGTGGGGGCACGCGGTCACCGCGTTCGTCGTCCCGGTTCGCGGTGCCGACCCGATGGGCGCCGCGGGGAAGGCGCTGGCGTTCGCCCGGGACGCGCTCCCCTCGCTCAAGCGCCCGAAGCGGGTTATCGCGGTCGAGGCCATCCCGCGCTCCGGGGTGGGCAAGACGCTGCGCCGCACGCTGACCGCCGGTGAGTACCAGGCGAGAGGAGAGGCCCGTGCCTGACACCGACCGCTGGGCCCCGGCCCGGATTGAGGACGCCCCGCTGGTCTCCGGGATGGGCCGCTTCCTCGACGACGTCGACCCGCTCCCCGGCACGCTCGTCGCGGCCGTGGTGCGCGCGACCCAGCCGCACGCCCGGCTGGTCTCGGTGGACCTGTCCCGCGCCAGGGCCCACCCGGGAGTGGCCGCGGTGATCGGACCGGACGAGGTCCGCGAGGCGCTGCGCCCGTTCCCGCTCTCCACCGGCGCCGCGATGCCCTACCTGCCCACCGGGACCGACAAGGTGCGCTTCGTCGGGGAGCCGATCGCCGTTGTCGTGGCGAGCGACCGCTACACCGCCGAGGACGCCGCCGAGCTCGTCGCCGTCGACTACGAGCCGCTCGACGCCGTCGTCGGTGCCCGCGCCGCACTGGCGCCGGACGCCCCGCTGCTGCACGAGGACGCCGCGTCCAACGTGGCCACCGACCGCACGTTCTCCTTCGGCGGCGTGGACGAGGTGTTCGCCGACGCCGTGCACGTCGTGGAGGGGGAGTACGAGTTCCCGCGCTACTCCTCGGTGCCGATGGAGTGCTTCTCGGTGATCGCGCAGTGGAACGACGAGGCCGACGGGCCCGGCGTCGAGGCGTGGGCGAACTTCCACGGCCCGTTCACGATGGTGCCGGTGATGGCCGGGGCACTCGGGGTACCGACCTCGAAGGTGCGCCTGCACGTGCCGGCCGACATCGGCGGCAGCTTCGGGATCAAGGCCGGGATCTACCCCTACGTGGTCCTGATGGCGCTGGCCTCGAAGCACTCCGGCACGCCGGTGCGCTGGACCGAGGACCGCGTCGAGCACCTGTTGGCCAGCTCCTCGGGCGCGGACCGGGTGATGCGCTTCGCCGCCGCCGTCTCCGACGACGGCACGGTGGCCGGGCTCAAGGTCGACCTGGTGGACAACGTGGGCGCCTACCTGCGCCCGCCCGAGCCCTCCACGCTCTACCGCTGCTTCGGCAACATCACCGGCCCCTACACGATCGGCGCCGTCGAGATCCGGGCCCGCGCCGTGGTCACGAACGAGATGCCGACCGGGCTCAACCGCGGCTTCGGCGGCCAGCAGCTCTACTTCGGGCTCGAACGCCTGATGGACGCCGTCGCCGGCGCCACCGGGCTCGACGTGCTGGAGGTGCGGCGGCGCAACCTGATCCACGCCTTCCCGTACGAGACGCCGACGGGCGGCGTCTACGACTCCGGCGACTACCCGGCCGCACTGGAGCTGGCCGAGAAGAACGCGGACATGGACGAGCTGCGCGCGCGGCAGTCGCAGGCCCGCGCAGACGGCGCCCACTACGGGATCGGCGTCGCGCTGGTCACCGACCCGTCCGGCACGAACATCGGCTACGTCGGCCTGGCCACCCCTGCGCAGGACCGCAAGCCGGGCCGGGACAAGTCCGGCTCCACCGAGCACGTGCGGATCTCGGTGGACCTGCAGGGCCGGGTCACGGTGTTGCTGGGCAGCGTCCCGCAGGGACAGGGGCATGCGACCGTCGCCCGCCAGGTCGCCGCCGACCGCCTCGGGCTGCCGGTGGAGCAGGTCCGCGTGGTGGTCGACATGGACACCGCGACGACGCCGTGGACGGTCACCTCCGGCAGCTACTCCTCGCGCTTCGCCCCGGTGGTGACCAGCGCCGTCGTGCAGGCCGCAGACCGGATCTCGGCGACCGTGCGGGCGGCGGCGTCGACGATGCTCGGCGCTGCACCCGACGAGCTGGAGCTGGTCGACGGGACGGTCCGAGCGCCGTCGGGGGAGTCCGTCCAGTTCCGCCACGCGGCCGGCGTCGTGCACTGGGACCCCGGCGCGCTACCGGAGGGAACCTCGGCCCGGCTCTACGAGGAAGCGGCGTTCACGCCCCGCGAGGTCCGCGCCGCCACGATGGACGACAAGATCAACTCTTCGCTCTGCTACGGGTTCGTGGCCGAGATCGTGGCCGTGCGGATCGACCCGGACACCCTCGAGATCACGATCGACCGGGTGTCCTCGGTGCACGACGCGGGCACCGTGCTCAACCAGCAGCTGCTCGACGGCCAGGTGTACGGCGCGCTGGCCCACGCACTGGGCGGGGCGATGTACGAGGAGTTCACCTACGCCGAGTCCGGCCAGCCGACGTCGGCGACGTTCCTGGACTACCTGTGCCCGACCAGTGCCGAGACCGGCTACGAGCTGCGCACCGACCACGTCGTCTCGCCGTCGCCGCTGACCCCGCTCGGGGCCAAGGGATCCGGTGAGGGGTCGTCGATGAGCTTCCCGGTCGCGTTCGCCAACGCCGTCGCCGACGCGCTGGCTCCGCACGGGATCGAGATAGACCGCCTCCCGCTGCACGGCGAGGTACTGCACCAGTTGTTCGAGACGACTTCCAAGGAGATCTCCTGACATGGCACTCACCGGCGGCGACGTCCTCCTCGAGCGCAGCGACGACGGCCGCATCGCTTACCTGACCCTGTCCCACGGCCGCTACACCGTGGTGACCTGGGAGATGCGGCAGCTCGTCGCGGACCGCTTCGCCGAGATCGACGCGGACCCCGGGATCCGGGTCGTGGTGGTGCGCTCGGACGGCGAGCACTTCACCTCCGGCGGGGACATCGCCGGGTTCATGGAGGTCGACCCGATCGACTTCACCGACCTGGGGCACAACGTCACCGCCCCGGCCCGCAGCGCGAAACCGGTGATCGCCGCGATCGACGGCTACTGCTTCGGCGTGGGTTGCGAGATGGTGCTGTCCTGCGACATCCGGCTCGGCACGCCGCGCACCCAGCTGGCGCTGCCGGAGATGAACCTCGGCATGATCCCCGGTTCCGGCGGCACCCAGCGCCTGTCGCGGCTGATCGGGCTGTCCCGGGCGAAGTACCACATCATGACCGCGACCCGGATCAGCGCCGAGCAGGCGCACGACTGGGGTGTCCTGGCCGAGGTGCACTCCGACCGGGACGCGCTCTACGCCGCCGTGGAGGCGCTGGCGCGGAAGATGGCCGACTTCTCCCCGGCCGCCCAGCGCACCGCGAAGGAGGTGCTGGACAAGGGGATCGACGGCCCGCTCTACACCGGCATCGATCTGGAGCGGAAGGCCTACGCCATGTTGCGCTCCACGAACGACTTCGCCGAGGGCGTGAAGGCGTTCGGCGACAAGCGCAAGGCCGAGTTCACCGGGCGCTGAGCCTCCTCCGCGATCGCCGAACCCCAGGAAGGGGAGCCATGAAGGCCGCACCGTTCGCCTACGTCCGCCCGTCCGGTCTCGACGACGTGCTCGCCGAGCTCGCCGACGGCGACGGCAAGGTGCTCGCCGGGGGCCAGTCGCTGGTGCCGGTGCTCGCGATGCGGCTGGGGCGGCCCGGCACGCTCGTCGACATCAACGCGGTCGAGGAGCTGGGCGGGTTCGGCCGTTCCGGCGACACGCTGCAGATCGGTGCGGCGGTGCGCCAGCGCACCGTCGAGCACGCGCGGCTGTCCCGTGACGTCCCGCTGCTCGGGATGGCGATGCCGTTCGTCGGGCACCGGGAGCTGCGCAGCCGCGGCACCGTCTGCGGCAGCCTCGCGCACGCCGACCCGGCCGCCGAGCTGCCCGCCGTCGCGTCCTGCCTGGGCGCGACGGTCACCGTGGCCGGACCGTCCGGACGCCGTCGCGTGCCGGCCGCCGAGTTCGTGGTCGGGGCCATGACCACCGGGATCGGTCCGGACGAGGTCGTGACCGGGGTGGAGCTGCCGGTCGCCCGGCCACGGCAGGGTTTCGGGTTCGCCGAGATCGCCCGCCGGCACGGCGACTTCGCTCTGGCCGGCGTCGTCACCGTCGTGGACACCGACGACGACGGGACGCTGCGTGCGGCCCGGCTGACCGGTTTCGGCATCTCCGACCGGCCCGTCACCGAGGACGTGACCGACCTGCTGCGCTCCGTGCTGCCGGGGGACGGCCGGGAGGACCTCGCCGCCCGGCTGCGCCCGGGCGCAGGCGAGCTCGCGGCCCGCGTCGTCGACACCGGGGGCGACGCGCACGGCTCCACCGGGTACCGGCGCCGGCTCTTCTCGGTGCTGGCCGCGCGCGAGCTGGCGACGGCCTGGAGGAAAGCCGGATCGCGGCCTTCCTGACCGCCCCGCCCGACCGCAATCGACGCCGCGAGGCACACACCTCGCAGAGAGGAGGACCCGTGACCGCGACCCAACCCCGGCAGAGCGCCGCCCCCGACCTCACAGGGACACCCGACGCCGCCGGGACGCCGGTCCAGCGCCGCCTGCCCGCCGCCGCGAAGGTGGACGCGGGCGACCTCGTCGACGTCTCGATGACCGTGAACGGCACCGATGTGACGGTGGCCGTGCCGGCCCGGATGCATCTGGCTGACGTGCTCCGCGAACACCTCGGGCTCACCGGCACCCACCTGGGATGCGAGCACGGCGTCTGTGGCATGTGCACCGTCCTCGTCGACGGCGACGCCGCGCGCGCCTGCCTGCTGTTCGCGGTGCAGTGCGAGGGAGCGGAGGTGACCACGGTCGAGGGCCTCGGCACCGCTGACGACCAGCACCCGTTGCAGCAGGCGTTCTCCGCCCACCACGGTCTGCAGTGCGGCTTCTGCACACCCGGCATGCTGATGAGCAGCTACGACCTGCTCACGAACGGACCCGACGGCACCGCCGTCGCGCCGGAGGAACTGCCCGAACAGATGTCGGGTGTGATCTGCCGGTGCACCGGTTACCGGGGCATCCTGTCCGCGGTCGCCGACGTCGCCGCCGAGCACCCCGACGGTCTCCCCGCCCCGTACAACTGCGCCTCCCGGACCCTGGTCGGCCGCGGCGGGGCCCGCCCCGCCGACGCGGGCTCGGCGCAGGGTGACCCGGACGCGGGCCCGGCGGTCCCGGACGAGGTGCGGATCCCCGCCGGGGCGCCGTCGGCGACGGTGTCGGTGCGCAGCACGCTGACCTCCGACGTCGTGTCGGTCTGGGGCGTGATCGACGACTTCGACCTCCTGGCCCGCTGCCTGCCCGGCGCCGAGCTCGTCGAGACCCTCGACGAGAGCCGCTACCGCGGGCGGGCCACGGTCGCCCTCGGGCCGGTCAAGCTCAGGTTCGAGGGGCTCGCCCAGGTAGTCCAGCGAGAGCCTGCCGAGCACCGGCTGACCGTCCTGGCTCAGGGCGCCGACTCCGGTGGCAGCGCGACCCGCGCCGTGATCAAGCTTCGGGTCGAGCCCGCTGAGGACGGCGGATGTGTTCTGGCCGCCGACGCCGACCTGCATCTGTCCGGACGGATTGCGCAGTTCGGGCGGGCGCTCGCCGGTGACGTCAGCAGGCGGCTGTTCGAGCAGTTCGGACGCTCGGTGGACGAGGCCGCCCGCACCGGGCGGGCACCGGACGCGTCGTCGGCCGGCCCCAGCCCGCTGCGGATGGCGACCGGTGCGGCGCTGGACGCCCTGCGTTCCGCGGCGCACCGGATCCGTACCCGGGTGCAGGACCGGGCCCGCTCCCGTCGCTCGTCCAACGGCGACAGTTGAGGACGTTTCCGCTGCAAGCTGACGAACGACTGCATCGCAGCGTTGTCAGCGCTAGCCGGTGCCGAGCCAGGCGACCCTCCCGCGCGGCGCGTCGTTCCTACGTACCCTCCAAATACTCCGATCGGAGTCGGGCCGGCCCGACGGGACGGCGAACAACCCGTCCCTGCAGGCGGACTCGCCAACCTCGATGACCGGCCTACTGCGCGGGCAGACACACAACTACACCGAACACCTGGACGACACAGGGCGGGCAGAAACGCTCTCGCGAACATCCGCGGAGTCATCCGGCTGACAAAGACCGAGACGACCGACGAGCAACGACACGATCCGGGCCCGGTCACCGGCACGAGCGGACAGGATGGCCGCGGTCCTGATCCTCGGCCCGTTCGTCGTCACTGCTCGCCTTCGGCAACCTGAGCTCTCCGACCGGGTTCCTGTGGCTCGGCCCGCTGCTCGGTGCGGCGGCCTACGGCTCGACGCCCTACTCGTGGCTTTGGTGCCACGGCTCGTGCCCAGCGCGCTGGGGGGCGGTGGTGATGTTCGGGGTCCGTGAACGACGCCCGGACCGATCCGGCGCCGACGTCGTCGGCGCCCGGTAGCCGGATCCCGTCGAGCATGCGCCAGGACGTGCCAGAGCTCACGACCCCGCACACCGAGCTCGTCGGCGATGCTCCCGGCACGGCCGTGCTCGGCGCCGCCGCTTCATCGTCGCGGGACGCGCAGGCCCGACATCCCACCGTCGACGGCCAGGTCGGTGCCGGTGAGCGAGCACATCCGCGGGTCGGCGAGGTACACGATGGACCGGGCGACCTCGTCCATCCCGACGAGACCACCGGTCGGCTGGCGGCGGCGCAACGCCGCGAGCTCGCCGCCCGGGTCGTCGGTGGCATCGAGCAACCGGCCGATCCACGGGGTGTCGACCGTGCCGGGGCACACGCAGTTGACCCGGATCCCCTCGCCGACGTGGTCGGCCGCCATGGCCCGCGTCAGGGACAGCACGGCGCCCTTGCTCGCCGAGTACAGCGCCCGGTCGGGCAGGCCGGCGGTGGCCACGATCGAGCAGACGTTCACCACCGCCGCCGAGCGCGCGCGGCGCAGCGCCGGAAGTGCCGCCCTGGTCGTGCGCACCAGCCCGAGCAGGTTCACGTCGAGTACCCGCCGCCACTCGTCGAGGTCGTTGGCCTCCACCGTGCCGGACGCGCCGACGCCCGCGTTGTTGACGAGGACGTCCACCCCGCCGAACGCCGCCACGACCTCGTCGACGGCGGCGGTCACGGAGTCGTCGTCGGTGACGTCGGCGCGGACCCCGAGCAGCGGGCCGGGCACCTCGCCGGGATCGAGGTCGAGAACGGCGACCCGGGCGCCGCGCGCGACGAACAGGGCCGCCGTGGCGGCACCGATCCCGGAGGCCCCGCCGGTGACGACGGCGGTCAGTCCGGCGAGGTCGTCCGCGCCGGAGTCGGTGGTGGCGTCGTTCATGGCAGGGTCTGTCCTCCGTCGACGTGCCAGGACTGGCCGGTGACGAACCGGCTCGCGTCCGAGGCGAGCACCAGGGCCAGGTCGGCGACGTCCTGCGGGGTGGTGAGGCGTCCCATCGGGATGCCGGTGCGGTACTTGGCGGGGTCACCATGGATCTGTCGCTCGGGGCCGACACCGAGCGTGCGCCACTGCTCGCGCTGCAGCTCGGTGTCGCAGGAGCCCGGGCACACCGTGTTGACCCGGATGCCCTCGTCGGCGAGCTCGAGGGCCAGGCAGCGGGCCATCATGTCGGTAGCCGCCTTGGACGCGCAGTAGGCGCCCAGGTCCATCCGCGGGGTGCGGGCGCAGTTCGAGGTGACCACGACGATGGAGCCCGGCCCACCGCGGGCCCGCATGTGTCCCGCGGCGGCCCGCACCGACAGGTACGCCGCCCGGGTGTTGACGGCGAACTGTGCGTCCCAGTCGTCGACCCCGGAGGTGACGAGCTCAGCGGCCCGCAGGATGCCCGCGTTGTTGACGAACACGTCGGGTGCGCCGAGCTGCTCGACGACCTCGGTGAACGCCCGCTTGACGGCGGCGGCGTCGGTGAGGTCGGCCGCCACCGGCACGCCGCCGACCTGCTCGGCGACCCGCTGCGCGCCGTCGGTGTCCTTGTCGATCACGGCGACCCGGGCTCCGGCGTCGGCCAGCGCCGTGGCGATGGCCTGGCCGATGCCGCGGGCCGCGCCGGTCACGGCGGCGGTTCGGCCGGTGAGATCGAGTGCGGTCACGGCGTGACCTCCCCAGCGGTGTCGTCGGCGCCGGTGTGGTCGGCGCGGGTGTGGTCGGCGTAGCGGGCGCGGATCGTGAGCAGGGACAGCAGGCTGATCACGGCGGTCACGGCGAGCAGCGCGCCCATCGGCCAGGACGCGTTGTCGTAGCTGATCAGCAGGGCGCTGGCGACGAGCGGGACGAGCCCGCCGAGCATGCCGCCGATCTGGTAGCCCAGCGACGCACCCGAGTAGCGCAGCGCGGGCGGGAACATCTCCGAGTACAGCGCCGCCTGCGGCCCGTACATCAGCGGGTGTCCGATGCCCATGATCACGATGACGCCGAGGAACAGCAGCGGCGCCGACATCGTCTCGATCAGCCAGAACAGCGGGAACGCGAACACCGCCACCAGGATCGCCCCGGCCGCGAACACCGGGCGCCTACCGACCCGGTCGGACAGCGCGCCGAACAGCGGCACGGTGCCGCACATGATCACTGCAGCGACCAGGACGGCGGCCAGGAACGTGCCGCGCGGGACGCCCAGATGCGAGGTGGCCCAGGACAGGCCGAGCACGGTGACCAGATAGAACACCGTGTTGATCACGATGAACGCGCCGGCCGCGCCGAGCACGCTGCCCGGGTGCTTGGCCAGTGCGTCGCGCACGGGCAGTCGGGCGGTGTCACCTGCGGACTGCATCTGCGCGAACACCGGGGACTCCATCAGCCGCAGCCGCACGACGAGCCCGACGACGATCAGCACCGCGCTGGCCAGGAAGGGCACCCGCCAGCCCCAGGACAGAAAGTCGTCGTCGGGCAGCACACTCACCGCGGAGAACGCCGCGGTGGACAACACCAGCCCGAGCGGGCTCCCGACCTGCGGCCACGACCCGTACCAGCCGGCCTTGCCCGGCGGCGCGTGCTCGACGGCCATCAGCACCGCCCCGCCCCATTCGCCGCCGACGGCGACGCCCTGGACGAACCGGAGCGCCACGATCAGGATCGGGGCCAGGATGCCGATCTCGGTGAAGCCGGGGACGAGACCCATCCCCAGTGTTCCGAGTCCCATCGCGAGCAGCGAGATGACCAGCATTCTCTTGCGCCCCAACCGGTCACCGTAGTGGCCGAACACGATGCCGCCGAGCGGGCGGGCGGCGAAGCCGACCGCGTAGGTGGACAGCGCCGCGAGCAGGCCCGCTCCCGGGGAGAACTCGGGGAAGAACAGCTTCGGGAACACCAGCGCCGCGGCGGTGCCGTAGATGTAGAAGTCGTACCACTCGACGGTCGTACCGATCAGGCTGGCGAAGGCGACCTTGCTGCTCTGCCGGCTGTCCGGCGGCGCGTGGTCTGCGCTCACTGACGTCTCTGTCATGGCTTTCGGACCTCTTGTCGGTGTCAGCTGGTGGGTGCGGGGCGGGTGCTGGGGGTCAGAGCGGCTTCGAACGCGCTGGTGATGGCCTCGCGGGCCTTGCCGGCCCGGCGGGCGTCGCCGAGCACGAGCACCTCAGTGCCCGGGTCGAGGGGGAGGCGCCGGGCCAGCGCGGCGCCGTGTCCGCTGCGCAACCGGTAGTAGAGGCTGTCGCGGACCCGGGCCGAGGCGAACAGCCGGGCGGCGGCCCGGGAGCGGGCGGCCCGGGTGCGTAGCAGGCGGGGGACCAGTGCGCCGAGCCCGAACCGATAGTCCGCGCCGGTGGCCACCGCGACCACGTCCGCGCCCCGCAGGTCGTCGCGGGTCGCCTCGGAGCCGTAGCGGAACCGGACGCCGCCGAGCCGGCAGGTCCGTTCGAGCTCGCCGACGTAGGCGGTGAACGTGGGTTCGGCCGCGGCGACGTCGTTGAACCGGGGGGCGAGGCCGGTGAGCCGGAACGCCCCGCCTGCGCGGTCCGCCGTGTCGATCACGGTGACGTCGTTGTCCTCGGCGACCAGGGAGGCGTAGGTCAGCCCGGCCGGTCCGGCGCCGAGCACCACGATCCGCCTGCCCGCCGGCGCGCTCGTGCCGGCGTAGGCGTCCTCGTGACCGGTCGCCGGGTTCACCACGCAGGACAGCTGCGCACCGGAGCGCATGTTGGTGATGCAGTGGTTGCAGGCCAGGCAGCGCCGGACCGGGGCCCCGGCCTGTGCCTTGGCCACCCAGTGCGGGTCGGCGATCAGCGGCCGGCCCAGGGCCACGACGTCGAGCTTGCCGTCGGCCACGGCACGGGCGGCGAGGTCGGGGTCGCCGAGCCGCCCGACCCCGATCACCGGGACGTCGACGAGCTGCTTCATCCGGGCCGCGTACTCCACGAACGTCGCCTGGGGGTAGGCCATCGGCGGGATCATCCGCTCGGCGGCGGGCAGCGAGCGGTAGTGCCCAGCGGTCACGCTGACCGCGTCGGCGCCGTTGCGCTCGGACCACCGGCCGACCTGCACACCCTCGTCGGCGGTGAGCCCGCCGGGGAAGAAGTCCTCCACCCCGATCCGGAAGATCACCGGCAGGCCCGGGACCTCGGCCTTGATGCGGCGCAGGATCTCCAGGCCGAACCGGGCCCGGTTCTCCAGTGACCCGCCGTAGGAGTCGGTGCGGGTGTTCTCCAGCGGGGACAGGAACTGCGAGATCAGGTAGCCGTGCGCGCCGTGCAGCTCCACCATGTCGAACCCGGCCCGTTGCGCGCGGGCCGCCGCGGCCACGTACGCGTCGACCGTCTCGCGGATCCGGGCCGGCGACATGGCCTCCGGGACGGCGATCTCGCTCTCCACCTCGAAGACCGGGGTGGGCACGGCCGACGGCGCCACGGGGGTGGTGCCGGAGACCGCGGACCGGGCCCGGCTGCCGCCGTGCCCGAGCTGGATCGACGCGCACGCCCCGGCCTCGTGCAGCGTGTCCACCAGCCGGTTCAGGCCGGGCAGGAACGCGTCGTCGTAGATGCCCAGCTCGCGGAAGCGGTGCTTGCCGGCGATCTCGGGGGAGGCCATCTCGACGGTCACGATCCCGACACCACCCTCGGCGCGGGCCCGGTAGTAGGCGAGCGCCGCGTCGGTGACGTGCCCGGCGTCGTCGGCGAGGCGGGTGGTCATCGAGGGCAGCAGGGTGCGGTTGCGGACCCGGACGCCGCCGATCTCGATCGGGTCGAACAGGCCGGCGCTCTCACCCACGGGGCAGCTCCGCCCGCTCGACGGCGGCCCGCAGCATCGCCCGCTCGGTGTCGGGCACCGGCTGCAGCGGTGGCCGGACGTGCGCGGCGTCGATCCGGCCCAGCTGGGCCAGCGCGACCTTCATCCGGTTGTGCCCGTCCAGGAACGGGTCGGCGTAGCACGCCTCGGCGAACGGCTGGATGCGGTCCCAGACCCGTCGCGCCTCGGTCAGGTCCTGCTTCTCCACGGCCCGGAACAGCGCCACCTGCAGGTCCACGACGACGCTGCCGTGCCCGGACAGGATTCCGTCCGCGCCCACCACGAGCGAGGCGAGCAGCGAGCGACTGAAGCTGGACAGCACCGAGACCGGCTCGTCCAGCGCCCGTAGCGCCCGCAGGTTGCGCTCGTAGACGACGATGTCGTTCGACCACTCCTTGACCGCGACCACGTTGTCGATCTCGGAACAGATCCGGACCAGGGCGTCGGTGTCCAGCCGCAGCCCGGACGTCGCCGGATAGACGAACGCGATGATCGGCAGGGAGGTGGCGTCGGCGATCGCGGCGTAGTGGCCCACCGCCATCTCCGGGCGCAGCTGCGCACCGCCGTCGAACACGACAGTGGGGAACACGAGCAGGCCGTCGGCGCCCGCCGCTTCGGCGTCCGCGGCGATCCGTGCGGCCTTGGCGGAGCCGTCCTGGTAGACCCCTGAGATCACCGGGACCCGCCCGGCGACCTCGTCGAGGACGATGTCGAGCTGGCGGCGCTGTTCGTCGGCGGTGAGGGTGGCCACCTCCGAGGCGTGTGCGTTGGTCGTGATGCCCGCGACGCCGTCGACGTCGAGCAGGGCATGCAGGTGGCGGCGGAGATTCGGCTCGTCGATCCGCCCGTCCTCGGTGAACGGGAGCAGATGCGCCGGGATCACACCCTGGAAGGAGACCATCGTCGGCCCCGTCCTCTCGTCGTCGGCTCGGCCTCTCCCTGTCGGATCAGCGATGACAGGACGCTAGGCCCGCGGTCGGCGCGGGTGGAAATGCCGATCCAGCAGCACTTATGCTGCCCAGGCATGAGTGAGATGCCTGCGGAGCACGGGGTGGAGATGCGGCATCTGCGTGCGTTCGTGGCCGTCGCGCGGGAACGCAACTTCACCCGCGCCGCGCAGCACCTGCAGATCACCCAGCCCGCCCTGAGCCGCACCGTGGCGTCGCTGGAGCGTCTGGTCGGCACGGCCCTGTTCGCGCGGAACCGTCGCACGGTCGCGCTGACCGCGGCCGGTCAGCGGTTCCTGCCGCACGTGCATCGCACGCTGGCCGTGCTCGACGAGGCGGTCGACGCCGCGACCGGCGGACCACCCGTCCTGCGGGTCGGGTTCACCTGGGGTTCCACGGCCGAGTACACCGCGCCGATCGTGCGGGACTTCGAGAGGTCCCACCCGCAGGTAACGGTGGAGATCCGGCGTTACGACGACACCGTGGCCGGACTCGACGACGGCCGCACCCACGTGGGCTTCCTGCCCGGCGACCCCGCCGATCCTCGGTTCGCGACGCTGGTGCTGGCCGACGAACCCCGCGTCGTCGCTCTGCCGGCGGATCACCCGCTGGTCTCCGGCGACGACGTCGTACTGGCAGATCTCGCGAGCGAGACGATCGTGATCAACGTGGTCTCGGGCACGACCACGCTCGAGCTGTGGGAGCCGACCCGGCGCCCGGACACCGTCGTACGGGTCCGCAACGTCGACGAGTGGATGGAGGCGATCGCGGCCGGGCGGGGCGTCGGACTGACACCGGCCTCCACCGGACGTCTCTACACCCACCCGCAGATCCGCTACCGGCTCGTCGCGGACTCGCCGCGGGTACCGATCACGCTGGCTTGGCCGCGGCTGGCCGCGCATCCACTGGTCGCGGCGTTCGTCGCCAGTGCCGAGCGCATGCGGCATCGGCGAGATCACGACACGGCCTAGCTTAGGCGTCCGACGGACGACGGCTGGAGTCGCCCGATGCCCGTCGCCGGTGCGTCTCAGGACGGTGCCTCGGCGACGTCGACACCGTCGGTCGGCATTCTGGATGCGTGACCGTGCACAGCGTGCAGCACACGGACTGTAGTGGCCCCACCTGGAGAGCGGGGTAGCTCGGGACGGCGCCCATGGACGGCGTCCGCACCGGTGATCAGTCTGGTAAGGCGCGCGCCGTGTCGACCGCCGGACGTGAACCCGTCGATCCAACTTCGGCAGACCATCGGGCGCAGTCCACGCGCGAGGGGCCACGATCGCTTACGGCTCTGACGCTCCCGGTCGTATGGCGGCTCTGGAGACGGGCAAGTGGCTGCCTCGCTTCAAGATCATTGACCAATTTCAAGGAGCAGATGTGGAGCAGCGGGACGCGCTGTGCTGCATCCAACCGCATCGAACGGATCCGAACTGCATCCTCTGGCCTGCGCGTTTTCTATTTGTGCAGGTCGGGCACTTTCGTGAATTGTCCTGGGGGTCAAGGGGTCGCAGGTTCAAATCCTGTCGTCCCGACAGGCCGAACAACAGCCCGTTGATCTGGGAAACCCAGGTCGGCGGGCTGTTTCGCTGTCCGGGTGTCGATCATCGCGGTGGTCATCCCGCAGCCTCCTGGGGACCATGTGGGGCCCACTTACCCCGAGATGTTCCGGACCATCCGCGACGAGCGGACCACCGACCCGCTCCGCGTCCTCGGCACCACCGTCGAGTCGATCGGGTCCCTGCGCGGCGACACCTTCGACAGCCTCACCGAGGCTCGTCACGGTCGTGCGACCTGGGAGCAGATCGGCGACGCCCTCCACGAGCGGTCCGACGTCGTCTGTGACGGGTACTCGGCGATGGCCGAATCCCTCATGAGCCACGGGCCGGACCGTGCAGACCGCGACCGGGTCCGCGGAGCGCTGTGACTCACCCGGAGTCGGCGGGACCGAGCAGGTCCCAGTGGTTCCCGGAGATGTCGCGGAAGACGACGACCCGACCGTAAGCCTCTGTTCGTGGCTCTGTGAGGAACTCGACCCCGGCCGCTCGCATGTGTGCGTACCGATTCTCGAAGTCGGCGTCCCACAGGAAGAACCCGACCCGTCCAGCGTGCTGATCGCCGACTGCCGCGACTTGACGTTCTCCGTCGGCCCGAGCGAGCAGGATCCCGGTCTCTGCGCCCGCCGGCCGGACGACAACCCACCGTTTGGGGCGGCCGCCGTCGGTGTGTGCTGCCGAGTCCTTGACGAGGTCGAAGCCCAGCGTGTCCACGAAGAAGCCGATGGCCTCGTCGTAGTCGTCGACGACGAGTGCAGTGAGCTGTAGGTACGCCATGCGCACGAGAGTCCTGTGACCACGACCGTGACCGCGAGCCACCGGAGAACCGCGCGACACCACCGGACAGCCACGGACGCCGTCCTGTCGTCCCGACAGGCCGGAGGCCGGTATCCGACGCATCGGTACCGGCCTCTTCTCCTACGACCTGGTGCATCCCGCTCGGCCACGCCCGAGGGTCGCCGGTGCCGTCTCCACCGCAGCTCCTCCGTGGGTCCACCGGCGAGGACCCGTCGAGCGGGTGGCGGCGTCGGGGCCGGTCAGGCCTCGCCGCGGGCGAAGATGATCGCTCCGGGTACGTCCTCGTCCGGCCGCATCACGAGTTCCGCCTCGATCGTGAACGCCGCGTCACGCAGCCACCCGGCGACCGTGTCCGGCCGGCGGTGGTAGCTCTCGACGCTGATCGGGCGGCCCGTGTAGCCCTCGGACGTGTGTCGTGCCTCGTCGCCGACGTGGAAGCCGACGAGCAGCGGTCCGCCCGGGCGCAGGACGCGGCGGAACTGCTCGAACACGCCGGGCACGGCGTGATCGGGCACGTGGACCACGGACCAGAACGCGACGACGCCTGCGACCGAGCCGTCGGCCAGGTCCAGATCGGTCATCGTCCCCACCGCGAAGCGGCAACCGGGGTGGTCACGGCGCGCGATGGAGATCAACTCGGGTGAGAGGTCGATGCCGAACGCGTCCACACCGGCCTCGTTCAGGTGGCCGGTGACATAGCCCGTTCCGCAGCCGATGTCGAGGACCGGCCCGCCTCCGGCACGGTGCACCGACTCGGCGAACACCCCCAGGCCCGCGCGCAGGTACGGGCTCCTGTCGAGCAGCCCCCGGACCTTCTCGGCGTACCCGGCCGCGTCGGTGTCGTAGGAGGACCGGGTATCCGACAGCCAGTCGTCAGGCACGGGCGCCACCGTAGCCCGAGGCCTCCGCCGTCCGCCGGATCCGGCCGGGGGCCCGGACCCGGCGGCTGCGCGGCACAGGCGACGACGACGGGTCCGGCGGCAGGGCCCAGCCCGCCGCGTCCGGCGCTGTCGGCGGCGTAGGTGAGGTACGCCGCCGCACCGGAGAAGGGGACGGCGGCGACCACGAGGGGACCGAGGACGCGGCGCAGCTGCCACCCCGGGTCGGCGGGACGGGGGAGCCCCCGGCGCGACGTGCGGCACCCGGCGGACGTGGAACGCGGTCGCGCGGACGGAGAGGACCGCGAGCGTCGCCCACAGCCGCCGCCGGACGTCACGGGCGAACGGTGGCACCGCCGCGGTCGTCGCCGCGTCCGACGTCCCGGGGCCGGCCGGGCCGGCGTCCCCATTCCTGATGAACGGGTACCGCCGATTGCAACACCGGATCCCCCCGTACGACGTAGTGGCCATGACGACCTCGCAGACCCCCCAGGACCCCTTCCGCGCCACCCCCTCCGGCCGGTACCCGCAGCCGGGCCGGATCCCGCAGCAGCGGAGCCCGCAGCAGGACCGGACCACGCAGCAGTGGGCCCCGTCGCCGTGGAGCGCGCCGCAGGACCGGACGGCGCAGCAGTGGGTCGCGTCGCCGTGGAGCGCGCCGCAGGACCGGGCGGCGCAGCAGTGGGCCGCGTCGCCGTGGAGCACGCAGCAGGACCCGGCCACCCGGCAGTGGCCCCGGGCGCAGCAGCCGCCCCCGCCGCCCGCCGCGCGGCGCCGGCGGAGGTGGCCGTTCGTGGTCGGTGGCCTCGCCGTCGTGGTCGTCGCCGCGGCCGCGGCCGGTGGGGGCGGCGGGAGCGCCGAGACCCCGGTGGCCGCGGCGCCGGCCTACGCGCCCGCCGTCGTCCCGCCCACCCTCGTCGCGCCGGCCCCGGCCGCCGTGCCTGCTCCGAGCGCCACGGCGTCCGCCCCCGCGTCGTCCGCCGTGGTCCCGGCCCGGCCGGCCGCCCCGGCCCTGTCGGTGAGCAGGCAGAACGCCGTCGAGTCGGCCAGGAGCTACCTCGACGTCGGCGCGTTCTCCCGCACCGGGCTGATCGACCAGCTCGAGTTCGAGAACTACTCCACCGCCGACGCCACCTACGCCGTCGACCACGTGACCGTCGACTGGGACGAGCAGGCCGCGAAGTCCGCGAAGAGCTACATGGACATCAGCTCGTTCTCCCGTCAGGGGCTGATCGACCAGCTCGAGTTCGAGGGCTTCACCGCTGCGCAGGCCCGGCACGGCGCGGACTCGGTCGGGCTCTGACCCCGGTCACGTCCAGCTCGACGAGCAGCCCCCGCACCCGGCGGTCGATCTCGTCCCGGATCGGCCGGACGGCGTCGGCGCCCTGCCCGGCGGGGTCGTCGAGCTGCCAGTCCAGGTAGCGCTTGCCGGGGAACACCGGGCACGCGTCGCCGCAGCCCATGGTGATCACGACGTCGGACGCCTCGACCGCGTCGGTCGTGAGCTTCTTCGGCGTGGCCCCGGCCAGGTCGATGCCGATCTCGGCCATCACCTCGCGGACGGCCGGGTTGATCGTCTCGGCGGGTGCGGACCCGGCCGAGCGGACGGTGACGGCGTCGCCGCCGTGGTGGGCGAGCAGGGCGGCGGCCATCTGGCTGCGTCCGGCGTTGTGGACGCAGACGAACAGCACCTCGGGCACCCGGGTCACGACACGGCTCCGTTCCGGGGGACGAGGCGGCGGCGCAGCCACAGCGAGACGTACACCAGCGCGACGAGCACGGGCACCTCGATCAGCGGCCCGACGACCCCGGCCAGCGCCTGGCCCGAGGTGACCCCGAAGGTGCCGATGGCGACGGCGATCGCGAGCTCGAAGTTGTTGCCCGCGGCGGTGAAGGCGAGGGTCGTGGTCCGCTCGTAGCCCATGCCGACGGCGCGGCCCAGCGCGTAGGACCCGGCCCACATCAGGGCGAAGTACGCGAGCAGCGGCAGCGCGATCCGCGCGACGTCGAGCGGGCGCCCGGTGATCGCCTCGCCCTGCAGCGCGAACAGCAGCACGATCGTGAACAGCAGGCCGTAGAGCGCGAACGGCCCGATCCGCGGGATCAGCCGCTCCTCGTACCAGGCGCGGCCCTTCGCGCGCTCGCCGATCCGGCGGGTCAGGAAGCCGAGGAGCAGCGGGATGCCGAGGAACACCAGTACGGACCGCACGATGTCCCAGGTCGAGAACGCGACCTCGGTGACGGGCAGCCCGAGCCACCCGGGCAGACCGACGAGGTAGAACCAGCCCAGCGCGCCGAACGCGACGACCTGGAACACCGAGTTCAGCGCGACGAGCACGGCGGCGGCCTCCCGGTCGCCGCACGCGAGGTCGTTCCAGATGACGACCATGGCGATGCAGCGGGCGAGCCCGACGATGATCAGCCCGGTGCGGTACTCGGGCAGGTCGGGCAGCATCAGCCAGGCCAGGGCGAACATCAGTGCGGGCCCGAGGACCCAGTTCAGCATCAGCGAGGTGACCAGCAGCCGCCGGTCGCCGGTGACGGTGCCGAGACGGTCGTAACGGACCTTGGCCAGGACCGGGTACATCATCACCAGCAGGCCCAGCGCGATCGGCAGGGAGATCCCGTCGACGGCGAGCGCGTCGAGCGCGGGGGCCAGGCCGGGCACCAGCCGTCCGAGCAGCAGCCCGGCGACCATGGCGGCGATGATCCAGACCGGCAGGAAGCGGTCGAGGGTGGACAGCCGTGCGACGACGCGGCCGTCGTCGGTCGTGGTGGTGCTCACCGGGCCGCACCCGCCGCGGGACGGCCGGTCGCGACCGGTGCGAGGACGTCGGCGAGCCGGCCGAGCACGCCGGGCAGGACGCGGTAGTAGACCCAGGTGCCGCGGCGCTCCCCGGCGATCAGGCCGGCCTCGCGCAGCACCTTGAGGTGGTGGGAGATCGTCGGGCCGGACAGCGCGAACACGTCGGTCAGGTCGCAGACGCACGCCTCGCCCCCCGCGTGCGAGGCGATCAACGACAGCAGCCGCAGCCGCACCGGGTCACCCATCGCCTTGAACACCCGCGCCAGGTCCCCGGCCTGGTCACCGGAGAGCGGTTCGGCGACCAGGGGGGAGCAGCACTCGACCCCGCTGCCGGGGGACGGCGGACCTTGCTTCGACATACTTCTATCTTGACAAACGTCGAAGCATGCGCGCAACCTCTGTATCGACATCGATCGAAACAAGGAGGGGTCATGTCCCGTGTGCAGCTCGCCCTGCGGGTGTCGGACCTGGAGGGCTCGATCGCGTTCTACCGGTCGCTGTTCGGCGTCGAGCCGGCCAAGCGCCGGCCCGGCTACGCCAACTTCGCCGTCGCCGAACCGCCGCTCAAGCTCGTGCTGATCGAGGGGGCGCCGGGCCGCCCGACGGTGCTCGACCACCTCGGCGTCGAGGTCGGGGACACCGCCACGGTGCACGAGGCCACCGAGCGGCTGGCCGGGCTGGGGCTGTTCACGCAGGTGGAGAACGACACCACCTGCTGCTACGCCCGTCAGGACAAGGTGTGGGTGCACGGCCCCGGCGACGAGCCGTGGGAGGTCTACACCGTCACCGACGACTCCCCGGAGTACGGCGGCGACGGCGTCGTGACCCCGATGGCGGACGCACGGGCGGGCCGCCCCGACGGGTGCTGCGCCCGGTCCTGAGCCCGGTCCCGGGCCCGGCGGCGGGTCCGCGCCCGGGTCAGGCGGCCACCGGCTCCACGACCCGGGTCACGACCCACCGGTGCGGGGAGATCGGGCGGGTCCGGGTGAAGCCCTGGTCCTCGAAGACGGCCATCGGTCCGGTGTGCAGGAACGACCCGGCCACCGAGCGGTCGTCGGTCTCCTCCGGGTAGCCCTCGACGACGCCGCCACCACGGCGCGCGATCTCGGCGAGGGCGCCCGCGAGCGCCGCCGCCGCGACCCCGCGCCTGCGCAGGCCCCGGCCGGTGAAGAAGCAGGTGACCCGCCAGTCCGGCAGCGCGGTGAGGCCCTGCTCGTAGCGCCGCCTGCTCTTCACCCGGGGCAGCTCGGCGGGAGTGCCGAACTGGCACCAGCCCAGGCAGTCCTCGCCGTCGAACACCAGGACGTTGTGGGTGGTGCCGCGCAGGACACGGTCGTGCTTCTCGGCGCGGTTGCCCTCCGGAGTGCGGCCGGCGCCGAGCGCGACGTGGAACCCCACGCACCAGCAGCCGCCCCACACCCCGTTGTTCGCCTCGGCGAGCCGGGCGAAGGCGGGCCAGGTGCCGTCGTCGAGCATGCGGACGACGAGGGCCGGGGAACGGTCGGCGCCGGTCACCGCCCCACGGTAGCGGTCAGCTCGCGTTCTGCACCTTCGTGGCGAGCAGCTCCCAGCTGCGCCACCAGCTCTCCCGCCGCGGCGCCGGGCCGGTGACGATCAGCTCGTCGGCGTCGGCGTGCCGGGCGAACTCCTCCAGGTAGCTCTGCACGGTGGCCGGCGTCCCGGCGGCGGTGTAGCGGGTCATCGAGCGGATCTGCTCGCCGGAGGGGCCGTCCAGGACGGCGTCGGTCTCGGCGTCGGTGAGCGAGGCGCCGCGCCGGCCGGTGAACAACCGCACCCGCGAGCGCTGCACCTCGCGCCGGATCCCGGCCGCCTCGTCGTCGGAGTCGGCGACGATGACGTTGACACCGGCCAGCACGTGCGGCTGTGCCAGCTGCTCCGACGGCCGGAACTCGCGGCGGTACAGGGCGACGGCCTGCTCCAGGGCGTCCGGCGCGAAGTGCGACGCGAAGCCGTAGGGCAGGCCGAGCGCGGCGGCGACCCGGGCGCCGTAGAGCGAGGACCCGAGGATCGTCAGCGGCACGCCGGTGCCGCGGCCCGGGTGCGCCTCGACGCCGGGGACGATGCTGGTCGAGCCGAGGAACGCCTGCAGCTCCTGCACGTCCTGCGGGAAGCGCTCCGAGGCGCGCGGGTCGCGGCGCAGTGCGCCGAAGGTCGCCTGGTCGGTGCCGGGTGCGCGCCCCAGCCCGAGCTCGATGCGGCCGGGGTGGAGCTCGGCGAGCGTGCCGAACTGCTCCGCGACCTGCAGGGGGGAGTGGTTGGGCAGCATCACGCCGCCGGAGCCGAGCAGGATGCGCTCGGTGCGGGCGGCGACGTGGGCGATGAGCACGCTGGTGGCCGCCGACGCGATCGAGGACATGTTGTGGTGCTCGGCGTACCAGATGCGGCGGAAGCCCCAGTCCTCGGCGCGTTGCGCCAGGGTCGTGCTCGCCTCCAGTCCCTGGGCGACGGTCTCACCCCGGGCCACGGTGGCCAGGTCGAGGATCGACAACGGCAGCGGGAGCGGCATGACAGCACCTCACGGATCGACACGGTGACACCCCTGCAACGACGGAGGGGGCTCCGGTCTTCCCGGCGGATCCGCCCGCCCACCCCTACGCTTCCCCGGTGGCGGATGACGGGGCGACACCGGAGAGCACCCTCACGGTCCTGCTGGCGATGGGGGCCAACGCCGCGATCGGCGTCCTCAAGCTGCTCGCGGGACTGTTCACCGGGTCGGCGGCGATGCTGGCCGAGGCGGCGCACTCCGCCGCCGACACCGCCACCGAGGCGCTGCTGCTGACCGGTCTGCGCCGGTCGTCGCGCCCGGCCGACCGGCGTCACCCGTTCGGCTACGGCAAGGACCGCTACTTCTGGGCGCTGCTCGCCGCCGTCTCGATCTTCGTGTCGGGCGGGGTGTTCGCGATCGTGGAGGGGATCCGGGCCATCGCGAGCGGGGAGTCCGAGCAGACCCTGGCGTGGGTCGCCTACGCCGTGCTGGGCCTGTCGTTCCTGCTGGAGGGGACGTCGTGGGTGCAGGCGGTGCGCCAGGTGCGGTCCGAGGCGCGGGCGGAGGGGGTGACGGTGCGGCAGTGGCTGCGCACCACCGACGACCCGACGGTCGTCTCCGTGCTGTACGAGGACAGCGCCGCGCTCGTCGGGCTGCTGCTGGCCTTCGCCGGGGTCGGGCTGCACCAGCTGACCGGGTCGGGGGTGTGGGACGGGATCGCCTCGCTGCTCATCGGCCTGCTGCTCACCGGCGTCGCCTACCTGCTCGGCAACACGAACAAGGGGCTGCTGATCGGACGCCAGGCGGCACCGCGGCTGGTCCGCTCGATCCGCGACTTCCTGGCCGGTCACGACGGCGTCAGCGCGGTGGTGGACCTGCTGACGATGATGGTGGGCACCGACCAGGTTCTGCTGTGCGCGCGCCTGGACCTCGACGACGCGCTCACCGCGTCCGAGGTCGAGCGGATGTGCGCCCGGCTGGAACGGGAGCTGCGCGCGGAGTTCGCCGAGCTCGACGAGATCTTCCTCGAGCCGGTCCCGCGGGAGGACCCGGACGTGCGCGCCCGGGTGCTGGGCCGCTACGGCACCGCTCCCGTCGACCACACCGCTCCCGGCGACCACCCCGCGCCGGCCGACGGCACCGCCTGAGTCGCCCCCGGGAGCGCGTCCGACCGGGTGAGCAAGGGGCCGTTCGAGGGGACGTGCCGCCGAGGCCGATGCCGATCCGTAACTGTCGTTGCGCCGACTCGTTGAATCGGGCACGGCAGCGAAGGGGGTCGTCGTGGCAGGACCGATGTGGGATCCGGACAGTGGTTCCTGGGTGCTCGACGACGCCCCGGCGTCGACGGCCCCGCGGCGGGCCCGGCGCCGGGCGGTGGACGTCCTCGACCCGGACGGTGACCGTCCCGAGGCCACCCGCCCGGCGACGCCCGGCCCGGGCTACGTGCCGCGGCGGGTCCGCGGGCGCCGTCGTGCGCCGGAGGGGCCGGTGGCCCACCCGGCCGGGGACGTCCCGGTGGACCGGTCACCGGCCGGTCGCCGCCGTCGCCCGGAGGAGCCCGGAGGGCCGGTCGCGGACCCGCCGTGGGCCGGGCTCGTGCACGACGCGCTGACCCACGCCCCGCCGGAGTGGCCCGGCGCGCCGGGCGGCACCGGGTACGGGCCGGTGCCGGCGGAGCGGCCGCGCCCGGCCGGGCCCCGCCACGACGGCCGCCGGGTCGACCACCGGGTCGACCACCGCGACGACCGCCGGGGCGACCACCGCGACGACCACCGCGACGACCACCGCGACGACCACCGCGACGACCACCGCGACGACCACCGCGATGGCGCGTACGACGCCGGTCCGCACGACGCCGGTGCCCACGACCCGGGTCCGGGCGACGCCGGTCCGCACGGCGCCGGTCCGCACGGCGCCGGTCCGCACGGGCGCCGTCGCCGCCGCGCCGCGGATCCGTCGGCGACCAACGGGTTCCGTGCCCTGGTGGACTCCTACGAGCCCGGCGCCGCGGTCCGCCCGCCGCGCTACGGCGACGACGGCTGGGGCCTGCCGGCGGACGCGCCCCGCGCCGCCGTCGCACCGGTGGGCCGCCGCCCGCACCGCTACCGCCCCGAGCCGGTGCCCGCCGTGCCCGACCCGCACGACGAGGTCGACGCGCACCCCCGCTACGGGGCCGACCCGTACGAGCCCGGCGCCCCCGAGGACGACGGGTACGGGGCCGGCGCGTACGGGCCCGACACCTACGGGGAGCTGCCCGGACAGCACGACGAACCCGATCCGTACGGCGCCGGCGACGGCGCCGGCGACGGCGACGGCGGGGACCGGCCCGACGCGGAGCGCGCGAGGGCGCGACGCCGCCCGCGCCGCCGCATCCGGCTGCTCACCCGCGGCCGCCTGTGGGCGGTCGGCGCCGCCGCGGCCGTCGTCGCGGCGGTCCCGATCGGGTTCGCCCTGCTCGGCGGTCCCGACGACGGCGCCGTCCCGGCCGAGGGCACCGTCGCGTTCAACACCTCCACCGGCACCGGAAGCGGCCAGCCCGGCGTCGCACCCGCCGCGCCGACCGCGGCCGTCCCGGCCGGGGCGGCCGCGCCCGCGGCGGCCGAGGTGGTCTACGAGGTGACCGGCTCGGGGACCGCCGGGACCATCACCTACGGCGCCGGGACCTCGGTGGCGCAGGTGGCCGGCGTCGCGCTGCCCTGGTCGGGCACCACCTCGACGGCCGACGGCGGCGCCGAGTACACCCTCACGGCCTCCGGCGGCTCGGGCGAGCTCGCCTGCCGCATCGTCGTCGACGGTGCGGTGGTCTCCGAGGAGCAGGCCACCGGCGAGTACGCGGCCGTGTCCTGCAGCGGCCGTCGCTGACGGCGCCGGCGGCGCCCCCGCGGCCTAGGCTGCGGGGGTGCCCCCCGTCGCGCCGCCCGGCGCCTGATCCGCGGTGCTGCGTTCCCGGCCCCGCCCCCCGGCGTTCGCGACGGCGGCACTGGCGTTCGTCGTGGTCTGCGCCGCGGCCGGCGTGCCCGCCCCGCTCTACGTCGTCTACCAGCGCACCTACGGCGTCCCGACGATCGCGCTGACCGGCGCGTTCGCCGTCTACATCGTCCCGTTGCTGGTCGCGCTGCTGTGCTGCGGACGCCTGTCCGACCACCTCGGGCGGCGCCGCGTCGCGGTGCCCGCGCTGCTCGTGGGCGCGGCGGCGTGCCTGGTGCTGGCGACGGTGGACTCCGCGCTCCCGCTGATCGCCGGGCGGGCGGTGCAGGGCGCGTCGGTGGGGCTCGCGCTCGGCGCGCTGGGCGCCTGGGTCGTCGACCTGGCCGCGCCGGGGCGCCCGTCGCTCGCCGGGGCGATCACCAGCGGTGCCCCGCCGGGTGGGATCGCGCTCGGCTCCCTGGCGTCGGGGGCCGCGCTGCAGCTCGCGCCGTCCGGGGCGCCGGTGGGGGTGTTCGTCGTCGCCGCCGTCGTGCTGACGGGCGCGGCGGCGGCACTGGTGCTGCTGCCGGAGACCGCGGCACGCCGCCCCGGGACGCTGCGGTCGCTGCGGCCCGAGGTCGCCGTCCCCGCCGCGGCGCGCGCGGTGTTCCCGGCGGTGTGCCTGGTCGTGGCCGCCACCTACGTCCTCGGCGGGTTCACCCAGGCGCTGGCGCCGTCGCTGGCGGTGTTCGTGCTCGGCCGCGACGACCTGTTCAGCGGGGCGCTGGCCGTCGCGGTGTACCACCTCGCCGGGCCGCTCGCGGGGCTCGCGTCCGGCCGGATCCCGGCGGTGCGTGCGCTGACCGGTGGCGCCGCGCTGCTGGCGGCGGGGACGCTCGGGTTCGTCGCGGCGATCGCCGCCGGGAGCTTCGCCGCCTACCTCGCGGCGGCCGTCGTCGCGGGGGCCGGGTTCGGCGTCGCGTTCGCCGGGGCGATGCGGGTGCTGCTCGCCCGCAGTCCCGACGGCACCCACGCGGGGACCCTGGCCGCGGTCTACCTGTACTGCTACCTGGCGGCCGCGGTGTCGAGCCTGCTGGCCGGGGCGGCGGTGGGGGCGTGGGGGCTGGCCGCCGTGGCGTCGGTGCTGTGCGGGGTGGTGGTCGTGATGGTCGTGGCGGGCGCGGCGGGGACGGTGCTGCGGCTGTGCCGGGAGTGACCGGGCCGACCCGGCCGAACCGTTCCGATACACTGTACTAGTACACTGTGTTACCGTGCGGGGGCGAGGCCGGAGAGGTGTGCCGGCCACAGGACGAGGTCGGGGGACCCATGGCGACGACGTGGCGGACGCAGTGGACACGACGACGGGTGCGGCCCGGGGACGGGCGGGCGCTGAAGCCCTTCCGCTGGTGGCAGATGCTCGTGGGACGGGCGCTGCTGCACCTCGACCTCACCGGTCCCGACGGCCGTCCGGTCCGCTGGTCGGTCGACGTGCGCCACCAGGGCGACGCCGACGGCCGGGTCGTCGCGCACCTCTACCGCGACGGCCGCCACGACGCGTCCTCGCGGGTGCCGGCACTGCTGCCGGCCGGGGGCGGCGAGATCGAGGTGCGGACCTCGGCGGCCGGGCTGCGTCGCTGCCACTGGACGGCCCCCGACGGCACCGTCCGCCCGCTGACGCCCGACCCGCGCTCCGCGGAGGGCCGCCGGGCCCGTCTCGAACGCCGCCGCCCCGGCCTGAGCAGGGCGATCGGCGCCGTGTCGGTGCTGGCGCTGGTCGTCGGGCTCGGGCTGAACCTGCTGCAGATCGCGGGCCACGTCTCCCGCATCCCGCCGATCGCGGAGACCATCGGCGTGTTCGTCTCGCCGGTGGTGCTGCCGGTGTGGCTCAACGTCACGCTCGGGCTGGCCGCGGCGCTCGGCGCCGCCGAGCGGGCGCTGCGGATGCGCCACCACTGGCTGCTCGACGCAGCCGGCACCTGAGCCGGGTCAGGCGGCCGGGCCGAACCAGCGCCGGGCCGCGGCGTCGAACCCGGCGTCGGCCCCGGCGTCGTCCTGCGGGGCACCGACCCAGGCGACGACGCCGTCCGGGCGCAGCAGCACCGCGCGGACGCCGAGGTCGTCGCGCAGCGGCCCGCCGGCGTAGCGGATCCGGCCCGGCCGGCGTGCCGCGGCCGCCCGCAGCGTGGGGTCGTCGCGGGTGTCGAGCAGCACGCCGTGCCCGTCGGCCGTCAGGTCGGCGAGGCGGGTGCCGTCGGTACCGCGGAACTCCGGTGCGACCCGCCCGAGCAGCGGGTGGCCCGGGCCGAGGTCGTAGCCCAGACCGGCCCCCGAGACGCGGCGGTGGACGTAGGTCGTGCCGTCGCGGGTGGACAGCAGGTCACGCACGACCTCCTGCAGCGCGGGCGCACCGGGCCTCAGCAGCGCGACCTGCGCGCGGGACCAGTCGAGGACCTCGGCGGCGACCGGGTGCCGCTCGGCCTCGTAGGTGTCGAGCAGGCCCTCGGGGGCGCGGCCCTGCACGGTGGCGGCCAGCTTCCAGCCGAGGTTCAGCGCGTCGCCGAGGCCGGTGTTGAGGCCCTGCCCGCCGAGCGGGGAGTGGATGTGCGCGGCGTCGCCGGCCAGCAGGACGTTCCCGCGGCGGTAGGTGGTGGCCTGCAGGGTGCGGTCGGTGAAGGTGGAGACCCGGCGCACCGCGCGCAGCGTCACGCCGGTGCCCGACACCCGGCGCAGGACCTCCTGCAGGTGCTCGCGGGTAGGGGTCCGCGAGCGGTCGAAGGCGCCGCCGTCGAAGTCCATGATCCCGAGGTGCCCGGGGGCGGGCATCCGCAGGTACATGCCCTGCGGGGTGGGGTTGAAGCCCGGCGCGAGCACGTCGAGGTCCTCGAGGTCGGCGTCCAGGACGTAGCCGGTGAACAGCGGTTCGGTGCCCGCGACGTCGAACCCGGCGAGCCGGCGCACCGTGCTGCGGCCTCCGTCGCAGCCGACGACCCGGCGGGCCGCCAGGGTGTGCCCGCCCGCGGTGACGACGGCGCCGTGGGCGGTCTGCTCGACGGCGGTCACCGCGGCGCCGCGCACGATCCGGACCCCGAGCTCCTTCGCGCGGCGGGCGAGGACCTGCTCGACGTCGTCGAGCTGCACCATGAGCCACTCGGTCGCCGGGCTCGGCAGCCGCGGCGGCAGCGCGCCGAGGTCGACGTCGGCGCCGTCGAGCATGATCCCGGCGAAGTGCCCGGCCGAGCGCAGCGGCGGGACCTCCGCCGGGTCGTCGTCGGCGGCGGGGGCGCCGACGGCCGCGCGCAGCGGCTCCAGCAGCCCGCGCCGGTGGAACGCCTCCACCGACGACGGCGTCAGCCCGCGCATCCCGAGCGGGGCGGTCCGCCACGGCGAGGGCCCCTCCGGCTCGCGTTCGAGCACCACCACCGAGCAGCCCGCGAGACCCAGCTCGCAGGCCAGGAACAGACCGACCGGTCCCGCTCCCACGATCACCACGTCGTCCACTGCGCCCACCGTGCCTTCCGTCGTCGAGGTCATGCCCCGACGGTGCGCCGCCGCGCTGGCACGGCGCACGCATCCGGCTGGCACGACGCCCGCACGGACCGCGGCGCCGGTGTCAGGCCGCCAGGTCGGCCTCCAGCGCCTCGGTGAGCAGGGCGACCAGGGCCTCGCGCTGCACGTCGGCCGAGGACCCGGAGACGTCGTCGGCGCCGTCCAGCGCCGCCGCCGCCAGCCCGGCCTTGCTGTCGATCAGGTCCGCGATACGGGCGTCGATGGTCTGCGCGGCCAGGATCCGCCACGCGGTCACCGGCTCCGACTGCCCGATCCGGTGGCTGCGGTCGATCGCCTGGGTCTGCTCGGCGGCGGTCCACGACAGCTCGGCGAGCACGATGTTCGAGGCGACCTGCAGGTTCAGCCCGACACCGGCCGCGGTCAGCGAGCACACCGCCACCGCCACACCCGGGTCGTCGGTGAAGGCGTCGATGTTGCGCTGGCGCACCGACGGCGTCTGGTCGCCGCGGATCGAGGAGTACCGCACGCCCTGCTTGGCGAAGGTCTGCTCGGCGAGGTCCATGACATCGACGTGCTTGGCGAAGAAGACGACCTTGCCCGCGCTGCGTGCGATCTGCACCGCGTAGTCCGCCGCCAGCCCGGCCTTGGCCCGGCCGAGCCGGCGCATCATCGTGAAGACGTTGTCGCCGGAACCGGCCTCGGCGGCGTCCTTCTGCTCCCAGCCGGCGACCTCCCGGACCAGGCCGTGGTCGATGCCCTCGACCGTCGACCCGGAACGACGGGTGGACAGCGCGGCGGTGTAGCGGGCGACCATCCGCCGGGCCAGGGCCTTCTCCGCGGCCCGGACGGAGCGGCCGGTCGGGCCGTCGATCTCCACCGGCAGGTCCGCGATCCGCCGGGCCGGGATGTCCGCGGCCACATCGATCTTGCGGCGGCGCACGATGCCCAGGTCCACCACGCACTGGCGCGCGGCCCGCTCGAACAGCGCGTCGGCCGGGGTCATACCGGTATCGGTCAGGGCGTCGAGCAGCGCGGCGCGCGGCTTCGTCGCGTCGATCCAGCCGAGGAACTGCCAGATGGCGAGGAAGTCCTCGACGTCGTTGATCAGCGGGGTGCCGGTCAGGGCCATCAGCAGCGGCCGCGGCGTGAACGCCCGGATCCGCTCGGAGATCTCCAGCACGTGGCGGGACCGCTGCGACGTGCGGTTCTTGATGAAGTGGGCCTCGTCGACGACCATGCCGCGGAACCCGAAGTCGCCCATCCAGCCGATGTGGCGGTCGAGCACCTCGTAGTTCACGACGACGATGTCGGCGAACCCGTCGACGGAGTCGCCGTTGCCCTGGATCGCGGTGGCGCGCCGGCGCGGCGCCCACAGCGCGGCCTCGCGCACCCAGTTCGTCTTCACCACGTTCGGCACGACGACCAGCAGCGGGTAGGCGTTGGCGGCCTCCGCGGCGCGCAGCGCCTGCGCGGTCTTGCCCAGGCCGGGCTCGTCGGCGAGCAGGAAGGTGCGGTGGCCCTCCTCGGCGGCCGCGACCAGGCGCGCCTGGTGCGGCATCAGCTCGAGCCCGCCCGGCACCGGCCGGGTCGACGGCTCCGGCAGCTCCATGCAGGCCGGGGCGCCGGCCCCGGCGCGCTCGAAGGAGCGCAGCAGCGGCCCGAGCAGCTCCCAGCCGGTGAGCGGTGTCGGGCGGGGACCGGCGGGCACGGGCTGGGAGAAGTCGGGGGCCAGGAACGGGTTGGCCATCTGGCGGGCCACCACCGACTGCGGCACGACCTGCGGCTTCGCCGGGACGGCGGGGAGCTCCACCGGTGGCGGGGGCTCCTCCTCGGCGACCTCGATGCCGGCCGAGCGGAGCAGCTCGCGCTTGAGCGCGCGTGCCGCGTCGGACACGACGGCGTCGTCGGCGAGCAGGGCGAGCAGCCCGGCGTCGCGGACCGCGTCCATCGCCAGTGCCTTCGCGATCTCGTCGAGCCGCTGCAGGGTCTCGGCCCGCTTGGCGTCGTCGTGCCGGTCGCGGACCCGGGCGCGTTCGTCGCGCAGCAGGAGCGCGACGGTCTGGAACTTGGTGCGGGTGGCCGGGGTGACCCGGCCGCTGCGCAGGGCGGTCCGCACCTCCCGGGCGGCCCCGGTCAGCACCGACATCACGTCGTTGCCGCGGCTGCGGCCGCCGCCGCGCCGACGCTGGGGGGTGCCCTGGCGAGCCCCGGTGCGGGGCCTGCCTCCTCGCGCCACGTACTGCTCCTCGTCGACGGTGCGGGCGCCGGTCCGTCGGCCGCGGCCCCGTCGGGGAGCCACGGCCGGGCGTGCGCGGTGGCGAGGGGCCGTCCGGCCCCTCCGCGCCACGGACCGGCGGGTGGGGATCGCAGTCACGGACGTCGGCGGTCCGGCTGCGGGAAGCGCCACAGGCCGTCGACGGTGCTCCGGGACCCGCTGTGCGGACCGGCCGGTCGGGCCGGACCGGTGCAGCGGACCTGATCCGCGCTCCACAGTACCCGGCGACGGCCGTCCCGGCGCGTGACACACCGCTCGACGTGCCGAGTCGCACGCGCGGGTTCCGGTACCGGGCGTCCCGCGGGCCCCGGGGGACCGGGCCAGGCACGAAGGTCCCGTCCGGCCGGGCCCGCGGGCCCCCGTCCGGCGGGCGGGCCGGCCCTGCCGCGCCCCCGGTCCGGCGGCGCATCCTCGGTGCCGACCCGGGGAGGTGGCGGGATGGGCCGTCGGACGCGGTCGGAGCCGAACCGCGCCGGTGCGCGGGCGCGGCTGCTCGAGGACCTGCTGTCGGTGCTGGTCGCGCTGGCCCTCGCCGTGGCCGGGCTGGCGTGCGTCGCCGCGGGGCTCGCCGCGCGCGACGCGACCCTGGACCGGGCCCGCGCCGAGGCGGCCGACACACAGGCCACCCCCGCGGCGCTGCTGGCCGACGCGACACCGGTGCCGGGCGCCGCGGGCCCGGAGCGCTACCGGGCGCCCGTCGGGTGGACCGGGCGCGACGGCGTCGCCCGCACCGGCACGGCGGCCGTCGCGGTGCCGTGGCACGCGGGGGACCCGGTGACGGTGTGGACCGGCCGGGACGGACGACTGGTCCGCACCCCGCTCACCCCGTCCGACGCCGTCGCGGCGGGCGTGCTCACCGGCCTGATGGCCGCGGTGCCCGCCGGACTGCTGGTGGCGGGCGCCGCCGCCGCGGGGTTCGGCTGGACCGGGCGGCGGCTGGCGGGGGCGTGGGAGCAGGAGTGGGCCGAGGTCGAACCGACGTGGAGCGGCCGGAGCCGGCGCTGAGCCGGGAACGGGAGGACGCGATGAACGGCTGGTACGGCCCGATGGCCGGAGGTGGGCTGCTGATGGGGCTGACCGGGCTGCTGGTGCTCGTGGCACTGGTCGCCGCGGGCGTGTGGCTGGTACGCACGGCCGGGCGGCCCGGGGAGCGCGGCGGATCCGGTTCGCGCGCGGCCGCGGTGCTCGCCGAGCGCTACGCCCGCGGCGAGATCGACGACGACGAGTACGAGCGCCGCCGCCGGATCCTGGACGGTGACCACCCCGCACGTTGACGCCCCGGCTGTGAGCGCTAACAATGCTCCGGACGATCACAGCGGGGTGGTGGACGTGCGGAGCAGCAGGACGGACGGCGGCGGCGCGCCGGTGGTGGGCCCGCCCGGGCCTGCGGGGGACGCGGCCCGGTGAGCGCGCGGGAGCTGTCGGCCGAGGCCGTCACCGGCCCGGTGTGCGAGCACGGCGAGGGCCCGGTCTGGGACCCTGCGGCCGGCGGGGTGCGCTGGGTCGACCTGCTCGCCGGCGCGGTCTGCGAGCTCACCGGCGACGGGGTGCGCCGCGTCCCGGCCGGCGGACCGGTCGCGGCCGCGATGCGCCCGCGCCGCGGCGGCGGCACCGTGCTGGCCGGTGAGCGCGGGTTCGTGCTGCTCGACCCCGGCCTGCGGGTACAGCGTCGGCTGCCCGACCTGTGGGACGACCCCGGCGTGCGGTTCAACGACGGCGCCGCCGACCCGTCGGGCGCCTTCTGGTGCGGCACGATGGCCTACGACGAGCGACCCGGCGCGGGGACGCTGTACCGGCTCGGGCCCGACCTGGTCGCCGAGCCCGCGCTGACCGGCGTCACCGTCTCCAACGGACTCGCCTTCACCGCCGACGGCCTGCGGGCGTACTACGTGGACACCCCGACCGGGCGGGTCGACCTGTTCGACGTCGACCCCGGGGCCGGGGCGGCGGGCCTGCACCACCGGCGCCCCGCGGTCGTCGTCGACCCGGGCCACGGGGTGCCGGACGGGCTCTGCCTCGACGCCGAGGGCGCGCTCTGGGTGGCGCTGTGGGGCGGCGGCGCGGTGCACCGCTACACCCCGGACGGGGCGCTCGACACCGTCGTCCGGCTCCCGGTGGGCCGGGTGACCGCGTGCACGTTCGGTGACGAGGACCTGGGCACGCTCTACGTCACGACCTCCCGTCAGGGGCTGGGGCCGGGCGAGCTCGCCGGCCAGCCCGCGGCCGGCGCGCTGTTCGCCGTCCGCCCGGGGGTCCGCGGGGTGCCGGTGACCGCGTTCGCCGGGTGAGGACCGGCTACTGTCCGTACCGCGGACGCGGAGGGGGTGGAGGGGGCCGTGGTGGAACGGAACCGGCGCGGACCGTCGATGTTCGACGTCGCCCGGGTCGCGGGCGTCTCGCACCAGACGGTCTCCCGCGTGCTCAACGCGCACCCCAACGTCCGCGAGGCGACCCGGGTCCGGGTGCTCTCGGCCATCGACGAGCTCGGCTACCGCCCCAACCGCGCCGCCCGCACCCTGGTCACCGGCCGTGACCGGGTGCTGGGTGTCGTCGCGCCCGGCTCGACGCTGTTCGGGCCGGTGTCGATGCTTGCGGCCTTCGAGGAGCAGGCGGTGCAGGCCGGGTTCGGCGTCAGCGTCGTGCGGATCCGCGCGCTCGACGGCACCTCGGTCCGCGAGGCCGTGCAGCGCCACCTCGACGGGCAGGTGTCGGGGATCGTCGTGATCGCGCCGGTCGCGCCGGTGGCCGCGGCGCTGGAGGAGCTGCCCCGCCCGGTCCCGCTGGTGACCGTGGACGGCGACCCCGACCGGCCCGGCGCGATGGTCACCGTCGACCAGGTCGAGGGCGGCCGGCTCGCCACCCGCGCGCTGCTCGCGGCCGGGCACCGCACCGTCTGGCACGTCGCGGGCCCGCCGGACTGGTTCGACGCGGCCGGGCGCGCGGCGGGCTGGGCCGCGGAGCTGCGTGCGGCCGGCCGCGAGGTCCCGCCGGTGGTGCCGGGGGACTGGAGCCCCGACGCCGGGTACCGCGCCGGGCAGTTCCTGGCGCGCATGCCCGAGGTCACCGCCGTCTTCGCGGCCAACGACGCGATGGCCACCGGGCTGCTGCACGCCCTGCACGAGCGCGGGCGTGCCGTGCCCGGCGAGGTGAGCGTCGTCGGGTTCGACGACGTGCCCTCCTCGGCGCACCTCATCCCGCCGCTGACCACGATGCGCCCGGACTTCGAGGCCGTCGCGCGGCGGGTGCTGGACCTGTTCGTCGCGGCCGAGGCAGACCCGGGCCCCGACGCCGCCGCGGGCGCGGCGAGCCCGCGCGCGGTGGTCCCGGTGCTCGTCGAGCGCGCCAGCGTGGCCGCCCCGCCGGCGGACGCCCCCGCCCCGTAGCGACGACCGCGCGTGGCCGCCCGGTGACGTGACGTCACCGTCCGCGACGAACCGGGCGCAGGTGATTCCGCTCTCACTCGCTGTTTGTTAACGTTCACAGTCGAGGCCGGGGCACCCCGCGCCACACCGTCTCGAAGGGGAGATCGCCCGTGTGGAAGAGGATGCGCGCCGTCGCGGTCGGCGCACTGCTGGTGCTGGGGCTCGCCGCGTGCGGCGGCCAGGGGGCCGGGGGCGGCGGCGGTGCCGGGAGCGGCGGAGCCCCGCAGGACATGCTCGTCGGCGTCGCGATGCCGACCCAGACCTCCGAGCGCTGGATCGCCGACGGCAACGCCGTGCGCGACCAGCTCTCCGCCGCCGGCTACCGGGTCGACCTGCAGTTCGCGAACGACGACATCCCGACCCAGTCCCAGCAGATCGACCAGATGATCACCCAGGGCGCCGACGTCCTGATCGTCGCGGCGATCGACGGCACGGCGCTGTCGGGCCAGCTGCAGGCGGCGAAGGCCGCGAACATCCCGGTCATCGCCTACGACCGGCTGATCCGCGAGACCCCGGACGTCGACTTCTACGTCACCTTCGACAACTTCCAGGTCGGGGTGGCCCAGGCACGCGCGCTGCTCACCGGGCTCGGCCTGCAGAAGGCCGACGGCACACCGGGCGCGGAGAAGGGCCCGTTCGTCGTCGAGCTGTTCGCCGGCTCGCTGGACGACAACAACGCCTTCTACTTCTACGACGGCGCCATGTCGGTGCTCCGGCCGCTGATCGACGCCGGGACGCTGCGGGTGCGCAGCGGCCAGACCGGCATCGAGCAGATCGCCACGCTGCGCTGGGCACAGGAGACCGCGCAGAAGCGGATGGAGGACCTGCTCACCGGCTCCTACAGCGACGGCACCCGCGTCGACGGCGTCCTCTCGCCCTACGACGGGATCTCCCGCGGCGTCATCACCGCGCTGCAGAACGCCGGCTACGGCTCCGCGGCCCGGCCGCTGCCCGTCGTCACCGGGCAGGACGCCGAGATCGCCTCGGTCAAGATGATCGCCGACGGGCAGCAGAGCTCGACGATCTTCAAGGACACCCGCGAGCTGGCGAAGCAGGCCGTCGCCGCGTCGACGGCGTTCCTGCAGGGCCGCACCCCCGAGGCCAACGACACCACCACCTACGACAACGGCGTGAAGGTCGTGCCCTCCCACCTGCTGCCGGTGCAGACGGTGTTCCGGGCCGACATCACCCCGAAGCTGGTCGACACCGGCTACTACACCGCCGAGGACGTCGCCCGTGGCCGGCAGGGCTGAGCCGGCCGCCGGGCCGGGCGGCGACACGGTCCTGCAGATGCGCTCGATCACCAAGACGTTCCCGGGGGTCACCGCGCTCTCCGACGTCTCGCTGCAGGTGCGGCGCGGGGAGATCCACGCGATCTGCGGGGAGAACGGCGCCGGGAAGTCGACGCTGATGAAGGTGCTCTCCGGGGTGCACCCGGCCGGCGACTACGAGGGCGAGATCGTCCTCGACGGCGAGCCCGCCCGGTTCGCCGGCATCCGCGACAGCGAGGCCCGCGGCGTCGTGATCATCCACCAGGAGCTCGCGCTGGTGCCGCACCTGTCGATCGCGGAGAACGTGTTCCTGGGCAACGAGCGGCGCGGCCGGTTCGGCCTGGTGGACCGGGCACGGGCGCACCGCGAGGCCGCCGCGCTGCTCGCCGAGGTCGGGCTCGACGAGAGCCCGGCCACCCCGGTGGGGCGCCTCGGCGTCGGCAAGCAGCAGCTGGTCGAGATCGTCAAGGCGATGGCCAAGGACGTGCGGCTGCTGATCCTGGACGAGCCGACCGCGGCGCTCAACGACACCGACTCCGCGCACCTGCTGGACCTGCTGCGCCGGTTCCGCGACGGCGGGATCACCGCGATCATCATCTCGCACAAGCTCGACGAGATCGTCGCGGTCGCCGACCGCACGACGGTGATCCGCGACGGCGCCACCGTCGAGACCTTCGCCGTCGCCGACGAGCCGCGCCCGCGCGAGCGCATCATCCGCGGCATGGTCGGGCGCGACCTCGACTCGTTCTACCCCGGCCGTGAGTCCGCGCCGGGGGAGGAGATGCTGCGCGTCGAGGACTGGACGGTGCGCCACCCCACCCAGGACCGCACCGTCGTCGACGGGGCCTCGCTCACCGTGCGGGCGGGCGAGGTCGTCGGGATCGCCGGGCTGATGGGCGCCGGGCGCACCGAGCTCGCGATGAGCGTGTTCGGGCGCAGCTGGGGGCGCCACACCGGGGGGCGGGTGTACGTCGGCGGCCGCGAGGTGTCCACGCGCACCGTCGCCGAGGCCGTCGGTGCGGGCATCGCCTACGTCACCGAGGACCGCAAGCACTACGGCCTCAACCTGATCGACGACGTGACCCGCAACGTCTCCGCCGCCGGTCTCGGCCGCCTCGCCCGGGCCGGCTGGGTCGACGGCGACCGCGAGCGCCGCGTCGCCGAGCAGTACCGGCGCGACCTGGGGATCCGCACCGCGGGCGTCGGCACCCGGGTGGGGACGCTCTCCGGCGGTAACCAGCAGAAGGTCGTGCTGGCGAAGTGGCTGTTCACCGAGCCCGACGTGCTGATCCTCGACGAGCCGACGCGCGGCATCGACGTCGGCGCGAAGTACGAGATCTACACCATCGTCAACCGGCTCGTCGCGGCCGGGAAGGCGGTGCTGGTGATCTCCTCCGAGCTGCCGGAGCTGCTCGGGATCTGCGACCGCATCTACACCCTGTCCGCCGGCCGGATCACCGGTGAGGTGCCGGTCGGCGAGGCGACGCAGGAGGGGCTGATGGCCCTGATGACGCTGACGACCGACGAGCCGGAGACCGCCGCATGACCACGACGCTGCCGAAGAGGGACCCGGCCGGGGAGCGCGGCGGCACCGCGCTGCACACCGGCACCTCCGACCTGCGCACCCTGCTGACCCGCAACCTGCGCCAGAGCGGCATCTCCATCGCCTTCGTCGCGATCGTGGCGCTGTTCGCGGTGCTGACCGGCGGGGTGTCGCTGAGCCCGGGCAACATCACCAACATCGTCCTGCAGTACTCCTACATCCTGGTCCTCGCGATCGGCATGGTGATCGTGATCGTCGGCGGGCACATCGACCTGTCGGTGGGCTCGGTGGTCGCGCTGACCGGGGCGATCGCGGCCGTGCTCGTCATCGGCGACGGGCTGCCCTGGTGGGTCGGGGTGGCCGCCGCCGTCGGGACCGGTCTGCTGGTCGGGGCCTGGCACGGCTTCTGGGTCGCCTACGTCGGCATCCCCGCGTTCATCGTGACCCTGGCCGGGATGCTGCTGTTCCGTGGCATGACCCTGCAGGTGCTCGGCAACATCTCGCTCTCGCCGTTCCCGTCGGAGTACCAGCAGCTCGCCGGCGGGTTCCTGAACGGGCTGATCGGCGGGCAGGGCTACGACGCGTTCACGATGCTGATCGCGGCCGTCGGCGTCGCCGGGTACGCGGTGCTCGCCCACCGGGCCCGGGTCGCGCGGGTGCTGGACCTGCAGCAGGTCGAGTCGTTCCCGCTGTTCGCCTGCCGGATCGCGCTCGTCGGGCTGGTGGTGCTGGCCTTCGCCTGGCAGCTCGCGACCTCCCGCGGCCTGCCGGTGGTGCTGATCGTGCTGTCGGTGCTCGTCATCGCCTACGGCCTGGTCACCCGGCGCACGGTGTTCGGCCGCCACGTCTACGCCCTGGGCGGCAACGCCGCGGCGGCCCGGCTGTCGGGCGTGCGGACCCGCCGCGTCACGTTCTGGATCTTCGTGAACATGGGCTTCCTCGCCGGGGTCGCCGGGGTCATCTACTCGGCGCGCTCCAACGGCGCGCAGCCCGCGGCGGGCACGATGTTCGAGCTCGACGCCATCGCCGCGGCGTTCATCGGCGGCGCGGCGGTGACCGGCGGCGTCGGCACCGTGGTCGGGGCGCTGGTCGGCGGCCTGATCATGGCGGTGATGAGCAACGGCATGCAGCTCATGGGGGTCGACCAGTCCGTGCAGTCGGTGGTCAAGGGCCTGGTGCTGCTGCTGGCCGTGGCGTTCGACGTCTGGAACAAGCGCCGGGTCCGCGGCGACGGCTGAGCGCCGGTGCCGCCGCCGGTGTGAACGCCGGGGACCGGGGGTACCCGAGGCGGTCCGCGGCGAGGGGAGTGGGGCCGATGGCCGGCGTGCGGGTGAAGGCGGTCGGGACGGACACGACGACGTCGGACCGCGTCGTGCTGCTGGAGGAGACCGGGGGTGGCGGGCGCATCGTGGCCGTCGCGGTCGGGGAGGCCGAGGCGCTCGCCGCGGCCGCCGCGCTGGAGGGCGTCCACAGCGCCCGCCCGGGCACCCACCGCCTGATCGGCGCCGTGCTGAGCGCCGCCGGGCGCCGGCTCGCCCGGGTCCGGGTGCACGCGCTGCGCGATGCCGTGTTCCACGCCGAGCTCGAGCTCGACGACGGCACCCGCATCGACGCCCGTACCAGCGACGCGGTGGTCCTCGCCCTGCAGGCCGGGGCACCGCTGGAGGTCGACGACGAGGTGCTGGCCGTCGCCGGGGTCGACCCGGCGACGGTGACCGTCGAGGGGCCCGGCGGCGGCGCGGACGAGGTCGAGCGGTTCCGCCGGTTCCTCGACACCGCACTGCCCGAGGACTTCGACCGGCCCCAGTAGGACGGCTCCGGCGAGCCGGCCCCGCCGCCGCCCGGGGCGGGGTCAGGCGTGCAGGGCGCGGTGGGCGAGACCGACGACGGCGCGGTAGAGCGGGCCCGTCGCCCCCGACGCGGCGAGCGCGGCCCGCGCGGCGTTGGCGCCCGGGCCGCCGTGCACCGCACCGCCCGGGTGGGCCGACGCACCCGCCAGGAACAGGCCCGGCACCGGGGTGTCGGCGCGGCCGAGACCGGGCACCGGGCGGAACACCAGCTGCTGGTGCACCGCGCAGGTCCCGGCGGTGATCGCCCCGTCGACGAGGTTGCCGTCGCGGTTCTGCAGGTCGGCCGGCCCGGCGACGGCACGCGCCCGCACCCGCGACCCGAACCCGGGCGCGTGCTCCTCCACCACCTGCTGCATCCGGTCCGCCCAGCGCAGCACGTCGTCGCGGCCCCACCCCAGCCCGCGGGGCACGTGGGTGTAGGCCCAGGCCGACTCCGTACCCGGCGGTGAGCGGTCCGGGTCGGCGGTGGTCATCTGCCCGAACAGCAGGAACGGGGTGCCGGGCAGCCGGCCCGCGGTCAGGTCGGCGGCGTAGCGGCGCAGCCCGTCGACGTCGGCGCCGACGTGCACGGTCCCCGCGGACCGGGCGCCCGGCGCGGTCCACGGGACCGGCCCGTCGAGCGCCCAGTCGACCTTGACGGTCGAGTGGTCCCACTCGAACCGCGCCAGGTCGGCCACGAACCGGGCCGGCAGGTGCGCCTCGCCGACCAGGTCGCGGTAGAGCCGCGGGGCGTCGACGTCGGCGAGCACGGCACGCCGGGCGAGGACCCGGGCGCCGTCGGCGTCGACCACGCCGCGGGCGCGGCCGCCGTCGACCAGGACGGTCCGGACCGGCCGTCCGCACTGCACGCGTCCGCCCCGGTCGGCCAGGCGCGCGACGAGCGCGCCGGTCAGCGACCCGGCCCCGCCCGCGGGCACCGGGAAGCCGACCCGCTGGCCGAGCATCGCGAGCAGCCAGCCGTAGGCGGCGCTCGCCGCCGAGTCCGGGCCGAGGTCGGTGTGCAGGGCGTTGCCGGCGAGCAGCAGCGGCGCGGAGCGGCCGCCGAAGTGCTCCCGCGCCATCGCCGTGACCGGCTGCGCGAGCATCCGGGCCAGCCGCAGGGCGTCGCCGGCGCCGAGGCGGCGCAGCAGCCGGGCGGTGGGGCGGACGGGCGGGAACGGGCGCAGCGCCGCGTCGAGCAGGTCCGCGGCCACCCGGTCCCACTGCGCGACCAGGGCGCGCCAGGCGTCGCCGTCGCCGGGGTGGTCGGCGTCGAGGGCCGCGGCGGTGTCGTCGAGGCGGCGGTGCAGCACCGCGCAGTGCCCGTCGGCGGTGGGGTGGGCGAGCACCGCGGGCGCGTGCCGCCACACCAGGCCGTGGGCGCCCAGGTCCAGCTCGCGCAGCACCGGCGACGCGGCGCCCAGCGGGTGGAATGCGCTGGCCAGGTCGCTGACGAACCCGGGCGCGGTGATCTCGGCCGAGCGCACCGCGCCGCCCGGGGCGTCGGCGGCCTCGCAGACCAGGACGTCCCATCCGGCGTCGGCCAGCAGGTTCGCCGCGACCAGGCCGTTGTGCCCGGCCCCGACCACGACGGCGTCGACCCGTTCGGTCACCTGTCCCACGTCCTTCCGCGGCCGGAGCCCCCGTCACGGAGCCGCCCGGCGGACGGCGCCGCACCGGGGTCGCCGACCCGGCTCCGGACGGGTCCGGAGGTGCCCAGCATGACCGTCCGGAAGGGACACCGCTCGCGCGGCCACCCGGTGTCCCGCTCACCGCACCCCGTCGTGCCGCCGACCCCGCCGGACCCGGTGCGTCAGCGCGGGTCCGGGTCCCGGTCGGGAGCGTCGTCGGCGGTGGGCTCCCCGGCCTCGGCGCGGGCCTCGGCACCGGTCTCGCCGGCGAAGCCCTCGTCGCGGCCCGCGACCCTGCCCACGAACTCGCCGGAGTCGCCGGTCCCGGTGGTCGCGACGGCGTCGCCGCCCTCCGCCCCCGGCAGGCCGCCGGTCTCGCGGGAACTGGCCAGATGCGGGTCGGGTTCGACGTCCTCGGCCGGGGTGCGTCCACGCAGCCGGTCGGCGAGCCGTCCGAGGAAGGAGGTCATGGCCCGGGGTACCTCACGACGGGCCGCTCACACCTGCGGGGACGACGAACGTTCCGGACGTGCCGCGCGGGCGTCAGCCGTTGGTCGGGAACCCCAGGTCGACCCCGGCGTGGCTCGGGTCGAGCCAGCGGGTGGTGACGACCTTGCCGCGGGTGAAGAAGTGCACGCCCTCGGTGCCGTGGGCGTGGGTGTCGCCGAACAGCGAGCTCTTCCAGCCCCCGAAGCTGTAGTACGCCATCGGCACCGGGACCGGCACGTTGACGCCGATCATCCCGACCTCGACCTCGTTCTGGAACCTGCGCGCGGCGCCGCCGTCGTTGGTGAAGATCGCGGTGCCGTTGCCGTAGGGGTTGGCGTTGACCAGGTCGACGGCGGCCTCGTAGCTGTCGACGCGCACGACCGACAGCACCGGGCCGAAGATCTCGTCGGTGTAGACGCTCATGCCGGTGCCGACGTGGTCGAGCAGGGTCGGGCCGAGGAAGAAGCCGGACCCGTCGGCGTCGAAGGACGCCGTGCGGCCGTCGACGACGACCGTGGCCCCCTCGCGCTCCCCGGCGTCGACGTAGCCCGACACGCGGTCCCGGGCGGCCTTCGTGACCAGCGGCCCCATGTCGCAGGAGCGGCGGCCGTCGCCGGTGCGCAGCGCGCGGGCCCGCTCGGCGATCTTCTCCACCAGGGTGTCGGCGATGTCGCCGACCGCGACCAGCGCGGAGATCGCCATGCAGCGCTCGCCCGCGGAGCCGAACCCGGCGTTCACGGCCTGGTCGGCCGCGAGGTCGAGGTCGGCGTCGGGCAGCACGACCATGTGGTTCTTCGCCCCGCCGAGCGCCTGCACGCGCTTGCCGTGCGCGGTGCCGGTCTCGTAGACGTAGCGGGCGACCGGGGTCGAGCCGACGAAGCTGATCGACTTGACGTCCGGGCTGGTCAGCAGGTGGTCGACGGCGACCTTGTCGCCGTGCAGGACGGTGAAGACGCCGTCGGGCAGGCCGGCCTCGCGCCACAGCTCGGCGAGCCACAGGGCGGCCGAGGGCACCTTCTCCGACGGCTTGAGCACCACGGTGTTCCCGGCGGCGATCGCGACCGGGAAGAACCACATCGGCACCATCGCCGGGAAGTTGAACGGCGAGATGATCCCGACGACGCCCAGCGGCTGGCGCACCGAGTGCACGTCGACGCCGGTGGAGGCGTTCTCGGTGGCCGACCCCTTCAGCAGGTGCGGCATCCCGCAGGCGAACTCGACGACCTCCTGGCCGCGGGCGACCTCACCGGCGGCGTCGGAGAGCACCTTCCCGTGCTCCGCGGTGATCAGCTCCGCCAGCTCGCCGGCGCGGGCGTTGAGCAGCTCGCGGAACCGGAACAGGATCTGGGTGCGCCGGCTCAGGCTGGTGTCGCGCCAGGCCGGGAAGGCGGCCTTCGCGGCCGCGACGGCGGCGGCGGCCTCGGCGTCCGAGGCCAGCGGCAGGTGGGCGGTGACCTCGCCGGTGGCGGGGTCGGTCACCTCCGACGTCCGCCCGGACGTGCCCTCGGCGGGCCTGCCGGCGACCCAGTGGGTGAGCGTCTTGGCAAGGGTGCTCGTCATCAACCTCATCTTCCCCTCGGCACGGACCGCGTGCTCGTCCTGAGCATCGTGCAGCCCGGGACGCCCGGCAGGACACCGGGGCAGCCTCCGTCCACCGTGCGCCACCGGGCCGGCGACGGCTACCGGGACCGGCCGCCCGCCCCGGCCTCGAGCGGCAGCCCCCGGTCGGCCACGACGTCCTTCATCACCAGCGTCGAGGACAGCCGCTGCACCCCGGGCAGCGTCGTGAGGCGCTCGTCGTAGAGCCGCTGGAAGGCCGGCAGGTCCCGCGTGATGATCCGCAGCAGGTAGTCCGGGTCGCCGAACAGGCGCTGCGCGGTGACGACGTGCTCGATGCCGGCCACGGCCGACTCGAACGCCTCGACGGTGTCGCGCACGGCCTCGTGCATCGTCACGAACACCAGCGCGTCGAAGCCCAGCCCGAGGGCGCGGGCGTCGAGGTGGGCGCGGTAGCCGGCGACCGCGCCGGAGGACTCCAGCGCCCGCAGCCGCCGGTGGCACGGCGACAGCGACAGCTGCACGCGCTCGGCGAGCTCGGTGACGGTCAGCCGGCCATCGGCCTGCAGCTCGGCAAGAATCTTCCGGTCGATGGCGTCCATACGGCAGGATCTTGCCGTACACACCCGCCGGGCGAGCAAGTTCGGGACCACCTCCCGGGGGCGGCGACCTAGCGTCGTGGCATGCCGATCGCGAGCGTGCTGGGGTTCTCCGGCCTGTCGTTGCTGCTGGTGCTCACCCCGGGCGCGGACTGGGCGTACATGATCCGGGCGGGGGTGCGCGGGCGGGCCGTGCTGCCGTCGCTGGCCGGGCTCCTGGGCGGGCACCTGGCCCTGACCGCGCTCGTCGCGGCGGGTGTCGCGGCGGTGGTGGCGCGCCGCCCGGAGGTGCTCGCCGTACTCACCACCGTCGGCGCCGGCTACCTCGTGCTGCTCGGCGCGGCCACCCTGCGCCGCCCGGCCGGTCCGGTCGTCGCGGCTCCGGAGGCCGGCGGCTCCGCGGTCGGCGACCTCGTGCGCGGCGCGGGCGTCAGCGGGCTCAACCCGAAGGCGCTGCTGCTGTTCCTGGCCCTGATGCCACAGTTCACCGACCCGTCCGCGGCGTGGTCGCCGGGCGGGCAGATCGTGCTGCTCGGGCTGGTGCACGTGGCCGGGTGCGCGGTGGTCTACGCCGGCGTCGGCTTCGGCGCCCGGGTCGTGCTGGGTGCCCGCCCGGCCGCGGCGCGGGTCGTGTCGCGGGTCGCCGGGGCGGCGATGGTGACCCTCGGCGCCGGGCTGCTCGTCGCCCAGGTCGCGGCCTGATCCCGGCGGCGGTTGCCTCTGTGGTGTAGCGGTGTAATTCTGTAATCATCCGACCTGGAGGTGCGTGATGAGAGCAGGACGAGGACGACCGGGCGGACCGCAGGCCGACCCGCCGCCCGCCGACGACGCCGCGGCCTGGTTCGCCGGGCGGCTGCCCGACGGCTGGTTCACCGGGGCGCCGGAGGTGACCGTGGACCGCGACGAGATCGTCGTCGTCGGGGAGCTGCCGCCGCTGCCGGAGGTGCCGGGCACGGGGGAGTCCGACGACGGCGGGGCCGCCCGCGCGGCCGCCGAGGCGGGCCGGATCGCCCGCTTCCGGGAGGAGACCCGCGACGAGCGGATCGCCGTCGCCCGCCAGGCGGAGCACCGCTGGGCGCGCCGGGTCGCCTGGGGCGTGCGCCAGGGCGGCACCCGCGAGCTGTTCACGACGCTGTCGGTGCCGGTGATGACCCGGCTGCGTCAGCCCGAGCGACGGGTGCTCGACACCCTCGTCGACGCCGGTGTCGCCCGGTCCCGCTCCGACGCGCTCGCCTGGTGCGTCCGGCTGGTCGGCCGGCACTCCGACGACTGGCTCAGCGACCTGCGGACGGCGATGGAGCGGGTGGAGGAGCTGCGGGCCCGCGGCCCGCAGTGACCCGGGCGGGCCGGACACCCGCGGAGGACGACCGTTCACCCGGGTGGCCCCGGCCCGCCACCCCGTCCGGCGCCGCTTTCCGACCGCCCGTCCCCAAGTCGGTCGCACGGGGCGTGAGCGGTGCCGGGGCGGGTACTGACACCCCATGTCCGTTCCCGTCCGTACCCACCGGTGGTGGCTGCGCCGCACGCCTTCCGCCCCGGCCGGGGGCCTCTGCTACACCTGCATGCGCCCGGTCCAGTTCTGCGCCTGCTGAGCCGCGGCCACCGGCCTCACACGACCCGCAGCACGTCGCGCTCCGGGTCGAACTCGACCGCGCCCGCCGCGTCGAGCTCGCGCAGCCAGCCCGCCATCGGCCACCAGCCCCGGCGCGACCGGAACACCCGGGCGTTGCCGACGATCTCCGCCACCCGGTCCGGGTCCGTGCGCGCCGGCGGGTGGTGCTGGTGCAGCGCGTGCGCCCCGCCCACCCACACCAGCGGCAGCCCGCAGGACAGCGCGAAGTCGGTGTCCTCGGCGCCGTAGCCGGCGTACCGCTCGCAGAACCCGCCGCCGGCGGTCCACGCCCGGGCGGTCACGGCGAACGACAGCGACCAGAACAGCTCGCGGCGCGGCTCGTCGACCAGCACGCCCGGCTCCGGCGACGGCCGGGCCGGGTGCGGGTCGAGGTGGCGGTGCAGGTCGCGCTCGGGCAGCACCCCCTCGCTCAGGTAGGTCACCGGCCCGGCGAGCAGGGCGTCCGGGCGTGCGGCCGCCGCGTCGGCGTAGCGGTCGATCAGCTCCTCGCCGGGCAGGCAGTCGACGTCGAGGAACACCAGCAGCCCGGCGCCCAGGTCCAGGGCGGCGGCCGCGCCGGCGTTGCGGGCCCGGGCCAGCGGGAGCGGGCCGGGTGCGGGCACCGTCAGCGCCCGGGTCGGCGGGCCGGCGCCGTCGAGGTCGGGGGCCCCACCCATCCCGACGACCACGTGGGTCATCGCCGGGCCGGTGGCCAGCAGCCGTCGCTGGCGGGCCAGGTGGTCCGCCCGCCCCCGCACGACGGTGACGACGGCGACCGCGCCGCGCCCGGCTGCGGCGCTCACGCCGCGGGCCGGTGCGGGCCGGCGTCGGCGCCCGCGACGATCCCGTCGAGGACGGCGGCGGCCCGCGCCGCGGCCCGGCCGTCGCTCCACCGCGACCAGCCCGCGCCGCCCAGCCCCGCGGCCCGCCCGAGGACCCTTGGCCAGTCCCGCGGGTCCGGCCAGCGGGGCTCGACGACCGCCAGCCCGGCTGCCGCGAGCGCCGCACCGGTGGCGGCCTGCTCGCCGTGCGGGCGCTGCGCGGGCACGATCACAGCGGCCCGCCGCGCGGCGGCGATCTCGGCGACCACGTTCTGCCCGGCGTGCCCGACGACCACGTCGGCGCCCTGCAGCCGCGCCCACACGTCCTCGCTCCAGCCGCCCACGGTCAGGGTGCGTGGTGCGCCGGGCGGGAGCGGGCCGCGCAGCCGTCCCGCGACGTGCCACGTCCAGCCGGGGGTGGCGGCCGCGGCGGCGGCCACCGCGTCGGGGTCGGCACCGTCGTCGCCGCTGCCGGTCAGGAGCAGCACCCGCCGCCGCCCGGGTGGCGGAGCCGCGCGACGGCCGTCGAAACGGGAGAGCCCGCCCAGGTGCACGGTGCGCGCGGCGAGCTCGGTCCGCCACGGCCGCGCCGGGGTCCGCGGCCACGGCACGAGCAGCACCTCGGCCAGGTCGTAGGCGGTGCGGTGGGCGCGGTCACCCCGGTCGCCGGGCTGGGCGACGACGGCCACGGGCACCCCGTGCAGCCGGGCCAGCACGGCCATCTCCACCGACACGTCGGCGACCAGCAGCCGGGCCGGTCCGGCGGCCAGCAGGGCGGAGACCGCGGCGGCCCGGGCGCGCAGCCCGTCGTGGTGGCGGGGCACCCAGTGCAGCGTCCCGCCCGCGGTGACGTCGGGGTCACCTCCGCCGGTGCCGCCGGTGTCGGGTGCCAGCTCGTGCCAGGGGCCGGGCCAGCCCGCGGGGGCGGGCCGCGACCCGGCCCCGACGACCGGGGTGCGCAGGTGCGCGGCGATGGCGGCGGCCCGGTGCGCGTGGCCGCTGCCGTGGTGGTGGACGTAGTAGACGACCGTGCTCACGCCGCCGCCAGCGCGCCGTAGAGCCGCTCGTAGCCGTCGATCATGACCTCGGCGGAGCAGGTCCGTTCGGCGTGGCGGCGGGCGTCGGTGCGCGAGAGCGCCGCCGCGGCCGGGATGGCCCGGGCCAGGCCCTCGACGTCGCCGGGTGCGACGAGGACCCCGCACGCCGGGTCGACGATCTCGGGCAGCGCACCGCGGGCGAACCCGGCGATCGGGGTCCCGCAGGCCAGCGCCTCGGCGACGACCAGGCCGTAGGGCTCGTCCCAGCACGGGGAGACGACCGCGACGCTCGCGTCGCCGACCAGCCGGGCCAGCGCGCGGTGGTCGAGGTGCCCCAGGTAGGTCACGTCCCCGCCGAGCAGCGGCGCGACGCAGGAGTCGAAGAAGCCGCGGTCCGGGCAGGGACCGGCCAGGCGCAGCCCGGTGCCGGCGAGGCGGGCGGCGCGGATGGCCTCGACAGGTCCCTTCTCCGGCACGATCCGGCCCGACCACACCGGCACACCGCCGCCGGACCCGTACCCCCAGGCCGCGGTGTCGACCCCGTTGCGCACGACGGTGGCGCGCGCCCCGGTCGGCGCCCAGGCCGCCGCGGTGTGCGCGCTGACCGCGGCGAACCGCAGCCGCCGCGGGTCGCCCAGGCGCACCGCGGACTCCATCCAGGGCGTCGGCGGGGTGTGCAGCGTGGTCAGCACGGGCGCGTCGAGGGTGCCGGCCAGCGCCAGCGGCAGATAGTGCAGGGAGTTGTTGTGCACCACGTCGTAGCGGCCGCGCTCGCGCGAGAGCGCCAGCAGCAGCTCGAGGTAGGAGTGGTGCTCGGCGAGGAACCACTCCGGCGGCATGCCGACGTCGCTGCGGGCGGCGTCGGAGATCGGGGGCAGCGCGGCCATCGCGGACACGCGCAGCCCGGGGTCGGAGCCGGGCGCGCCGAACACGGTCACGTCGTGGCCGCGACGGCGCAGCCGGTCCGCCAGCCCGGCGGTGTGCGCTTCCAGCCCGCCCGGGAACGGTTCCCGGATGGGGTAGCGCGCGGACGCGATCAGCGCGATCCGGGCGCTCACCGGCGCACGACAGGGAGGATCATCGAACAACGCTCCGGGGCTCGGGGACGGGGACACCGTGCGAGCTGTTGCTGAACCCGGACGCGCTCCGATCATGCGGGGCCCCGCCCGGGCCCACAACTCGACCTTGCGCGGCCCCGTCCCTACAGGCCGAGGATCTCCAGCGTGTCGGCGTGGCGCGCCACGCCCGCCCTCACCCAGGCGGGGTGCGCGGCGTACCAGCCGCGCTGCGCGGCGAGCACCTCGTCCTCGCCGACCGGGCGGTCGCCGTCGAGCCAGTGCCCGCGGGCCGGCCCGGGCAGCCCGAGCGCGTCGAGCACGTCGCGGCGCAGCGGGGACCGGATCCCGCCGAGCAGGTCACGACCCGGGTCGCCGACGGTCGCGGGCAGCCCGGCGGTGTCCAGGATCCGCGCGGCCAGGCAGTGCAGCACCGGGTTGCCCGGGTGGTTGAGCGTGTGCGCGGCGGCGGTCCCGAACGAGGTGATGACGTCGGCCACCCCGACGTCGGTGTCGCGGGCCTCGCGGCGGGCGAGCTCGGCCACCCCGCGGGCCCCGACCTCGGCCAGCGCCCCCGCCGACGGCGGCGCCCCGGCCGGGCGGCCCGCGGCGGCGGCCAGCGCCCGCAGGTCGTGGTACGGCACCGGCGGCGGGACGGCGGCCGGGTCCGACGGGTGGCGCACGATCGCCGACCAGGGGTGCAGCGCGGGGTGGCGGACCACCGGCCAGCGCACCACCGTCGCCGCCGCCGGGAGGGCCGCGGCGACCTCGGCCGTCCCGAGCGGCAGCCCGCGGTAGCCGTCGCGGACCGGCTGGGCGGCCAGCAGCCGGGTCCGGGCGAGCAGCGGTGCCAGCAGGTCGAGGTCGGCGGCGGTCAGCTCGTGCACCGGGGGGATCCGCACCGGGGTCACCGGCAGGTCCGGCACCGTCGCGAGCAGCACCCGCACGGCCTCGGCCTGGCAGTTGCCCCACACCAGGGCCAGCGGTCCGGCCGGGACGGGCGCGCAGCCGTGGAGGACGCCGTAGTGGCGCCGGCGCGGATCGGTCACCGGCCCATCGTGGGCCGGATCGCGCCGCGCCGCGCGGTTGACCGGCCCCGGGACGGGCACCCGGGCCGTACCCGTCCGAGAGGAGCCGCCGCGTGCGTGTGGCGTCCGTGCCCACCGCCCATCCCTACGTGCGGTCGCTGCACCACCCGCAGGTCCTGCGCCTGCCCGACCCGCCGGTGCCCGGCGCCGTCGACGGGCGGTGGTGGCCCTCGCCGTGGCTCGACGCCGGGTACGTGCGCGCCCACGCCGGGACGTTCGACGTGCTGCACGTGCACTTCGGCTTCGACGACCGCGGCCCCGCACAGCTGCGCGCGCTGGTCGCCGCGCTGCGCGGGGCGGACCGGCCCCTGGTGCTGACCGTGCACGACCTGCGCAACCCGCACCACACCGACCCGGCCCCGCACACCGCGTCGCTGGACGTGCTGGTGCCGGCCGCGGCGGCGGTGGTGACGCTGACCCCGGGCGCGGCGGGACGGATCCGGGAGCGCTGGGGACGCGACGCCCTCGTGCTCGCCCACCCGGCCGTCGTCGGGCCTGGGTGGGCGCACGCGCCGCGCCCGCGCCACGACGGGTTCGTCGTCGGGCTGCACGCCAAGAGCCACCGCACCAACGCCGACCCGGTCGGGGTGGCCCGCGCGCTCGCCGCGACCGCTCCGGCCGGGGTGACCGTCCGCGTCGACGCCCACGACGACGGCCGCGGCCGTGCCGTCGCCACCGCCCTGCGCGACGAGCCCCGCCTGGACCTGCGCGTCCACCCCCCGTTCGACGACGACGCCTTCCACACCTACCTGCAGGAGCTCGACGTGTCGGTGCTGCCCTACCGCTGGGGCACCCACTCCGGCTGGCTCGAGGCATGCCACGACCTGGGCACCACCGCGCTGGTCCCCGACGTCGGGCACTTCCGCGAGCAGGCGCCCTGCCTGACCTACCGGCTGGCCGGCGACGGCCCCGACCGGGCCTCGCTGGCCGCGGCGGTGGCGCTGGCCCACCGGACCCGGCCGGCCTGGCGGGCCGACCCCGCCGTGCGCGAGCGGGCCCGCGCCGAGGTCGCCGGGGCGCACGCCGCGCTCTACCGCGAGGTCGTCGCCGGGGTGTCGCGGTGACGACCACGGTGCGGGTCGTCGCGCCGGGCGCCTCCGGGCACGGCGTGGTGCGCCACGCCGCGGCCGTCGCGGCGGCCGTCGCCGCCCGGGGTGTCGTGCCGGTCGGGTCCGGGGCCGCCGACCTCACCCACGCCCAGTTCACCGACGCCCTGTGGGGCCCGGACATCGCCGCCGCCGCGCAGGCGTTCACCGACGTGGCCGCGACCCTGCCCCGCCCGCTGGTGGTGACCCTGCACGACCTCCCGGGGGCCGACCCCGACCCGGCCCGCGACGCCCGGCGCGCCGCGGGGTACCGGCACGTCGTCGCCGCCGCGGACGCCGTGGTCGTCTCCGCCGGGCACGAGGCCGCGAAGGCCCGCGCGCTCGGTGCCGCGGACCCGGTGCAGGTGGCGCTGCCGCTGCCGGTGGTGGTGCCGCCCGGGCCCGCGCCCGGCTGGGCCGGGCGGTCCGCCCTCGGGGTGCTGGGGTTCGTGCACCCCGGCAAGGGGCACGAGGCCGTCGTCGACGCCGCGGCCGCGCACCCGGACCGGCCCGCGGTCGTCGCGGCGGGGGCGGTGGCCGACGGACACGACGACCTCGCCCGCGACCTGGCCGCGCACGCCCGCGCCCGCGGCGTCGACTGGGTGCTGACCGGGCACCTGGAACCGGCGGAGCTGGCCGCGGCCGCCGCCGCGGTCACCGTCCCGGTCGCGCCGAGCCGCACGGTCAGCGCCAGCGGCTCGCTGCTGGCCTGGCTCGCCCACGGCCGGGTCCCGCTGGCCGCGGCCGCCCCGCACGCCGTCGAGGTCGCCGCCGCGGCCCCGGGCTCGGTGCACCTCTACGACGACGACCCCACCCGCGACGCGCTCGTCGCGGCCGCGCTCGCCGACCCCGGCCGCACCCGCGGCCCGGTCCCGGACTGGCCCGAGCCCGGCGCCGGGCACGTCGCCCTCTACCGCGCGGTGCTGGGCCGGTGAGCGGCCCGGGCCCGCGGGTCGGGGTCGTCGTCTGTCACTACCGCCAGCCCGCGCAGCTCGCCCGCACGCTGGCGGCGCTCGCGGCGCAGACGCTGCCACCGGTGTCGGTCGTCGTCGCCGACGACGGGTCCCCGCAGCCGCCGCGGCCGGCGCCGGGCCCGGTCCCGGTGCGGGTGGTCACCCAGGCCGACCTGGGCTTCCGCGCCGCCGCGGCCCGCAACCGCGGCGCCGCGCACGCCGAGGGCGACGTGCTGGTGTTCCTCGACGCCGACACCGTGCCCGGCCCCGGGTTCGTCGCCGCGCTCGCCGCGCCGGTCGCGGCCCGTCCCGACGTGCTCGCCGTCGGGCGGCGGCGCCACGCCGACCTGTCCGCCGCGGCGCCGGGCGACGACCCCGCGGACGCCCCGCAGCTGCCCGACCCGGTGTGGCTGGCGCAGGGCTACGCCCGCACCCGGGACCTGCGCGACGCCGGCCCGGGGGACTGGCGGCTGGTCATCAGCGCGGTCCTCGCCGTGCACCGGTCCCTGTTCGACGACCTCGGCGGCTTCGACGAGCGCTACGTCGGCTACGGCGGCGAGGACTGGGACCTCGCCTACCGGGCCTGGAACAGCGGCGCCGCGCTGCGTCACGTCCCGGCGGCCCTCGCATGGCACGACGGCCCCGACTGGGCCGGGCGCCCGGAGTCCGCCGCGGGCAAGGACTCCGAGGGGCTGCGCATCGCCGCGCTGGTGCCCGAGCCGGGGGCCCGGCCCGTGCCGCTGCCCGGCGCCGTCCCCGACGTCCTCGCCGACCTCGACACCACGGCCACCGGCTGGGAGGCGGCCGCGATCGTGCACGGCGTGCTGACCCAGACCCACCGCGACGTCCGGGTACGACTGCCGGGCACCGACCCCCGCCTCGCCGAGCTGTTCGACGGCGTCGCCGCCCCGGGCCCGTGGACCGCCGACCAGCTGCGCCGCGCCCGCGCCCGGCTCGCGGTGCGCGCGCCGCTGCCGCCGGACGCCCTGGCCGGTGCGATGGCGCTGCTGACCCGGCACGACCTGGGCCGGGTCGAGATCACCGGGCCGGCGGGGGAGCCGCGCGCGGTGCTCGCGTCCACCCGCGCGGCCGGCCGGGCCCGCCGCCGCGGCGTCGACCCGGCCGCCGTGCAGGAGCAGATGGGCGTCGCGACGCTGCCCGGTCCGTAGGACTGCGGATCACGCCCGGGCCCGGCCGGGTCCACACTGGCCGCCATGACCGCTCCTGCAGCCCCGTCCGTGCGCGGCGCGCGCCGCGCGATGATCGTCGCGGTGGTGGCCTCGCTGGTCGTCGCGTCGGTGTCGGGCATCGTCGCCCTGCTCGGCGGCGGGTTCGGCGACACCGCCGCCCGCGTCGTGGTCACCACCCTGGTCGTCGCGGCGTTCGGTACGACGGCGCTCTGCCACCTCGCCGTCGTCACCCGCGCGGTGCGGCTGCTGGGGATCGCCGGGCTCGCGGCGAGCGTCGCGGCCGCGGTCTGCGTGCTGTGGCTGATCTGGTGGGGCGAGATGCTCTCCGCCGCAGGCGGCGACCTCGACGGCACCGTCGTCAAGGCCGCGCTGGTGCTGACCATCGCCGCGGTCAGCCTGGCGCACGCCAACCTGCTCCTGCTGCTGTCCGGGCGTCGCTCCGCGGTGATCCGGGCCGGGCTCGCCCTCACCCTCGCCGCGATCGCGGTGGTCGCGGTGATGCTGGCGCTGCCCGTGCTGACCGACGGCGTCGTCGGCGACGGCGAGGACTACTGGCGGTGGCTGGGCGTCGCCGGGATCGTCGACGCGCTCGGGACGGTCGCGCTGCCGGTCCTGGGCGTGGTCCTGCGGCCCCGCGACCCGGCGTCCGGCGGCCCGGTCCGGCTGGTGCTCGACCTGCCGCCGGAGCTGGCCGCCCGGCTCGACGCCGCCGGGGACGGCCGCGACCGGGCGGCCACCGCCGTCGACGTGCTGCGGTCGGCGCTGCCCGGCTGACGCTCAGCCTCGGTCGCCGCGCCCGGAGCCGTCGCCGGAGCGGCCGCCGGAGTCGTGCTCGGCGTCGTCGAGGCGGGCCCGGCGCTCCCGCTCGCGCCGGCTGTAGGCGGCGCGGCGCACCGCGTCGTCGTCGGCGAACCCGGAGCCGAGCGCCCCGGCGACGGTGCCCATCGACGTCGACAGCCAGGCGATCATCACCCAGTCGTCCGGCCCGGCCGGGCGCATCAGCTTCTGGCCCAGGTAGTCCGGCGGGACGACCAGCACCGCCGCGACCAGCGCGAGCACGAACAGCAGCGCGAACATTGCCAGCACCCCGCACGCGACCGTGATCACCGTCGACAGGTTCGACAGCAGCATCTCCTCGCGCAGCGACCGTGCCCGCCGCGACTCCCACAGCCCGTTGTCCAGGATCAGCCACGCCGTCATCCCGGTCAGCGCGACGAGCATGACGGTGACCTGCCGTCCGGTGCCCAGCGCGGTGGCCAGCTCCCAGATGTTGGAGTAGAAGATCCCGAACGCCGCACCGGCCGCGGCCGCCGCGATCGCCGGGGACAGGCTCGGCACCAGCCGCCACGGCCGGTTCGCCCGCACCAGCCCGGCCAGCAGCCGCAGCCGCCCGCGCAGGCCGGGCAGGGCGAGCCGCACGTCGACGTCGTCCTCGACGCCGGCGCTGCCGGAGCCGTCGCGGCCCCCACCGGTGTCCTGGCCGAGCCGGGTCAGGGCTCCCGCGCGGCCGGCGTCGGACCGCTCCCCGGCCCCGGCCCGGTCCCCGGCCGGGAACAGGTGCCGGGTCACCAGCCGGACCACGGTGTCGCGGCAGCGCCGGTACTGGTCGAGGGCGCCCAGCGCGGGCAGCGACACCAGCCCCACCCGGTGCGCGGTGCCCGCGTCGGCGACGACGGGGTCGGTGTCGGCGCGGCGCGGCAGGTCGGTCAGCAGCACGACCGCGTCGGCGCCGTCACGGTCGCGGACGCGGTCCCCGATCGACAGGGCGGGCAGGGCGCCGCGCTCGTCGAGCACGATCGGCTCGTCGGCGACGCGGACCTCCCAGCGCCCCTCGCCACGTCCCCGGAGGACGTCGGGCAGCTCGCGGGCCAGCCGGTGTGCCAGCTCGGTCGCCACCCCGGGGTCGGCCACGAGATCGAGCACGGTGCACGGGGTCGGGTCGGTCATCAGCGGCGAGGCTAGGTCCGCACGCGCTGCGCCGCACGGGGAACGCCGCTCACGGCCGCCGCGCGCGCAGCCAGCGCGCGGTGATCGACGCCAGCGGTTCGAGCTCCTTGTACTCGGCGACCTCCGGCGGCAGCGTCTCGCAGACCGACGCGAGCCGCTCCGCCCACGCCGGGACGAGCGCGACCCGCTCCAGCGGCAGCAGCCGGATCCCGATCAGGAACAGCACCGCCCCGGTCCGCGGCAGCCGCACCATGTGCTGCACCTCGGTGCGCAGGTGGATCTCCCGGCCCGGGTCGGTGACCGGGGCGCCCGCGGCGAGCCGGGCCCGCGCGGGCTGCCAGGCGGGTGCGGCGTCGAGCGACAGGTCGTGGTGGTCGCCGGGCTGCAGGCCCCAGTTGAGACGCCGGTAGGCCTCGCCCGGGTCGAGCCGCAGCAGGAAGCGCTCCGCCCGCTCGAACACCCCGCCGGGACCGTTGCCGGGGACCGGGCCGTGCAGCTCGCGGAAGCTCATGCCCGCGTCGAACCCGACCGACCACACCGAGGCGGACGCGACCGCGCCGGCGTCGAGCCACAGCGCGCCGTCGCGGGCCCCGAGCACGACGACGTCCTCGGCGAGGTGGCGCGAGATCCAGCGCAGCGGGTGCTCGGGCAGCGCATCCTCGTCGCCGGGCACCAGCCGCAGGTCGGTGCCGGTGACGGTGTCGCGGAAACGGCGGACGCCGTCGTCGTCGCGGGTCAGCGAGCAGGTGCCCGGCTGCGCGGCGGCGAGCAGCCCGGCGAGGTGCAGGCAGGCGTCCCAGCAGGCGGCGCGGGCGTGCGGCGCGGCGACGAAGCGGGCCGGCTCGGCGTCCAGGACGGCGGCCCGCGCGGCGGCGAGCGCGCCCCGGTCCGGGCCGTCGTCCAGCACGGTCGCGCCCCACGACCCGGCCTCGGTCTCCCGCACGACGCAGGCCGGTTCGACGTTCGCGCTGATCCGGTACGTGGGGTGGGGCAGCGGGAACGGGTAGCGGGCCACGTCGGCCGGGACGCTCACAGGTCGATCTCCAGCTCGTCGCCCGCGGCGCGGGACACGCAGAGCGCCATCCGCCCGTCGCGCCCGTCCGGGGCCAGGACCGTGTCGCGGTGCTCGACCGCGCCGCGGTGCACCGTCGTCACGCACTCCCCGCAGACACCGCTGCGGCACAGTGACGGCGCGCGCACCCCGGCCCGGGTGACGGCGTCGAGCAGGCTCTCCCCGGCCCCGACCGGCACGGTGCGCCCGCTGCGGCGCAGCACCACGCGGAACGGCCGCCCCGTGACGGGCGGTGCGTCGAAGCTCTCGGCGTGCACGCGGCCGGCGACCCAGTGCGCGGCCCGCGCGGCGTCGGCGACGGCGGCGACCAGGCCGGGCGGCCCGCAGGTGTGGACGTGGCTGCCGAACGGCGCGGTCCCCAGCAGCCGCGCCAGCTGCGCCCGGGCGGCGGCCCGCCCGGTGGCGGTGACGAGCCGGTCCCCGCACAGCGCGGCCAGCTCCGCGGCGTGCGGGGCGCGGCCCGGGCGGTGCACGAACAGCACGGTGAACGGCGCGGACCACGCGAGGTGGCGGCGCACGTGCGACAGCACCGGGGTGACCCCGATCCCGCCCGCGACGAGCAGGTGGTGGCGTGCGGTGTCGTCCGGGGCGAACGTGCTGCGCGGGGCGGTGACCCGCACCGGGTCGCCGGGGGAACGGGCGTGCATCCAGGCCGAGCCGCCGTGCCCGCCGGGGCGCAGCGCCACCGACACGTGCCAGCGGGCGGGCTCGTCCTGCGGTCCCGTGAGGGAGTAGGGGTTCCACCGCCCCGGCGCCCACTCGACGCCGACGTGCGCGCCCGGCGGGAACGACGGCAGCGGCCCGCCGCCGGGCCGCTGCAGCGCCAGCGACCGCACCCCCGGGCTCACCGGGGCGACGGCGGCGACGCGCAGGTCCAGCGTCCTCACCGGGCGCGCTCCGGCGTCGGGGCGCCCAGCCAGGCCGCGAGCCGCCGGGAGAAGTGCGCGGCCAGGTGCACGACCAGCCCGCAGCCGGGGCAGCCGAGCGCGTCGCCGGGGTCGGCGCGGGCGGTGAAGCGGTGGTGGCAGTGCCCGCAGGACACGATGCGGTCGCGGGCGGTGTCCGCGAGGTCGGTGGGGGTGAGGACGAGCTCGTCGTCGCGGGCGCCGCGGGCCAGCGCGGCGGCGCGGACCTCCTGCGCCCGCGCCTCGGTGCCGACGACCAGGATCCGCCACCCGGTGACCAGCCGGGCGAGCTCGCGGTCCAGCAGCGCACCCGGGTCGGCGCCGGCGGCCAGCCGCGCACACCGGTCACCGGCCCGCAGCGGCGGGACCGGTGCGGGCGCGGCGACGACCACCAGGTGCGGTGCCCGACCGGCCGCACCGGCCACGGCGCCCGGGTAGCGGGGCACCGTCGTCTGCTCCGGCGGGACGTGCACGGGCGGGGTGACGGCGCCGCGGCGCAGCGGGCGGACGGGCTCGGGCATGGCGACGGCGATGCTACGGCGCCCGGGTGAACGCCGGATGACCCGCGAGCGTGACGCGCATATCGGCATTTCTGCTGAAGAATCCGGGTACGGGATGCACGGGCGGGGCACCCGGCGATGAACTGGTCGACGCCCGCACGCCGGAGAGGGGGAGGTCATGGACGGAGCACCCCACCGCCCGCGGCACGCCCTGCGCGAGGACCACCCGCACGCCGCCCCCGCCGGGTACCCGCCCGCCGGGGCGATCCCGGCCCAGCGGCGCCCGGCCGGTCCGCCGCCGGTGACCGCCCACCCGCCGACGGGCGGTCCGCGCGTGGCGGTCCCGGCGCCCCGCGGTGCGGCGCCCTGGTGGACGCCGGCGCCGCCGCGCCCGGTGGAGCCCGCCGCGGGCCCCTCGCCGGACGGCAGCCTCCCGGGCTTCCCGGTCGCGCTGCTGCCGCGCCGCCGCAGGCCCGCGGTCGTCGTCGCGGGGCTGGGCTCGGCGATCGCGGTCATGCTCGTCGTGTTCGGGGTCGTCGTCGGGGCCGCGGGCGCCGCCGGGCGCGGGATCACCGACGCCGCGGCCGCGACCACCGCCGTCGTCGACTGGCGCAGCGGCGGCGGCCAGGTCCACGTCACCGCGATCGCCGGTGCGCTGCGCGGGATCGCCGCGGCCGGCACGTCGGGCGGGGTCGGCGCGCTCGCCGACGCCTGCCGCGACCTGCGCGACGAGGTCGCCGCGGCCCGGGCCTACCCGGAGATCCCCGACGCCGTCGCCCAGGCCTCGTGGGCGGCCGGGCTCACCTCGGGCGCCGACGCCGCCCGGCACTGCATCGCCGGCAGCGAGCTCGGCGACGCCGGGCTGCTCGGCAGCGCCTCCGACGAGCTCACCGCCATGAGCGGGCACCTCGGCGCGGTCGCCGACCGGCTGTCCCAGCTGTCCGGCTGAGCGCCGGACGGGTGATCCGCGTCGCCCCGCCACCGGGGCGGGGCGCGCCGTGCGCCGTCCGCGCGGCGCGTCGTCGCAGGTCGGGGGCCGATCGCCGGGCGCGAGGGCAGGCACGCCTCGGTTCGGTCAGGCTGGCCGCGGGTGAGGGCGGCTTGTCTGGCGCAACGGTCCCGGCCGGTGCTCCACTACGCCCATGACCGGACCCACCGACACCGCACTCGACCCGGCCGAGCCGCACGCCTCCGCGCTGAGCGGCCGCCTCAACCGCCTGCGCGCCGGAGTCCTCGGCGCGAACGACGGCATCGTCTCCACCGCCGGGCTCGTCGTCGGTGTCGCCGGGGCGGCCGCCACCCCGGCGACCGTCCTCACCGCCGGGATCGCCGGGACCGCCGCCGGCGCGGTCTCGATGGCGTTGGGGGAGTACGTGTCGGTCAGCAGCCAGCGCGACACCGAGCGCTCGCTGCTCGCCACCGAACGCCGCGAGCTGGCCGAGGACCCGGCGGGCGAGCTCGCCGAGCTGGCCGCGCTCTACCGCGCGAAGGGCCTCAGCGAGGAGACCGCCGACACCGTCGCCCGCGAGCTCACCGCGCACGACGCGCTGTCCGCGCACGTCGAGGCCGAGCTGCACCTGGACCCCGACGACCTCGCCGGCCCGTGGCAGGCGGCCGCGGTGTCGGCGCTGTCGTTCGTGCTCGGCGCCGTGCTGCCGCTGCTCGCGATCGCGCTGCCCCCGGCGGCCTGGCGGATCCCGGTGACCGTCGTCGCCGTGCTCGTCGCGCTCGCGGTGACCGGCGCGGTCAGCGCCCGCCTCGGCGGGCACGGCACCCGGCGCGCCGTGCTGCGGGTCGTCCTGGGCGGCGCGCTCGGCCTGGCCGTCACCTACGGGCTGGGCACGCTGGTCGGCGTCGCCGCGGGGTGACGGCGGGCGCGCCCGGGCCGCGCGGGCGATGATCGGCGCCATGACCGTCCTCGCGATCGTCGGTGCCGGGCCCGGACTGGGCGCGGCGGTGGCCCGCCGTTTCGGGCGGGAGGGGTTCGAGGTGGCGCTGCTGGGGCGCCGCCGCGAGCGCGCGGAGGCCCTCGCCGCCGAGCTGACCGCCGACGGCGTGCGGGCCCACGGGTTCGCCGCCGACGCGCGCGACCCGGCCGGGCTCGCCGCGGCGCTGGAGCGGGTCGCCGAGACCGTCGGCCCGGTCGAGGTGCTGCAGTACAGCCCCGCCCCGCAGAAGGACTTCCTGCGCCCGCTGCTGGAGACCACCCCGGCCGACCTGGTCGGGCCGGTGGAGATGTCGGTGTACGGGCCGGTCGCCGCGGTGCACCAGGTGCTGCCCGGGATGCGCGCACTGGGCCGCGGCACCGTGCTGTTCGTCAACGGCGGCAGCGGCGCCCGCCCGGCCGCCCGGGTCGCCGGCACCTCCATCGCGTTCGCCGGCACGGGCGCGTTCGCGGCGATGCTGCACGACGAGGTCGCCCGCGACGGCGTGCACGTCGCCCAGCTGATCGTGCCCGGCGCCATCGAGCCCGGGCACCCGCGCACCGACCCGGCGGTGCTCGCCGAGACCCTGTGGACGCTGCACCGCGACCGGCCCGCCGGGTTCCGCCACCTCGCCGACGAGCTCTGAGGCGAGCGGGGCCACACCACGGTCGGGTCCCCCGGGCCCGTGGACGCGGGCACGGACGCTCCTGCGCGGCTAGGGTTCCGAGCCGCAGCCACCAGCGAGAACGGAGCACGGCATGGATTCGGCGTCGCCACCGGCCGGGCAGGATCCCGCGGGGAGGTCCGTGCTCGGGCGGGCACCGTCCGGGGACGTGGCCAGCCGCGGCACGATCATCGGCAACGGTCTGACCTGGGTCGCGGCGTGGAGCCTGCGGATCGCGCTCATCGCCGTCGGGCTGGTCCTGGTCGGCTACCTGATCGGCGCGCTGTGGGTGGTGCTGTGGCCGGTGGTGCTCGCCGTCCTGCTCGCCACCATCCTGCGCCCGCCGGCGGCGCTGCTCATCCGGTGGCGGTTCCCCCCGGCGCTCGCGGCGGCGCTCGTGCTGCTGGTGGGGCTGGGGGCGGTCAGCGGGCTGTTCGTCGCGATCGCGCCGTCGATCGCCGGGCAGACCCAGCAGATCACCTCCGGGGTGATCGCCGCGCTCGGCCAGATCCAGCAGTGGGTGTCCGGCCCGCCGCTGAACCTCGGCGAGGGCCAGATCGGCGACATCGTCGCCCAGGTCACCCAGCAGCTGCAGCAGAGCGCCACCCAGATCGCCGGCAGCGTGCTGACCGGGGTGTCCACCCTGGCGTCCGGGCTGGTCGCGGTGGTGCTCGCGCTGGTGCTGACGTTCTTCTTCGTCAAGGACGGTCCCCGGTTCCTGCCGTGGCTGACCTCGATCACCGGCCGCAGCGCGGGCGGGCACATCGCCGAGGTGCTGCGCCGCATGTGGCAGGTGCTCGGCGGGTTCATCCGGGTGCAGGCGCTGGTCAGCCTCATCGACGCCGTGTTCATCGGTGTCGGGCTGGTCCTGCTCGGCATCCCGCTCGCGCTGCCGCTGGCCGTGCTGACCTTCATCGGCGGGTTCATCCCGATCGTCGGTGCGGTCGTCGCGGGCGCGCTGGCCGTGCTCATCGCGCTGGTGACGCAGGGCTTCACCACCGCGCTGGCGGTCGTCGTGCTGGTCATCGCGGTCCAGCAGGTCGAGGGCAACGTGCTGCAGCCGATCCTGCAGGGCCAGAGCCTCAAGCTGCACGGCGCCGTGGTGCTGCTGGCGGTGACGGCGGGCGGGTCGCTCTACGGGATCGCCGGGGCGTTCCTCGCGGTGCCGGTGGCCGCCGTCGTCGCGGTGCTGATGCGCTACCTGGGCGAGCAGATCGACACCCGCGACCGGCGCCTGGTCGGTACGGACGCGGACCCCGCGACCACCCCGGCCGCCGCGACCAACGGCGCGGCCCCCGACCCCGACGGCACCTCCGTCGCCGACGGCGCCGACGGCGCCGGGGGCGCCGCGGTCGCCGGGGGCGCCGACGGCACCGGCTCCGTGGACGGCGCCGCCCCGGCCGGTGGCGGGACGGCCGACCCCGCCCGGGACGGCCGCTGACCCGCCGGGCTCAGAACCGCCGCAGGCCGCCCCGCTTCACCAGCTGGGCGGCGATGACGTTGCGCTGGATCTCGTTGGTGCCCTCGCCGACGATCATCAGCGGGGCGTCGCGGAAGTAGCGCTCGACGTCGAACTCGGTGGAGTAGCCGTAGCCGCCGTGGATGCGCACGGCGTCCAGCGCGACCTCCATCGCGGTCTCGGAGGCGAACAGCTTGGCCATCCCGGCCTCCATGTCGCAGCGCTCGCCCGCGTCGTACTTCTGCGCGGCGTGCAGGATCAGGGTGCGCGCGGCGGTGACCTTGGTGGCCATGTCGGCCAGGTAGTTGCCGACCGACTGGTGCTGCCAGATCGGCTTGCCGAACGACTCGCGCTCCTGGGCGTAGGCCAGCGCGTCGCCGAGCGCGGCGTCGGCGACGCCCAGCGCGCGGGCGGCGACCTGGATGCGGCCGGTCTCCAGCCCCTTCATCATCTGGGCGAAGCCGCGCCCGGGCTCCCCGCCCAGCACGGCGTCGGCGGGGACGGCCATGTCGGTGAACACCAGCTCGCAGGACTCGACGCCCTTGTAGCCGAGCTTGGGCAGGTCCTTCGACACGGTCAGGCCCGGGCCGTGCTCGACCAGCAGCACCGAGATCCCGCGGTGGCGCGGCTCGGCGGCCGGGTCGGTCTTGCAGAGCAGCGCGATCAGCCCGGAGCGGCGGGAGTTGGTGATCCACGTCTTGGCCCCGTTGACGACCCAGCCGTCGTCGGTGCGCCGCGCGTGGGTGGTCATGGCCTGCAGGTCCGAGCCGCCGCCGGGCTCGGTGAGCGCCATCGTCGCCCGCAGCTCACCGGTCGCCATCCGCGGCAGGTAGCGGTCCTGCTGCTCGCGGGTCCCGAACTCCCCGAGCAGCTTGGCGACGACGGTGTGCCCGCCCATCGCGCCGGCCAGGCTCATCCAGCCGCGTGCCAGCTCGGCGGTGACCAGCGCGTAGCAGGGCATCGACACCGGCGCCTCGCCCCACGGCTCGCCGATCGCGAGCCCGAACACGCCGAGCTGCTTCATCTGCTCGATCAGCTTCTCCGGGTAGGTGTTCGCGTGCTCGAGCTCGCGCACCACCGGGCGGACCTCCTGCTCGACGAAGTCGCGCACCGTCTCCAGGACCGCCCGCTCCTCGGTGCTCAGCTCACCCATGCCCGTGCTCCTCCGTCTCGCCGCCGATCTCCCGACCGTGAGCATCGGTCATCGACCCGGTCGGGCGCGAGACGGGGGAGTTCGATCGTGCGCGACGGAACATCCGCGGGTGGCGGGTCGTTGTACGGTCCAGCGAACCCGACCCAGGGAGGTAAGGCCCCATGACCGAGACCGCCATCCTCGCCGGCGGCTGCTTCTGGGGCGTCCAGGAGCTGCTGCGTGAGCGCCCGGGCGTCGTCTCCACCCGCGTCGGCTACTCCGGCGACCCGAACACGCCGAACGCGACCTACCGGCGCCACGGCGACCACGCCGAGGCCGTCGAGATCGTGTTCGACCCGCAGCGGATCAGCTACCGCGAGATCCTGGAGTTCTTCTTCCAGATCCACGACCCGTCGACCAAGGACCGCCAGGGCAACGACATCGGCCGCAGCTACCGTTCGGTGATCTTCTACACCGGCGAGGAGCAGAAGGCCGTCGCCCTGGACACCATCGCCGACGTCGACGCGTCCGGGCTGTGGCCGGGCCGCGCCACCACCGACGTCGAGCCGGCCGGTGACTTCTGGGAGGCCGAGCCGGAGCACCAGGACTATCTGCAGAAATTCCCCTACGGCTACACCTGCCACTTCCCGCGCCCGAACTGGGTGCTGCCGCGCCGGGCGGCCAGCACGGGCTGAGCCGCGCGCCGTCCCCACCACACCCGGACGACCGTCCCCGTACGCGGGGGCGGGCGTCCGGCGTGTCCGGGCCGGACGCGGCCACCCACGGTGAGCGGCCGACGACGCGCGGCGAGAGGGAGCGCGCCGCGGGCGCGGCGACGGCCGGCCGCGGACGACCGTCCGGGTACGGGAGCCGACCGCACGGCGTCCGACGGAGTGATCTCCGTCCCGACGTGATGTCACGGAGCGATAACGGGGGTAGTTCTCGGTGGTCGGGTCCTCACGCGCCGTGGTGCGGCCCGTCCACGAGCCGTCGCGAGCCCCTGGAGGAACGATGCGCGCAGCCGACCACCCGCGTCCGGGGTCGCCGGCCGGATCCGCGGACCGGCTCCGCCGTCGCGCGTCCCGCCGGGAGGACGTGCTCGCCGTCGCGCTCGGGCTGCTCGTGGCGACCGGCCTGCTCGTGGCCTGGATCGCCGGGTCCGCCGCCTACGGCACCGTGCTCGACCGCGGCCGCGTCGAGGCGCACGAACGCACCGCGGTGCAGGCCACCGTCACCGCGCGCGCGTCGTCGATGGGCGACCTGCAGACCGGCCAGCAGGCGCTGACCCTGTCCTGGACCGGCCCCGACGGCGCGCCGCACTCGGGGGGCAGCTCGCTGCCCGGGATCTACGGCGTCGGCGACCACGTCACGGCCTGGGTGGGTGCCGACGGCCGGCTCGCCACACCGCCGTCGACACCGGCCGACGCGGTGACCGTCGCCGTCGCGGCCGGCTTCATCACCGCGGTCGCCTGGGCGGTCGGGGTGCTGCTGCTGGGCCGGTTCGCCTTCGCCGTGAACGGCCGGACCTTCGCCCGGGCCTGGGAGCTGGACTGGGCCGCGGTCGAGCCCGGCTGGTCGGGGCGGCGCACGCCCTGAGCGCGGCCCCCGCCCTCAGAAGCTGAAGCGGCGCACCCGCTGCGGGTGGATCACCAGACGTACCTGGTCCCCGGCCAGGATCTCGGCGAGCTGTCCGGCGCGGACCGGGTCGCCGAGGTCCCAGTAGCGTCCGGCCAGCCGCCGGGCCAGCGCGTGCGCGCCGTCGGTCTCCACCGTGGTCGGGCCGGTCACCGACACCCAGCGCTCGGGCTCGCCCGCCGGCGCGGCGACGACGACCGTGGCCCGCGCGTCGCGCCGGTGGCGCCGCACGTGCAGCGACTCCGGACCGGTGAACAGCTGCACCGCGCCGTCCTCGGTCGCCTCCACCCACACCGGGCGCGGCTGCGCCGGGACCGGTCCGCCCGCGCCGGTCAGGAAGCCGTGCAGGGGCCGGGCGAGCAGCTCCCGGTCGGCCGCGGTCAGGGTCTCGCGGGTCGTGTCGTGCGTGTCCATGGCGGCGAGTCAACCGCGCCCGGCCGGACGACGACATGGTCACGGCACCGGGCCGCATGTCCGGTCGTCCAGAATGGGGCGGTGGACCCGTTCAGCGACCTCCTGCGCGGCCTGCGGTCGTACGGCGCGGTGTTCGGCAGCACCACGCTGACCCCGCCCTGGTCGCTGCGCGTGCCCGACGGCGCCCCGCTCACGCTGTGCGTGCTGCTGCGCGGGCGGGGCCGGATCGTCGTCCCCGGCGCCGAGCCGGAGCCGCTGCGCGCCCGCGACACCGCCGTCGTGCGGGGGCCCGGCGGCTTCGAGGTCGTCGACGACCCGGTCGGGGGCGCCGCCCCCGGTGGGCCGGCCGGCGGTGACACGGTGCTGGTCACCGGGGCCGTCACGGTGGCCGGTGAGGTCGGTGCCCGGCTGCTCGACGCGCTGCCCCCGGTCCTGCGGGTCCCCGCCCCGGACCCCGCACCCGGCGGGCCGTCCTCCGGCTCGGGCGACCCGGTGCTGGACCACCTCGCCGAGGAGCTGGCCGTCGACGCGCCCGGGCAGCAGGTCGTCCTGGACCGGCTGCTGGACTGGCTGCTGGTGTGCACCCTGCGGACCTGGTTCGACCGGCCCGGCGGGCACCCGCCGTCGTGGTGGGCGGCCCGGCAGGACCCGGTCGTGGGCGAGGCCTTGCGGCTGCTGCACGACGACCCGGCCGCACCCTGGACGGTCGCGCGACTCGCCGCGGCCGCCGGGGTGTCGCGGGCGACGCTCGCCGCCCGGTTCACCGAGCGGGTCGGCGAGCCCCCGCTGACCTACCTCACCGGCTGGCGGATGACCCTGGCGGCGCAGCTGCTGGCGTCGCGGCCGGACGTCACGCTCGCCGAGGTGGCCCGCCGGGTCGGCTACGCCGACGCCTTCGGGTTCAGCACGGCGTTCACCCGGGTCCGCGGGGTCACCCCGAGCGCCTTCCGGCGCGCCCGGGTCACGACGGGCTAACCTGCGGCGCCGTGAGCACCGTCGCCGCCCCGCACCGCGCGCTCCGCCCGCCCGCCGGGGGAGCCGCGACCGCCGACACCCGGCCGGCCGGGACGTCCGTCGCGGCGGCCGGCGTCGCGTGACACCGCCCCCGAGCCGGCTGGCGAACCTCGACCTCAACCTCCTGGTGTCGCTGCGCGAGCTGCTGCGCGAGCGCAACGTCACCCGCGCCGCGGCCCGCATCGGCATCTCCCAGCCCGCGGCCAGCGCCGCGCTGTCGCGGCTGCGCCGCCACTTCGACGACGACCTGCTGGCCCGCCGGCCCGGCGGCTACGTGCTCACCCCGCTTGCGTTCCAGCTCGTCGACCAGGTCGAGGGCGTCTGCTCGGCGGCGGAACGGCTCTTCGGCACCGGCCACGGTTTCGACCCCTCCACCGCGCGGCGCGGCTTCACCCTGCTCGTGGCCGACTACACCGTCGCGGTGCTCGGGCCGGCCCTGTCCGCGGCGATGGCACGCCGCGCCCCGGGCGTCGAGCTGCGGCTGCGCCTGGTGCGGGAGTCGTTCTCCGCCGACATCGGCGAGACCATCCGGCTCATCGACGGTCTCATCGCGCCGCCCGCGGCCCGCTTCGAGCGTCCGGAGCTGCGCTCGACCGCGCTGTTCGAGGACCGCTGGGTGTGCGTGGTCGACGCGTCGAACCCGGTCGCCGCGGGCTCCGGCCCGCGCCTCGGCCTGGACACCCTGGCCGCCATGCCGTGGGTGGTGCCCTTCGCCCCGGACCGGGGGATGTCGGCGGCGGCACCGATGACGCGCCAGCTGGCCCGCCTCGGCGTCGAGCCCGACATCCGGGTGCGTGTCGAGAGCTACCTGTCGGTGCCGTACCTGGTGGCCGGGACCGACCGGGTGGCGCTGCTGCAGGAACGCCTCGCCCGCCAGGTCGCCGACCGCCTCGGGCTCGCCGTGCTGCCCTGCCCCGGAGATCCCGGGCCGATCGACGAGCGGCTGTGGTGGCACACCGACCTGGAGTCCGACCCGGCCCACCGCTGGCTGCGGGAGCTCGTCGTGGAGCTCGCCGGCACCCTGTAGGAGCTGCGACTATTCGTCCGGTCGATGATCCGTCAGGTGAAGGTTCTATTTCCGGGCGCCGCGACGCGCTTCCTACCGTGTGAGCCATGCCTCACCCGCTGACGCCCCTGCCGATCCACACCGTGGTCCGGGACGCCCCGCTCCGGCCGGCCGATCCGGCCGCCCACGCGGTCACCGCCGACGTGTGCGTCGTCGGCTCCGGCATCGCCGGTCTGTCGGCCGCCGTGGAGTCCGCCCGGCTCGGCCGCGACGTCGTGCTCGTCGACGCCGCACCCGTGCTGGGCGGCCAGATGGTCAACTCGCTGATCGGGCTGTTCTGCGGCGTCTACGGCAACGGACCCGAGCACCGGCAGCTCACCCACGGCCTGTTCGACGCCATGTTCGCCGACCTCGAGGCGGGCGGCGACCTGTTCTACCGCACCGGGCACACGCTGACCGTCGGCTACGACGAGGTGCGCCTGGGCCGCTGGGTGGAGGACACCGTGCGCGCCCACGGCATCCGGGTACTCACCAACGCCACGCTCACCGGCGTCGACCGCGACGGCGACCGCGTGCTCGGCGCCCGGTTCGCCACCCGCTACGGCGCCGTGGACGTCACCGCGGCCGGCTTCGTCGACGCCAGCGGCGACGCGGCGCTCGCCTGGGCCGCGGGCCTGGAGTGCTGGCTGCCCGACCGGGAGATCTACGGCAGCCAGCAGCTCGTCGTCGAGCACCTGGACGCGAGCGCCGCACCGCCGCCCGCGGAGCTCGCCGACCGGGTCGGGGCCCGGGCGGGCGACTACGGCCTGCTGCGCCGCGACGGGCTCGCCTTCTACTTCCCCGGCCGCGACACCGCGGTGCTCAACATGACCCACATCGAGGCCCCGCTCGACCCGATCGCCGCCGCCGAGGCGCAGCTGGAGGGCAAGGCGCAGGCCGACCGGGTCGTGGAGTTCCTGCGCGCGGAGTTCCCGGAGGTGTTCGGCAAGGCCAGCGTCCGGTCCTACGGGCTGCCCGGCCGCCGCCAGACCCGCTGGCTCGCCGCCGTGCACCAGCTCACCGTCGACGAGGTGCGCGCCGGCGTCCGCTTCCCCGACGCCGTCGCCCGCACCGCCTGGCCGATCGAGCTGCACGACAGCCCCGACGGCTACGTCTGGGAGACCTTCGGCCCCGACCACCTGCACTACGTGCCGCTGCGCTCGATGCTGCCGCCCGCGGTCGGCAACCTCGTGGCCGCAGGCCGCTGTGTCGACGGCGACGCCGCCGCCCTGTCCAGCGTGCGCGTCATGGGGCCGTGCGCGGCGATGGGCCACGCCGCCGCGCACGCCCTCGACCTCGCCGGACCCGGCGGGAGCCTGCACGCGGTCGATCCGGTCGCCCTGACCGGCCGGATCCGCGAGAACGTCGAGGACTGACCGACCACCACCACGAGGAGGCAGGCAACGATGCCCGGTCCCCGCTCCGCCGCCGCCCGCCCGGGAGGCGCCCCGTGATGCTCACCGACGACGACCGCAGGATGCTCGACGGGGCCGAGGGGCCCGCCGTCGCGGCCGCGATGGACCTGCTGGTCCGCTACGCCGAGGCGCTGGACGCCGAGCGGTTCTGCTCGGTGCGCAACGTCGCGGGGACCGCTACCCAGCCCTCCCCGCTCAAGGCCCGCCTGGTCGCCGAGGGCGGCTGGGACCGCGCCTTCTCCGTGATCAACCTCGACAGCGACGAGACCCACGAGATCCCGCCGATGGCGGTGCCCACCTGCCAGCTCCAGCAGGGCTTCGGCGCCGACGCGGCCGCCGTCGCGCCGTACCCGGCGCAGTTCGTGGAGCTGCAGGCCGACGCCGAGACCTTCTACGGCCGTCGCGGCGTCTCCATCCTCGCCACCTGCACGCCGTACCAGGTCGGGAACCTGCCGGTCCGCGGCGAGCACTGCGCCTGGATGGAGTCCTCCGCGGTCGTCTACGCCAACTCGGTGCTCGGGGCCCGCACGAACTGCGAGGGCACCGCGTCGACCGGTGCGGCGAGCCTCACCGGGCGCGTCCCGTGCTGGGGCAACCACCACGACGCACACCGGCGCGGCACCCACCTCGTGCGGGTCGACACCCCGGTCGGCGGGTTCCTCGACTGGGGCCTGCTCGGCTACTTCACCGGCGACGTCGTGCAGGAGGCCCGACCGGTCGTCACCGGCGACCTCGCCCTGCCCGACCTCACCGACCTCAAGCACTTCGGCGCCGCGGCCGCCTCCTCCGGCGGGGTCGAGGTGTACCACGTCCCCGGGGTCACCCCGGAGGCTCCGACCGCCGACGCCGCGTTCGGCGGAACCATCCCGGCCGACGCCGTCGTCTACGGCGCCGCGGAGCGGGCCGCCACCTACGCCCGGCTCAACGACCAGGGCACCAGCACGGACGTCGACTTCGTCCTGCTCGGCTGCCCGCACGCCTCGCTCGACCAGATCCGCGACGTCGCCCGGCTCCTCGACGGCCGCAGGCTGCACGACGGCACCTCGCTGTGGATCATGGCGCCGCGGGCGTTGGCCGCGGTCGCCGAGCGCAGCGGCTACACCGCCACCATCGAGGCCGCCGGCGCGAAGGTCCTCACCGACTCCTGCCCGGCCATGTCCCGCCTGGCCCCGCCCGGGACCAGGGTGTTCGCGACCGACTCCGCCAAGCAGGCCCACTACCTGCCCGCGATCCTCGGGATCGAGGCGTGGTTCGGCACCACCGAGGAGTGCGTGCGGGCCGCGGTCACCGGCCGCTGGTCGGGTGAGCTGCGATGACCGCGACGGTCGGGACCGTCCTGCGCGGACGGACCGTGGTGCCCGGCGTGGTCACCGGCGAGGCGCTGGTGTCGCCCGAGACGATCTCCGGCTGGGGCGGTATCGACCCGGCGACCGGCACGATCGTCGAGGCCCGGCACGCCCTGCAGGGCGTCTGCTTCGCCGGGAGGATCCTCGTGTTCCCCGGCGCCAAGGGGTCCTCGGGCTGGTCGGCGTTCTTCCAGAGCTGCCGGCTGCTCGGCACCGCCCCGCTCGGGATGGTCTTCACGGTCACCACGACGAAGGCCGCGCTCGGCGCCGTCGTCACCCGCGTCCCCGCCCTGGCCGACCTCGACGCCGACCCGGTGCAGGTGCTGCGCACCGGTGACCGCATCCGGCTCGACGCCACCGCGGGCACCGTCGAGCTCCTCGCGCGGGCGGGCGAGCACCGGGCGGGGGAGGGGACGTGAGGCTCGCCGTGCTGCCCGCCGACGAGCTCGCCCCCGGCGAGCACCGCGTGGTGCGGGTCGGCACCCGCTCGATCGGCGTCTTCCGGGTCGGCGACGACTACTACGCCCTCGCCGACCACTGCCCGCACCAGGGCGGCCCGCTGTGCCGCGGCTCCGTCGCCGGGGCCCCGGTGGCGACCGGTCCCTCGGACGTGCGGCTCGACGAGGGCCACGTGCTCGTCGCCTGCCCCTGGCACGGCTGGGAGTACGACGTGCGCACCGGCCGCTCCTACCAGCCCGGCGACGCACCCGCCCGCAGCCTCCCGGCGTCGGTCGAGCCGGGCCCGCCGGGCATGACACCCGGCCCGTACACCGCCGAGACCTTCGAGGTGACCGTCGAGGACCGCTGGGTGGTCGTCGACACCGGCCGTCGCCCCGTCACCGAGGAGACGTCATGACCACCATCGACTCCACCGCGGCCACCACCCGGGCCCCGGCCCGGCGTCGCACCCGGACCCCAATCGTCGACGCCGACATCCACCCGGTCGTCACGCCCGACCGGCTCGCGGCCGCACTGCCCGAGCCCTGGCGGCGCCGGTTCCTGCGCTTCGGGCTGCGCGGCGCGCCGCCGCCGGCGGTCTACCCCCGGGTCCGGCACGGCGGCATGCGCCGCGACTCCCACCCCGCGGCCGGCCCGCCCGGCAGCGCCGTCCGGCCCCCGGGCAGTGACCTGGACCTGATGCGCAGCCAGCTGCTCGACCCCTACGACGTCGTCGCCGGGGTGCTCATCCCGATGCAGGGCCACACCGCGGGCGCGGAGGAGCCCGCGTTCGCGGCCGCGCTGTGCCGCGCCTACAACGACGTGCTCGTCACCGACTGGCTCGACCCCGAGCCGCGGCTGCGGGCCAGCATCTGCATCCCGCACGAGTCGCCGGCCGAGGCCGTCGCCGAGATCGAGCGCCGCGCCGCGGACCCGCGGTTCGTGCAGGTCCTGTTCCCCAGCGGCACGTTCCTGCCGTGGTCGGACGCCAAGTACCGGCCGATCTACGCCGCGGCCGCCGCGCACGGGCTGCCGGTGGCGATCCACCTCGGCGGCACCGAGGGCCACCGCGGCGACGGCTGGCCGTCGTTCTACCTGGAGCAGCACGCCTGGTACGGCAACGCCGTCGCCGTCGCGCTGACCGGGCTGGTCGCCGGCGGCGTCCTCGAGGCGGTGCCGGACCTGCAGGTCGTGCTCGTGGAGGGCGGGGTGTCGTGGCTGCCGTCGCTTCTCTGGGGCCTCGACGACGCCTGGGAGCTGTGCCGTGACGACGTCCCGTGGCTGACCCGCCCGCCGTCGGAGATCGTGCGCGAGCGGCTGTGGTTCACCACCCAGCCGATCGACGAGCCGCCGGTGCCCGCCCACCTGGCGACCACCTGGGAGCAGACCGGGATGACCGACCGGATCCTGTTCTCCTCCGACTACCCGCACTGGGACTTCGACGACCCGATCACCGCGCTGCGGGTGCTGCCCGCGGCGCTGCGCCGGCCGATGGCGGCCGCCAACGCCGCCCGGCTCTACGGCCTGACCCTGCCCGGGGGCGACGATGACTGAGCTGTTCGACGCCGACACCCACGTCGCGCCGGCCTCGTTCGCCGACCTCGCGGGGTCGCTGAGCCCGTACTGGCGTGACTACGCGGCGGGTGCCGCACTGCGCGCCGACCCCGTCCAGGCGAGCGCCTACCCGCCCGCGATGGTCGACGGGCCCGCCCCGCACGACCTCGCGTCGCTGCGTGCGGCGGTGCTCGACGCCCCGGGCCCCGGCGGCGCCCGGACCGGGACCGCGGTCCTGACCTGCACCACCGCGTTCGACGTCAGCCGCAACCACGCCTTCGAGGCGGCCCTGTGCCGGGCGGTGAACACCTGGACGGCACAGACGTTCCTCGACCACGAGCCCCGCGCCCGCGGTTCGGTCGCGGTGCCGCTCGGCGACCCGGCCGCGGCCGTCGCCGAGATCGAGCACCGGGCGGGCGACCCGCGCTTCGTGCAGGTGCTGCTCCCGGTGCGCGGGCACGACCTGCGCTGGGGGCACCCGGTGTTCCGCCCGGTGCTGGCCGCGGCCGCCGCGGCCGGGCTGGTCGTCACGTTGCACGCCTGGGGCCGGGTCGGCAGCGCCCCGACCACGACCGGGTTCACCCACACCTACCTGCAGGACTACCTGTCCCACGGCCAGGTCGCGCAGTCCCAGCTGGTGTCGCTGGTCGCCGAGGGCGCGCTCGGCGCGCTGCCCGCGCTGCGGGTCACCGTCGCCGAGTGCGGGTCCTCGTGGCTGCCGCCGCTGCTGTGGCGGCTGGACAAGGAGTGGCGCGGCATCCGGCGCGAGGTGCCGTGGGTGGACCGGCCGCCCTCGCGGTACGTGCGCGAGCAGGTCCGGTTCACCACGGCCCCGATCCACCTGCCGCGCGACCCCGCGGAGCTGCGCGACGCCCTGGACGTCCTCGGCGCCGCGGAGCTGCTGCTCCACGCCGGAGACCACCCGCACCGTCACGGCGACGGCGCGGCCCGGCTGCTCGACGCCCTCGATCCGGCGGGCCGCGCCGCGGTCCTGCACGGCAACGCCGCCGGCTGGTACCGCGGCGCCGGCGCCGTCGTCCCCCACGTACCGGCCCCCGCGCCGGTCCGGCACGCACCGGAGGTCCCCCGATGACCCGTACGACGACCCGGCGGCTCGCCGCGGTCCTGCTCGCCGCCTGCCTCGTCCTCGCCGGATGCGGCTCGGGCGGTGGCGGGGACGGCCGCGACCGGATCACCTTCCTGAACATCCTGCCGATGGAGTCGCTCGGCTACGCCGCGGAGATGATCGCCGACACGAAGGGCTACTTCGCCGATCACGGCCTCGACGTGACCTTCGAGGCCACCCAGGGCTCCGCCCCCGCCATCCAGACCCTGCTCGCGGGATCCGCCGAGATCTCCCGCATCGGCGACATCGAGACGATGGTCGCCGCGGGCGAACGCGGTGCGCCGCTGGTCGCGATCGGCGGCGTCGTGCACGACGGTCCGCTGCGCCTGGTCTCCGCGCAGCGCGCGCCGGTGACCGATGCCGCGCAGCTGCGCGGCAGGCTCGTGGGGACGCCGTCGGAGGGTGGCACGAGCTCGATCACCCTCGACCTCGTCGCGGGCTCGGCCGGGATCGCCCCCGACGAGGTGCGCCGCCAGGTCGTCGGGCTCAGCCCCGGTGTGTTCGACCTGGTGGACAGCGGGCGCGTCGACGCCTTCGTCGTGTCGCTCGACACCGCGATGCTGCTGCAGGCCACCCGGCCCGAGGCCGTCGTGTACGACCCCAACCAGGCGATCTCCGCCGGGTCGCAGATCTACGCGACCTCGAAGGCCACCGCGGCCGACCCCGCCGAGCAGGACAAGCTGCGCCGCTACCTCGCGGCGATCGCCGACGCCACCGCGTTCATCACCGCCGACGAGGCGAACGGCTTCGCCGAGACGATGCGGCTCATCGGCTCGAAGTACCAGGTCTCGGCACTGGAGCGGCCCGACGTCGCGCGCGCCGCCCTCGCCGCCTACACCGACGGATACGCGAAGGGCCAGGGCCCGACCGGCATCTCCCCGCAGCGCTGGCAGGCCACCTACGACGAGGTGTCCTCGGTCGGGCAGGTCCCGGCCGGGCTGGACCCGGCACAGTGGCTCGACGCCGGCCTCAACGGCACGGAGGGTGCCCGATGAGCACCTCGACGACACGGTCCCCGGCACCGGAGCAGGAGACGAGCATGACCCAGCGGACGGCGGCCCGTTCCGCGGCGCAGGCCCCGCCCACCGGCGGCGCGGTCGGCCTGCGCGTGTCGGGTGTCGACAAGGTCTACCCGACCCGGCGCGGGGAGGTCCACGCACTGTCCGGGATCGACCTCGACGTCGCCCGCGGCGAGTTCGTCTCGCTGGTCGGACGCTCGGGCTGCGGCAAGACGACCCTGCTGCGGATCCTGTCCGGGCTGCTCGCCCCCTCGGCCGGGCTGGTCGAGGCGGGCGGGCGTCCCGCCTGGTCCGCCGGCCGCCGCGACGACGCCGTGTTCGCCGAGTTCGGCCTGGTCTTCCAGGAGGCGAACCTGTTCCCGTGGTTCACCGTCACCGACAACGTGGCGCTGCCGCTCAAGCTGCGCGGGATGCCGCGCGCCGAGCGCCGGGCCCGCGCGGTCGAGCTGTGCGCCACCGTCGGCCTCGCCGGGTTCGAGGACTCCTATCCGCGCGAGCTGTCGGGGGGCATGCGCCAGCGCGCCGCGATCGCCCGCGCGCTGGCCTGCGACCCGTCGGTGCTGCTGATGGACGAGCCGTTCGGGGCGCTGGACGCGCTGACCCGCGACCGGATGAACCTGGAGCTGCAGCAGATCCACGCCGTCTCCGGGGCCACGGTCGTCTTCGTGACCCACTCGATCCCCGAGGCGGTGTTCCTGGCCGACCGGGTCGTGCTGCTCACCCCGCGTCCGGGCCGCATCCGGTCGGTGACCCCGGTCGACCTGCCCCGGCCGCGGTCCGCGGCGACCGAGACGACACCGGAGTTCGGCGCGCTGGTCGCCGGGCTGCGCACCGAGCTGGACCGGGAGGACTGAACCGATGACGACGACCGAACGGCCCACCGCGGCGACCGGCCCCGCCACGCCCGTGACCGACCCCGGCGGCCCGGAGAAGGAGTCGCCCTGGATGCGGCGGCTGCCCTGGATCTCCGGGCCGGTGCTCCTGCTGCTGCTCGTGGCGGGCTGGCAGTTCACGGTCTCGGTGATCGGGGTGTCGGAGTTCATCCTGCCCGCGCCGCTCGCCGTCGCCGGCGCGCTGGGGGAGCTGCTGGCCGACCCGGACATCTGGGGCCACATCGGGGTGACGCTGCTGGAGGTCCTCGTCGGGTTCGGCGCCGCGCTGGTCGCCGGGGTCGCCGTCGGCGCGCTGCTCGGGCGGATCGAGTGGCTGCGCCGCGCGGTGCAGCCCGCCCTGGTCGCCCTGCAGGTCGTGCCCAAGGTGGCGTTCGTGCCGATCTTCGTGATCTGGTTCGGCTTCGGCCCGACCTCCAAGATCATCATGGCCGGGCTGCTCGCGTTCTTCCCGATCATGCTGAACGTGATGCTCGGGGTCCGCTCGGTCGAGCGCGGCCACCGCGACGTCATGACCGGTCTGGGCGCCTCGCGCTGGGCGACGTTCCGCAACCTCGAGCTGCCCGCGACCCTGCCCTACGTGTTCGCCGGCGCCGAGGTCGCGATCGTGTTCTCGGTGATCGGCGCGATCGTCGGTGAGTACCTCGGCGGCAGCGCCGGGCTCGGGTACCTGGTGGTGTCGAGCCTCAACGCCCTGGACGCGCCGCGGCTGTTCGCCGTGATCGTGCTGCTCGCGGTACTGGGGTCGCTGCTCTACCTGATGGTGACCACGGCGAAGCGCCTGGTGATCCCCTGGCACGAGTCGGTGAGCACCGGGGTCTGAGGGCCCGCCTGGCGGGGCGGGGTCAGGGCCGCCCCGCCCCGCGCGCCCAGCCCGCCAGCACCGGCACCACCACCGCGAGCGCCCCCGGTTCGCGCGCCCACCCGACGTGCGGACGCCGGGCGGGCACGTCGAGCAGGTGCCGGGTCACCTCCGCCGCGGCGAACATGTCCAGCAGCGCCGCGGTGGAGGCGGGCGGTGCGAGCGTGTCGCGCTCGAACCCGATGCCGAGCACCGGCAGCGGCAGTGCCGCGATCGACGGGCCGTGGTCGACCCGCGGGGTGCCGAACGCGAGGCGGCCGGTGCGCGCCCACCGTCCCCAGTCGCGCATCTGGCCGCGGGCCTCCCGCCCGGCGAACCCCACCCGGTCGCCGGGGAAGTGCCCGAGCAGCGACGCCGCGGCCACCACGGCCTGGGTGCGCAGCAGGTGCCCGGGCCCCCAGACCCGCCAGTCGACGCTGCCGGACGCGACCAGCGCCAGCCCGTCGACGCGGTCGGGGCGCCGCGCGGCGAAGGCGGCGCACAGGTGCCCGCCCAGGCTGTGCCCGAGCGGCAGGACGGGTGCGCCGGGGCGCAGCTCGCGCACGGTCTCGACGGCCGCGCCCAGGTCGCCGACGAGGTCGTCGTAGCCGTGGTCGTGTCGGCGGCCCGGCGGGGGAGCGGGCCGCGCCTGGTGCCCGCGCAGCTCGGTGACCGCGGCCGCGACGCCGGCGTCGGCGAGCGCGCCCAGCAGCGGCGTGTAGAACGACGCGCGCATCCCCATCGCGGGCACGACGAGCAGCACCGGCGCGACCGGGTCGGCCGCCGGGTGCAGGGTCAGCTCCAGCGGCGCCGGGGTCGGGCGGTCCAGGACGGCGGTGACGGGCTCGGGCACGCCGGTGATCCTCTCCCGGCCCGCCCGGGTGCTCAGGCCGGGGTGCAGGCCAGCGCGCGCAGGCCGGCGTCGAACACGGCCATCGCCTCGTCGACCAGCGCGGGCAGCGACGGCGCGCGCGGGTCGGTGCCGTGGTCGCCCAGCCAGTGCTGCACCGCGACGCGCAGCCCGGTCACCGCGGCGGCCGCCGCGAGGGTGGGGTACAGGTCGCGGGCCGGGTCGGTGCCGGTCCGGGCGACGACCGCCTCGGCCAGCGCGCGCTCCTGGGCCGCGAACGCCGCCAGCTGGTGCGCGACGACCGTGGGGTGCGCGCTCAGCGAGCGCAGCGCCCGCACCCGGTCCAGGTAGCCGGGGTCGGTCACCACCGCGTGCAGCGCCCGGCGCAGCGACTCGGTGACCGGCTCGTCGCCCGGGCGGGCCGCGAACGCGGTGAGCAGGGTGTCGGCCGAGGCCGCGTTCCCGGCGACGACCGCCTCCTCCTTGGAGGTGAAGTAGTTGAAGAAGGTCCGCGGGGCGACGTCCGCGGCGTCGGCGATCTGCTCGACGGTCACCGCGTCCAGCCCCCGGCTGCTGCACAGCCGCAGCGCGGCCGAGGCCAGCGCGACCCGGGTGGCGGCCTTCTTGCGCTCGCGACGCCCGGGCGGCGCGGCCGGCGGCGTGTGCTCAGACACGGTCGGCCCCCGTCCGCCCGCGCTTCGGCGCGTCGATGACCGCGACGAGCTCGTGCCGCCCGGCGCCGTACGCGCCGGGCCCGTGGCCGTCGGTGCCGTCGCCGTGGGTGCCGTGGATGCCGTGGCCGTCGGTGCGGTGCCCGGCGGGCAGGTCGACGTCGAGCCGCAGCCCGGCGGCGGGCACGGTGACCCGGTGCGCGGCGGGCCTGCCCTCCCAGCGGTACACGGTGGACAGCGTGCCGGTCGCGACGCAGATCCGGTAGCGCCCGTCCGCGTCGGCGCGGGTACGGCCCACCTCGTCGCCGACGGCGTCGAGCACGGTCAGCACGGCACCGCCCGCGGGGACGCCGTCGGCCCGCACGACACCGTGCAGCACCGGCCCCGCGGCCGGGGCGGGCCGGGCGGCCGGGGTCCCGCCGACCGGCTCCGCTCCGCCGGCCGGGCGCTCGATGTCGAGGGTGTCGCGCAGCGGCACCTCCCGCAGCGCCAGGATCGCGACCAGCGCGAGGAACGCCAGCGGCGCCGCGACCAGGAAGATCATCGCGGTGGCGTGGCCGTAGGACTCCATCACGATCGAGCGCACCGGCTCGGGCAGCCGGGCCAGGTTCGGCACCTGCCCGCCGCCGACGGCGCCGCCCTCGATCCCGGCCGCGGCCAGCCCGGACGCGGTCCGGGAGCCGACGACCGACGCGAGCAGCGCGCCCAGCCCGGCGACGCCCGCCGAGCCGCCCAGCGACCGGAAGAACGTGACCGTGGAGCTGGCGGCGCCCATGTGCCGCATCGCGACCGTGTTCTGCACCGCCAGCACGAGGTTCTGCTGGGTGGTGCCGACACCGAGACCGACCAGGGCCATCGCCACCGCGACCTGCCAGTAGGCGACCGTGGAGGAGATGACCGTCGCGCCGAGGGCGAGCCCGGCGGTCAGCGAGACGGCGCCCCCGACCAGGTAGCGCTTCCAGTAGCCGTAGCGGCTGATGAGCTGGCCGGCGACGTTCGAGGCCAGGAACATGCCGACGATCATCGGCAGGGTCAGCAGCCCGGCCTCGGTGGCGCTCGCACCCCGGGCGAGCTGGAAGTACTGCGACAGGAAGATCGTCGACCCGAACATCGCGACGCCGACGAACAGGCTCGCGACGGTGGCCAGCACGACCGTGCGGTCGCGGAACAGGAACGGCGGCACGACCGGGTCCTTCGCGCGGCGCTCGACGACCACGGCCAGCACCAGCAGCACCAGCCCGCCGCCGATCAGCCCGAACGAGGTCGGCGAGGACCAGGCGAACTGCTTGCCGCCCAGCGAGGTCCACAGCAGCAGCGCGGACACCGCGGCCGCGATCAGGGTCGCCCCGAGGTAGTCGATCGTGACCGGCTCGCCGGCGTCGCGCCGCGGCGTCGGCACGTTCAGGGTGCGCTGCAGCACCAGCAGCGACAGGGCCGCCAGCGGGACGCCGACGAAGAAGCACCAGCGCCAGCCCAGCGGCGAGTCCACGATGATGCCGCCGAGCAGCGGGCCGCCGACGACGGCGACCGACATGATCGCCGACAGGTAGCCCATGTACCGGCCGCGCTCGCGCGGGGTGATGATCGCGGCGATGACGACCTGGGTCAGGGCCTGCAGCCCGCCCATGCCGAGGCCCTGCAGCACCCGGAAGCCGATGAGCTGGCCGGTGGACACCGCCAGCCCGCACAGCAGCGACCCGATCAGGAAGATCCCGATCGCGGCCTGCACCAGCAGCTTCTTGGAGTAGAGGTCGGCCAGCTTGCCCCAGATCGGGGTGCTGGCCGTCATGGCGAGCAGCGACGCCGAGACCACCCACGTGTACTCGGCCTGGGTGCCGCCGAGGTCGCCCAGGATCCGGGGCAGGGCGTTGGACACGATCGTGCTGGAGAGCACGCCGACGAACAGCGCCATCAGCAGGCCGGTCAGGGGGAGCAGCACGTCGCGGCGGTGGGCCGCGGCCTCCTCGGGGGTACGCGCGGGGCGGATGGTTGACGTCACGCAACGAGTTTCACGCAAAGATGCAGAGCGTGCAAGTTTGCCGGGAGTGCGTCCGCGCACATCGTGCAGTTCCGGGGTCCGGCCGGGCCCGCCCGCGGCTCACCGGCGGCCCGGGAGCTCCACGGTCACGGTGCTCCCGGCGCCCGGTGTGCTGCGCACCGTCAGCGTGCCGCCGGCCTCGGTGACGGCCCGGCGCACGAGCAGCAGACCGATGTGGCCGGGTGCGGGTCCGCGGTCCGGGTCGAACCCGGTGCCGTCGTCGGCGACGACGAGCCGGGGCCGGGCGCCGGCGTCGAGCGCGACGCTCACCCGGGTGGCCGCGGCGTGCGCGCGGGCGTTGCGCAGCAGCTCCCCGGCGGCGCGGTGCAGCAGGGCCGCGGCGTCGTCGCCGAGTGCGGCCGCGGGGTCACCGGAGACCGAGACGGTGGCGGGAGGGGTGCCCTCGGCGGCCAGCGCGGCCAGTGCCGCGGGAAGGCCGGCGGCGCCGACGTCGTCGGGGTGCAGGTCGTCGAGCACCGACCGGATCCGCACGACGCCGTCGCCGACGCCGGCGCGTGCCCGCGGCAGCAGCTCCGGGCGGGCCGGGGCGAGGTCCAGCATCAGGCCGGCGCTCGCGAGCCCGGGCAGCACGTCGTCGTGCAGGCGGCGGGCGAGGTCGCGCCGGGCCAGCTCGCCCGCGGCCAGGCCGTAGTGCGCGGCGTCGCGGCGCTCGGCCCGCTCGCGCTCGCGGCGCCGGGCCAGCGCCACCGACAGCGGCAGCACCGCGGCGGCGACCGCCAGCATGCCGGCGACCGCCGGGGGCAGGAGGAGCCCGACCGCACGGGCGGTGGCGCCCTCGACGTCGACCGGGACGTAGACCTCCAGCAGCGCGGGGCGGCCCGCGGCGTCGGTGAACCCCAGGAAGACCTCGCGCAGCCCGGCGCCGCGCTCGTGCCGGTGCTCGGCGTCGGTGGCGTCGACGGCGTCGGGCACCGGCAGCACGACCGCCGACCCGCCCGCGAGGCGGGCGCCGAGCGCGGGGTCGAACGGCCGCGTCAGGCCCTCCACGCGGGGCTCGTCGGAGAACACGACCCGGGCCCGGTCGTCCCGGACCAGCCAGACCTTGACCCGCCCGACCATGCCGGTCGCCCGGAACGGCTCGACGTCGTCGAGCACCCGGGCCCGCTCCCGCGGCCCGGCCGCGGCGAGGTCGCGGTGGCTCAGCCCGACCACCACCGCGGCCGCGACGCGGCGGGACACCTCCTCGGCGCGGCGCTCCGCCTCCTCGTGGGCGAGCCACCACACGCCCGCGGCCACCAGGGCGCACACGAGCACGACACCGGCCGCCGTCCCCGCCGCGTGCCGCAGCAGGGTGCGGGTGAGCAGGCGGCCCGGGGGCGGGGGACCGGTGGGTCGGGCCCGCGCCGGGCCGCTCACGGCACCCGGTCCGCGGGGACCTCGCCCTCGGGGTCGAACGCGACCAGCCCGAGGCGTTCGGCGGTCACGACCGCCTCCAGCTGCGAGCGTGCGCCGAGCTTGCCCAGCACCGCGCGGACGTGGTCGCGCACGGTGTGCGGGGACAGCCCCCGGTCCCCGGCGATGCGCCCGACGTGCCCGCCGCGGGCGAGCCCGTCGAGCACGTCGTGCTCGCGCGGGGTCAGGTGCGGGACCGGCCCGGTGTCGGCGTGCACGGTCCCGCCCGCCGCGACGGTCCGGACGGCGGCGACGATGCCGTCCAGCGGGACCTGCTTGCCCAGGAACCCCGCGGCCCCGGCGGCACGGGCCTCGCGCGCGGGCCCGGGCCGGGGGTGCGCGGTGAGCACCAGGGCGCGGGCCCCGGCCGCGTGCACGTCGCCGAGCAGGGACAGCCCGCCACCGGGCAGCCGGACGTCGAGGACGACGACGTCCGGAGCCGGCGCGCCCCCGCCCAGCAGCGCACGGGCGGTGTCCGCGTCGTGCGCGACGCCCACGACCTCGGCACCGGCGCGCACGCCGAGCCCGAGGGCGAGCAGGTCGGTGAACGACCGGTGGTCGTCGACCAGCAGCACCCGCACCACGCGCGCACCCCCTCAATTCTCGGGAGATCCCGACGGATCGGACAGAGGTTAGCCTGCCCTCGCCCGAAAGGGGACGAGCCCGGCGAACCGGGCGTAGGCCCCCCTGTCTCCGGAGGACCCCCACGTGACCCGACCGACCCGGCGCGGCGTGCTCGCCGGCACGTTCCTGGCCGCCACCCTGTTCGTCGCCGGCTGCGGTGGCGCCGCCGCCCCCGCCGACCCGGCCCCGGCGGGCCGGGGGGCGCACCCTGACCCTGTACTCCGGTCGCGAGGAGGACCTCGTCGCGCCGTTGCTGGAGCAGTTCCAGCAGCAGTCGGGCATCACCGTGGACACCCGTTACGGCTCGACCACCGAGCTCGCCGCCCAGCTCGCGGAGGAGGGTGCGGCGACCCCCGCACAGGTGTTCCTGTCCCAGGACGCCGGCGCGCTCGGCGCCCTCGCCGCCACCGGGGCCTTCGCCCCGCTGCCCGAGGACGTGCGCGGGGCCGTGCTCGCGCCCTACACCGCGACCGACGGCACCTGGACCGGGCTGACCGGACGGGTGCGGGTGGCCGCGTACAACACCCGGGTGCCCGCGGCCGAGGTGCCGGCCGACGTCACCGCGCTGACCGACCCGCGCTGGCGGGGCCGGGTCGGCATCGCCCCCACCAACGCCTCGTTCCAGGCGTTCGTCACGGCGCTGCGCGTGCAGGAGGGCGAGGACGCCGCCCGCGCGTTCCTGGAGGGGCTGCGGGCCAACGACGTGCAGCTCTTCCCCCGCAACACCGCGATCCTGGAGGCGGTGGACAGCGGCGCGATCGACGTCGGCCTGATCAACCACTACTACGTCGCGGCCGCCGAGACCCCGCCCGCGAACACCGCGCTGCGCTTCGGCGCCCCCGGCACGGCGAGCGCGCTGGTCAACGTCACCGGGGCCGGGGTCCTCACCGGTGCGGCGGACTCCGCGGAGGCCGCCGAGCTGCTGCGCTTCCTGGTCTCCCCGGCGGCCCAGGAGTACTTCGCCCGCGAGACCGGGGAGTACCCGCTGGTGGCCGGGGTGGCCGGTCCGGAGGGGATGCCCGCGCTGGCCGAGCTGCGGGCACCGCAGCTCGACCTCGCCGACCTGGCCGACCTCGACGCCACCACCCGGCTCATGACGCAGGTCGGACTGCTCTGACGGTGCTGCGCCGACACGTCGCGGCCCCGCCCGCCGCCCGGCCGCCGGCACACCGGCGGGAACGGCCGCCGCGCGCCCTGCTGGGGGCGGCGGTGGCCGTCGCCGCCTGTGCCGCACTGCCGCTGGTCTGGCTGGTCGTGCGCGTCGCTGGGGCGGACCCGGACCGCGTCGCCGCCCTGCTGCTGCGGGAGCGGACCCTGACCCTCGTCGTGAACTCCGCCGTGCTCGTCGCGGCGGTCTCGCTCGGCTGCCTCGTGCTGGGCCTGGCGACGGCGGCGGCGCTGGTCCGCGTCCGGCTGCCGCGCCCCGGCCTGTGGTGGGTCCTCGCGGCCCTGCCGCTGGCGGTGCCGTCCTACCTGACGGCCTTCGCGCTGCTGGCCGTGCGCCCGGACGCCCGGGGTCTCGGCCCCCTGGTCGCCGTGCTGGTGCTGGCCTGCACGCCGTACGTGACGCTGCCCGCGGCGGCCGCGCTGCGCGCCGCGGACACCGGGCCGGAGGACGCGGCCCGGACCCTCGGGCGGGGCCCGGTCGCCGCGTTCTGCCGGGTGACGCTGCCCCAGGCGCTGCCCGCCGCCCTCGCCGGGACGCTGCTGGCCGCGCTCTACACCCTGTCGGACTTCGGCGCGCCCGCGCTGCTGCGCTACGAGTCGTTCACCTGGGCCGTGCAGGCCGCCTACGAGGGCACCGTCGACCGGACGGGCGCGGCGGTGACCGCACTGGTCCTCGCCGCCGCGACCCTCGCGCTCGTCGCGCTCGAGCGGCTCGCCCGCCGCCGGTCCGGCCGCGCCCGGGCGAGCACCACCACGACCGCCACGCCGCCCGCGCGGCTGCACCCGGTGGCCACCGCCGCCGTCGCCGCCGCGCTCGCCGCGGTCGCTGCGGTCGCGCTGCTCGGGCCGCCCGCGGTGCTCACCGGGCGGATCCTCGCCGCCGGTGGCGTGCCCGTCGACCTGCCGCGCCTGGCCGTCGCGGCCGGCTGGACGCTGCTGCTGTCCGGCGCGGCGGCCCTGCTGGCGGTGGCGATGGCGCTGCCGGTCGGGGTGCTCGCCGCCCGCCACCGCTCCCGCGCCGTCGCCGCGACCGAGTCCGCCGCCTACCTCGGGCAGGGGCTGCCGGGCGTCGTCGTCGGGCTGGCCCTGGTGTTCCTGTCCCTCGCGCTGGTCCCGGCGCTGTACCAGAGCGCCGCCGTCCTGGTGTTCGGCTACGCCGTGCTGTTCCTGCCCAAGGCGCTCGGCGCGGCCCGCAGCGCGGTGGAGCGGGTCCCGCCCGAGGCCGAGGAGGTGGCCCGCACGCTGGGCCGTACGCCGTGGACGACCTGGTGGACGGTCACCGCGCCGCAGGCACTGCCGGGCATCGCCACCGGCGGGCTGCTGGTCGCGGTCACCGCGATGAAGGAGCTCCCGGCGACCCTGATGCTGCGCCCGACCGGGATCGACACCCTGGCGACCCGGCTGTGGGCGCACACCTCGCTCGGGGCCCACGGCGCGGCCGCCCCGGCCGCGCTCGCGCTGCTGGTGCTGGCCTGCGTGCCGGCGGCGCTGCTGGTGTACGCGGGCGGGGGGCGGCGATGACCGGCGGAGCCGGGACGGCGGGCACGGGGCTGACGGTGCGCGGGCTGCGGGCCGGGTACGGCCGCGCGACCGTGCTGCACGGCGTCGACCTCGACGTCGGCGCCGGAGAACTGGTCTCGGTGCTCGGCGCGTCGGGCAGCGGGAAGACGACCCTGCTGCGGGTGGTCGCCGGGCTGCACCCGGCCGGGGCCGGCACCGTCGGTCTCGACGGCGAGGACGTGACCACACTGGCCCCGGAGCGGCGCGGGGTCGGCCTCGTCCCGCAGGAGGGGGCGCTGTTCGCCCACCTCACCGTCGCGGGCAACGTCGGGTTCGGGCTGCGCCGGCGCGCCGGCCGGTGGCGGCGGGCCGCCCCGGACGCGGACCGGGCGCGGGTCGCGGCGCTCCTGGAGCTGGTGGGCCTGACCGGTGAGGCCGACCGGATGCCGCACGCGCTGTCCGGCGGGCAGCGGCGCCGGGTCGCGCTGGCCCGGGCGCTGGCACCCGGGCCGCGCGTGGTCCTGCTCGACGAGCCGTTCTCCGCACTCGACGCCGGCCTGCGCGAGCAGGTCCGCGGGGAGACCCTCGCCGCGCTGCGGGCGGCCGGTGCGACCGGCGTGCTCATCACCCACGACCGGCGCGAGGCGCTCGCGGTCAGCGACCGGGTCGCCGTCCTGCACGACGGGCGCCTGGCCCAGACCGCGACGCCGCGCGAGCTCTACGCCGCACCCGCCTCGGCCGCGGTCGCCGGGCTGGTCGGCGACGTCGTCCTGCTCCCGGCCCGGGTCGGCGACGCGACGGTCACCACCGCGCTGGGCCGCGCCCCGCTGCGGCCGGGGACCGCGGCGGCCGGCCCCGCGCTGGCGGTGCTGCGGCCCGAGCAGCTCGACCTGCTGCCCGCCGACGGCCCGGACGACGGCCCGGACGACGGCCCGGACGACGGCGCGCCCGGCGAGGTGACGGGCGTCGAGTTCGTCGGCGACGCCGCCCTCGTGACCGTGTGCGGCCCGGGCCCCGGCCCGCTGCGGGTGCGCGTCGCGCCCGCGCAGCGCTGGCACCCCGGGGACCGGTGCCGGGTCCGGTCCCGGGGCCCGGTGCACGTCGTG
>NZ_JBBJUP010000021.1:0-102279 GCF_037727765.1 Pseudonocardia spirodelae | reverse complement strand
ACTAGGCCCCGCTCCCGGGCCGCAGGGCCGTGGTGAGCGCGGCCAGGTCCTCGGGGTGCAGCCGGGCCGGCTCGGCCCGCAGCTCGTCGCGCTCGCGCCGGGCCCGGTCCAGGGCTGCGGTCAGCTCCCCGACGCGGGCGCGGGCCTCGCCGGCGGTCGTGGTCAGGGCGTCGTGGCGCTCGCGCAGCTCGTCGGCGGCGGCACGGGCCGCGGCGAGCGCGTCCTGCCCGGCGGTGAGGCGGCCGTGCTGTGCGGCGACGGTCTCGCGCAGGTCGGCGGCCTCGGCGCGGACCCGGTCCCGCTCGGTGCGCAGCGTGTCCCGCTCCCCCTGCGCGCCCGCGAGCCGCTCCTGCAGGGTGCGGGCCTGCTCCCGGGCGGTGTCGCGATCGTGCCCGGCGCCGCGGGAGGTCAGGACCGCGGCCTCGCGCTCCCGCTCCGCGGCGGCGGCCGCCTCCCGTGCCGCACGGGCGTCGGCGTCGGCGGCGTCGCGGGCCGCGACGGCGTCGGCGGCCTGCTGACGCGCCGCACCCAGAGCCTCGGTCGCCCGCAGGGCGGCGCGCGCGGACTCCTCGGCCCGGGCGGCGGCCTCGTCGCGCTCGGTGCGGGCTCCGGCCGCCTCGTCCTCGGCGGCGCGGGCCCGGGCCACGGCCGCGTCGCGGTCGGTGTCGGCACGCCGGCGGGCGGCGTCGGACTCCGCGGCCGCCAACCGGGCGGCCTCGGTGGCGGCGAGCGCGTCGTGCTCGACCTCGTCGAGACGGGCGGACACCGCGGCGAGCGCCTGCGCCAGCGCCGCGACCGGCCCGGCGACGGCGGCGACGTGCTCGCGCAGCCGGTCGGCGTCCAGGGCGAACGCGCCGGTGCCGGTGTCGAGCCCGAGCGCGCCCAGCGCCTCCCGTTCGGTGCGGGCCATCTGTGCGCAGGAGCGGCCGCCCTCCCAGCGCGTGTCGCGGCAGAACGAGCGCGGACGCCCGCCCTGCGGCCCCGGCGGCGGGAGCTCGGCCCGGCAACGGCTGTACCCGCAACGCACCACGGTGTCGTTCACCGTGAGAGGTTAGCAGCATACGAACCAGAACCCTTGTATCAGTTTGTTCGTACCGAACCTGCGTAACACCGGATAATGCACAGAATCCCGTGTTGCCGAGACGGCGGTGCGGAGTGGGACCTGCTGCGGTGCAACGGGAAGGGGTGCGCCTTGCCGCGGATTGAGCCCGCCGTTGATCGTCGGGACCGGAGGCTGCGGCCGTGTTCGACATCGATCGCGACAACCACGCCGCACGCACGCTCGCCGCCGTACCGCTCCTGCTCGCCGCCGCGGCCGGATCCCTGGACGGGGCGGTGTTCTCCGCCTTCCACGACGTCGTCGCCGGTGCCATGACCGGCAACCTCGTCGCCCTCGGACTGGGCGCGGGCACCGGGACGCCGGCCGCGCTCGTCCCCGCCGCCTGCGCCCTGGGGGGCTACGCGGCCGGGCTCGTCGCCGGGACCAGGACGGCGGGACTCGCCGGTCGCGTCCTCGGCCCGCGCGGCGCGGTCGCCCTCACCCTCGCGCTGGAGCTGGCCGTGCTCACCGTGGCCTGCGTCGCCTGGGTCCTCGGCGGGCCCGGACACGCCTTCCCGGTCGGCCCGGTGCTCGCGGTGACCGCCGGCGCGATGGGCGTGCAGGGCGCCGCGCTGCGCCGGGTCGGCCCCGCCGGGACACCCACGAACTACTTCACCGGAACCGTGACGAACTGGGTGTCCGGGATCGCCGAACCCGGCGCGCGGCGCTGGGACCCGGCCACCGGGGCCCGGATCGCGGTGTTCGTCGGCGCCGTCGCCGCCGGGGTCGCGCTGCACGGCGTCGTCCCGACCGGGGTGATCGGGCTGCCGCTGCTGCTGCTCGCCGCCGCGACCGGCCTCGCCGCGCACGCCGCCCGGCGCCGCGGCACGCACCCGCACCTGCCCGGGGGTCCGGCGACACCGCCGGTCACCGGCCGCTGCGCCGCCCGGACCGGGGTGGGCAGCGCACTACGGTGAGCACGTGCTGCGCCACGACGAGCCGCTGCCCGCCCGCCCACGCCGCATCCTCGTCGCCGGGGTGTCGGGCTCGGGCAAGACCACCCTCGCGGCCCGCATCGCCCGGGCCGTCGACGCCCCGCACACCGAGATCGACGCCCTGTTCCACGGACCGGGGTGGGTGCCGCGGCCCTCGTTCACCGCCGACGTCGCCGACCTCGTCGGCACGCCGGCCTGGACCACCGAGTGGCAGTACGGCGCCGTCCGCGAGACCCTCGCCGACCACGCCGACCTGCTCGTCTGGCTGGACCTGCCGTTCTGGACGGTCACCTTCCCGCGCGTCGTGCGCCGCACGGCGCGCCGGCGGCGCCACCGCGAGCAGCTGTGGAACGGCAACGTCGAGCCCCCGCTGCACGGGGTGCTGCACGACCGCGACCACATCGTGCGGTGGGCCGTCGCGACCCGCGGCGCGTACCGCGAGCGCGTACCCGACCTCGCCGACCGGCGTCCGGACCTGCCGGTGGTACGGCTGCGCTCCCCCGCCGAGGTCACGTCCTGGGTCGCCGGGCCGCTGCGCGACGCCGCGGGACGGGCGGGCTGAGCCCGCGCGTCCCTTCCTGTCGGTGGCCGGCCCTACCGTCCGCCCCGTGCACCCCTCCGCGCCCCGCCGCCCCGCCGATCTCGACGCGGTCCGCGACTCCTACGACCGTGTCGCGGACAACTACGTCGACATGGTCGTGTCCACCGGCATCGGCGACGTGCGCAGCCATCCGTGGCTGCGGGCCGCCATGGACGTCTTCGCCGACTCCGTCGCCGGGCGCGGGCCCGTCCTCGACGTCGGCTGCGGGCCCGGCCAGGTCACCGCGTACCTGGTGGAACGGGGTGTCGACGCCTCCGGGGTGGACCTCTCGCCCCGCATGATCGCGCACGCCCGCCGCCTCCACCCGCACTGCCGCTTCGCCGTCGCCTCCGCGACCGGGCTGCGCGCGGCCGACGCCTCGCTCGCGGGGATCCTCGGGTGGTGGTCGCTGTTCAACCTGCCCCGCGACGTGCTGGCGCAGGTGCTGGCCTCCTTCGCCCGCGCGCTGGCGCCCGGCGGGCGGCTCGTCCTGGCCACCCACGTCGGCGACGGCGACCTCGTGCGCACCGAGGCCTACGGCGGCGTCCCCGTGACCTGGACGACCCACCTCTGGCAGCCCGAGCAGCTGACCGTCCTCCTGCGCGACGCGGGGCTGCGGCCCGAGGCCGAGCTGAGGCTGCCCCCCGACGGGGCGAGCGGCGCGGGCGTGGTGCTCGTCGCCGCGGCGCCCGGGGCGGCAGACTGACCCCCGTGACGGAACCCGTCCCGGCCCACGCCGGAGTCCCCGCCGCCGAGCTGCTCGCCCCCCGCGTCGACCTCCCGCTCACCGCCGAGGAGGCCGCCTACGTCGCCGCCGCCCGCGCCCCCAACACCCGCCGCGGCTACGCCTCGGACTGGCGGGAGTTCAGCTCCTGGTGTGCGCGCCACGGCCACACCCCGCTGCCCGCCGCCCCGGAGGCGCTGTCGGGCTACATCACCGAGCTCGCCGGCGCGGGGGCCAGGGTCGGCACGATCAGCCGCAGGCTGTCCTCGATCCGGTTCGTGCACGTCATGCGGGACCTGCCCGACCCCGGCGACGCCCGCCGCGTCGCCACCGTCTGGGAGGGCATCCGCCGCACCCACGGCGCCCCGCCGGTGCAGGCCCGCGCGCTGATGCCGCCCGACCTGGACGACGTCGTCGACGCCTGCCCGGCCACCCGCACGTTCACCACCCGCCCGGCCGAGGGCGACCTCGCCGGGCTGCGCGACCGCGCGCTGCTGCTCGTCGGCTTCTTCTCCGCGCTGCGCCGCTCCGAGCTCGCCGCCCTCACCGTCGCCGACGTCGCCGACCACCCGCGCGGGAGGGTGCTGTCGATCCCCCGCTCCAAGACCAACCCCTACGGCACCGAGCCCGAGCTCGTCGTCCTGCCGCACACCGCGCGCGCCGCCCGCTGCCCGGTCACCGCGCTGACCGCCTGGCTCGACGCCGCCGGCATCACCGAGGGGCCGGTGCTGCGCCGGGTCACCCGCGGCAACCGCGTCGCCGACGGGCCGCTGCACCCGGAGTCGGTCAACGCGATCGTGCAGCGCGCCGTCGCCCGCGCCGACATCGGTCCCGGCCCCTGGTCGGCGCACTCGCTGCGGGCGGGTCACGTCACCTACGCCCACCAGCGCGGGGCGTCCGACCGGGCCATCGCGCACCAGACCCGGCACCGCTCGCTGGCGACCATCGGGACCTACGTCCGCATCGACGACGCGTGGGAGGACAACTCGGCCGCGCTGCTGGCCGGGCTGTGACCACCGGCCCGCCACCCGCGCGGTGCCGCCCGGCACACGGCCGAACGGCCCTGGCGGGCCCCGCCCGGCTGCGCTGAGCTGTCCCGATGGACACCGTCGTCCCCCTGTCCGACGGCTGGGACGACCTCGTCCCCGTCTCCGACAGCCTCGCCCGCCGCTTCGTGCACGCCTACGCCGACCGCGTCACCGCGATGGCGGCCCGCACCGGGGGCCGCTCGCTGCGGGTGCCCGGCGCCGTGCTCGCCGACCTCGGGTCCCCCTTCGGCTACGACAACGCCGTCGTCCTCACCGCCCCCGCCGACGACGACCGCATCGGGACCGTCCTGCGGACCGCGGCCGGGTTCTTCCCGCCGCAGCGCTGGTGGGTGCTGCTCTCCCTGTTCCCGCTCCCCCACGCGCCCGGCCTGACCCCGGTCGGCCACCCCCCGCTGATGTTCCGCCCGCCGGGCCCGTACCCGCCGGTCCCGCCCGGGCTGACCGTCCGCGTGGTCCCCGACGCCCCCGCCGAGGACTTCGAGCGGGTCCTCGTCGCCGGCTTCGGCCTCGCCGACGTCGGCCGCCCCGCCGTCGCCGACCCCCGGCTCACCGGCGGCCTGGTGCACCTGGTCGTCGGCTACGTCGACGGCCGGCCCGTCGCCACCGCGGGCGCCGCCGTCCACCACGGGATCGTCGAGCTCGACTGGGTCGCGACGCTGCCCGGGCACCGCGGACGCGGGTACGGCGCGGCCGTCACCGCGGCCGCCTGCGCCGTGGCCCCGGAGCTGCCCGCGGTGCTGATCTCCAGCGACGACGGGCGCCCGGTCTACCACCGGCTCGGGTTCTGGGACCTGTTCCGCGCGACGATGTGGGAGCACCCGCCGCAGGCCCCCGGGACCTGACCGGGACCGGTGCGTCACCCTGGGGGCATGCGGCCACGTCTCCCCCACCGACCCCGGTGACGCCGTTCGACCTGCTCGCCGCCGTCCCGGGCCCGCTGGTCCTGGCGCTCGCGACGGTGCTCGTGCTGTGCGAGTCGGCGCTGCTCGTCGGGGTCGTCCTGCCCGGGTTCGGGGTACCGGTCGCGGTCGGGCTCCTGAGCGCCTCCGGGGCGGTGCCGTGGTGGGCGAGCGCGCCGTCGGTGTGCGTCGCGGCCGCGGCGGGGCGTGTCGTGGCGTTCCGCCGGGGCCGGACGGTGGCCTCCCCATCGGTCCCGCCGAGGGCGCGCGCGGTGCCGCTGGTCCGGGCCTGCCTCGACGCGGCCGGGCACCGGCCCCGTACGGCGGTGGCGCTGTCGCAGTGGTTCGCGGTCGTACGCACGCTGGTCCCGCGCCTGGTCGGGACCGGTCTGAGCACCCGCGCGTTCGTGCTGGTCGCCGTCCCGATCGCCGTCGCCTGGGCGGGCACCGGCCTGACCGTCGGGCGGCTGCTGCACGAGAGCTCGCAGCTCGCGGCCGGGATCGTCGGCACCGACCGGGTGCTCGCCGTCGCCGTACCGGCGGTGCTCGTGCTCGCACTCGCCGTCTCCTGGTGGCGGGGGCGGCGCGCACCCTCCCCCGGACCCCGCCCACGCGCCGGGAGCCACCGGTGAGCCTGTTCCCGCGCATCGAGCCGCACGACGCGGGCACCCTCACCACCGACGACGGCCAGTCGGTCCACTGGGAGTCCTGCGGCCGGCCCGACGGCCGCCCGGTGCTGTACCTGCACGGCGGGCCCGGTTCCGGCGCCGGGACCGGCGCGCGGCGCTACGCCGACCCGCGGCGCTGCCGGATCGTGCTGTTCGACCAGCGGGGCTGCGGCCGCAGCCGCCCGTCGGCCGCCGATCCCGCCGTCGACCTGCTGCGCACCAACACCACGGCACACCTGCTGTCCGACATCGAGCAGCTCCGCACGCTGCTGGGGATCCGCAGCTGGACCGTCCTCGGCGTCTCGTGGGGCAGCACCCTCGCCCTGGCCTATGCCGATGCCCACCGGGACAGGGTCGACGCGCTCGTCCTCGCCGCCGTCGTCACCACCTCGCAGCGGGAGGTCCGCTGGATCACCGAGGACATGGGGCGGCTGTTCCCGCGGGAGTGGGAGCGTTTCGCCGCCGCCGTGCCGCCGTCGCTGCGGGGCGCCCGGCTCGTCGACGCCTACGCCGCGATGCTCGCCGATCCCGACGCCGGCGTCCGGGAGCGGGCGGCCCGCGAGTGGTGCCGCTGGGAGGACGCCCACGTCTCGCTCGCGCCCGGCCACCGCCCCGACCCCCGCTACGACGACCCGCGGTTCCGGCTCGAGGTCGCCCGGCTCGTCACCCACTACTGGCGCCACGCCGCGTTCCTCCCGGACGGCCGGCTCCTCGCCGGCGCCGCCCGCCTCGCCGGCGTCCCGGGCGTCCTCGTGCACGGCCTGCAGGACGTCAGCAGTCCCCCGGACATCGCCTGGCGGCTGCACCGCGCCTGGCCGGGCAGCGAGCTGCACCTGCTCGACGGGACCGGGCACGGCGGCACGCAGGACATGACCGACACCGTCGTCGACGGCCTGCAGCGCCTGACCACCCGCCCCCGCCGGTCCTGACCCGCCGTGCGGCCGGTCTCCGGCCGTCAAGACCCGGGGTGTCGTCGTTTCGACGACGGAACGACGGCGTCAACGTTTCAATGACACCGGAGGACCGGACCGCCGGGCGCCGGGGGTCGCCGTACCGTTGACGGGACGCCGGCGTCAACGATGCATTGACCTCAATGGCGGGGGCTCACCCCCGTGCCGGGTCCGTGTCCGGCCCCTCCGGTCCCCCGGCCGACCGCTCCACGGCGGGGACAGATCCGCTGACCTGCACCGCAGCCGCCCGTGGAGGCTGGTGCTGCGTCCGTCCGGAGCAGCGGTGCGGTGCGCGCGGGCAGTCGCCACCGTCACGTCGCGGGAGACCTGGACGCGCCGTGGGCGCGTTGACCCCCTCCCCCGCCGCCTCTACATTCCGGGGTGGATACCCGGTGCGAGTCCCGTGCACCTCTGGTCACAGGAGCTCACGCTGTCCCCCATCCCGCTGTCGTGCCTGGACCTCGGCCCGGTCCGGCCCGGCGGAACCGCCGCCGACGTCGTCGCCGACGCGATCGCGCTGGCGCGGCACGCCGAGTCGCTCGGCATGCTCCGGTACTGGGTCGGCGAGCACCACCTGAACCCCGCGCTCGGTTCGACGAGCCCGATGGTGCTGCTCGCGCACCTCGCCGCCCGGACCGAGCGGATCCGGCTCGGCGTCGCGGCCACGCTCGTCGCCTACCACCCGCCGCTGCGCCTGGCCGAGGACGCGACGCTGCTGTCCGCGCTGTCCGGCGGCCGCGCCGACCTGGGGCTCGGCCGGTCGGTGGCCGCCCGCACCCCGCGCACGGTCGGTGTCGAGCACGACCGCCCGCACGTCGAGGCCCGCCTGCTCGAGCGCGGACTGGGCACCTTCTCCGGGCGCTGCGACCAGCTGCTGCGCCTGCTCGCCGGCAAGGAACCCGGCCTGCAGGGCGCCCCCGTCGGCCTGCTCGACGCGGTGACCCCGCAGGTCTGGGTGCACGCCGCGAGCGCCGGGGAGAGCGCCGAGTACGCCGCCCGCAACGGCCTGCCGATGGGCGTGGCCTACTTCGCGCGGCCCACCACCGTCCTCGAGGCCGTCGACACCTACCGGGAGCGGTTCGAGCCGGGCCCCTACCGGGACCGGCCGCACGTCGCCGTCGCGGTGTCCGCGCTGACCGCGGCCACCGAGGACGAGGCGGCCGCGCTCGGCGCCGGCTACGACGTCTGGATGCGCGCGCTGGCCCTCGACACCGGCCCGATGTTCTACCCCACCGCGCGGGAGCGGGCCACGCTCGCGCCGCTGACCCCGGCCGAGCACGTCGCGCTCGACGACCGGATCCGCACCCGCGTCGTCGGCACGCCCACCGCGGTGGCCGAGCGGCTCTCGGCGATCGTCGAGGCCGTCGAGGCCGACGAGCTCGTCGTCGAGACGGTCGCCCCGACCCTGGAGGACCGTCTGCGGTCCTACGCGCTGCTCGCCCGGGCGTGGGCCCGGCTCTGAGCCGGACCCACGCGACGGGTCAGAGCATCGCCCGCTCGGACGGCTCCACCTCGGTGACCTCGCCGGAGGCGAGCCGCGCCCGGAACGCGCGCACCTCCTGCTTCACCACCGGGGCGAGCACGTAGAGGCCCATGATGTTGAACACGGCCAGCAGGAAGAGCACCGCGTCGGCGAAGTCGAGGACGCTGCCCAGCGTCAGCACCGAGCCGACGATCACGAAGAAGCAGAAGACCGCCTGGTAGACCCGCTCGGACAGGGTGTTCTTGCCGAACAGGTAGGTCCACGCCTTCTGGCCGTAGTAGCCCCAGGTGATGATCGTCGAGACCGCGAACAGGAACACCGCGACGGCGAGCACGTACGGGAACCACGGCAGCACCGTCGCGAACGCGTCGGAGGTGACCAGCACGCCGTCGGCCACCTCGGCGCCGTCGGTGGCGAACGCCGTCGCCTGCGCCTGCTGCCAGAACGGCGTCCCGGCGATGACGATCGTCAGCGCGGTCATCGTGCAGATGACCACGGTGTCGACGAACGGCTCGATCAGCGCCACGTACCCCTCGGTCGCGGGGTTCTTCGTCCGCACCGCCGAGTGGGCGATCGGCGAGGACCCGAGGCCCGCCTCGTTCGAGAAGGCCGCCCGCTGGAAACCGACGATCATCGCGCCGAGCACGCCGCCCACCACGCCCTCGGGCGAGAAGGCGCCCGCGAGGATGAGCCCGACCGCCGTCGGCACCTGGGTGATGTTCACCGCGATCACGATCAGACAGGCGGCCACGTAGACGATCGCCATCGCCGGGACGAGGCGGCCGGTGACCGCGCCGACGGACCTGATCCCGCCGAACACGACCGCCCCGACCAGGGCGGCCAGCAGCAGGCCGAAGACGAACGCCGCGCCGCCGCTGCCGAGCAGCCCGGTCTCCCCGCCGGTCACGTTGCGCAGCTGGGCGAAGGTCTGGTTGGCCTGGAACATGTTCCCGCCGGCGACGCCGAAGAACAGGATCATCACCGCGGCACCGGCGGCCAGGACCTTGCCCAGGCCGCGGCCGAACGCGTTGGGGACGCGCTCGGCGACACCGATCCGCAGGTAGTGCATCGGACCGCCGGACACGGTGCCGTCGGCGTGCACCTCGCGGTACTTCACGCCGAGGGTGCACTCCACGAACTTCGTCGCCATGCTCAGCAGCCCGGCGACGATCATCCAGAACGTCGCGCCGGGACCACCGATCGTCACCGCGACGCCGACGCCCGCGATGTTGCCCAGGCCGACGGTCCCCGAGAGCGCCGAGGCCAGGGCCTGGAAGTGGGTGATCTCGCCCGGCTCGTCGCGCCGGGTGTAGCGGCCGCGGACGATGCGCAGGGCGAGGGCGATGCTGCGGAACTGGACGAAGCCGAAGTACAGCGTGAACAGCACCCCGGCCAGGATCAGCCAGCCGACGATGAGCGGGAAGTCGGCGCCGAGGACCGTCACCTCGTAGAAGACGATGTTCGACAACCCGGTCGAGATGGGGTCGAACACCGCGTTGATGGAGTTCTCGATGCTCTCGAGCACGCCGGGTTGCGACGGTGCCGTGGTCGGTACGGAAGACATGGTGCGGAACCTCACCCCATTCGGGGACGAACCGCAACAATCCGGACGAACGGTTACCGGACTGTAGACATCGGGCGCGCTGCCTCCGTGACCGCGACGCCGGCGCGAGCGGGTCAGCTCGTCCGGGTCGGGCGGCGCTGCGGCACGCAGCAGTCGACGGCGCACGGCGCACCGTTGCGGGTGCACCCCGCCGCCGGGACGGTGCCCAACCGCCGCGCCGTGACGTCACCGGTGTGCTCGCGCACGAGCTCGATCACCATGTCGGCGAAGCGCGGGTCCGGACCGGCGGTGGCCGCGCGGGCGAAGGCCATCCCGTGCTCGGCCGCGCGCTCGGCGGCCTCGTTGTCCAGGTCCCAGATCACCTCGACGTGGTCGGACACGAACCCGACCGGCGCGACGACGACCGCGCCGACCCCCTTCGCGTGCAGGTCGTCGAGGTGGTCGACGATGTCGGGCTCGAGCCACGGCACCTGCGGCGGCCCCGAGCGCGACTGCCAGACGACGTCGAAGTCGTCGACGCCCACCTCGGCGGCGACCAGCGCGGCGGCCTCACCGACCTGGCGGGAGTAGCGGTGCCCGCCGTCGGCGGGGGTGCCGGCGGCGGCGTCCGCGGAGTTCGGCACGGAGTGCGCGGTGAACACCAGCCGGGCCGCGGCGCGCTGCTCCTCGGGCAGCCGGGCCAGCGCGGCGCGCACGGCGTCGGCGTTGGCGCGCACGAAGTCCGGGTGGTCGTGGAAGTGGCGCAGCTTGACCAGCTCCGGCGCGCCGTCGCCGACCGCGTCCCGGGCCCGGGCGATGTCCTCGTGGTACTGGCGGCACGCCGAGTAGCCGCCGTAGGCGCTGGTCGCGAACACCAGCGCGCGCCGGACCCCGTCGGCCGCCATCTCGCGGACGGTGTCCTCGGCGAACGGGCGCCAGTTGCGGTTGCCGAAGTACACCGGCAGCTCGGTGCGCGACGCGATCGCCTCGACCAGCTCGCGGTTGCGGGCGTTGATCGGCGAGACGCCACCGAAGTGCTGGTAGTGCTCCTCGACGGCGTCGAGGCGCTCCGGCGGCACCCCACGGCCCCGGGTCACGTTCTCCAGGAACGGGCGGACCTCGTCGGGGGCCTCGGGGCCGCCGAAGCTGAGCAGGAGGATGGCGTCGAACTGTTCGGGCACGGGCCCGATTATCGACGCCGCCGTCCCGGCGCGCCGACCGGCGTCACACTCCGACCGCGTGCACCCCGCCGTCGGCCATGATCATCGACCCGGTGGTGGTGGGCATCCAGTCCGACAGCGCCGCGCACACCGTCTTCGCGACCGGCACCGGGTCGTTCATGTCCCAGCCCAGCGGGGCGCGCTTGTCCCAGACGTCCTCGAAGGCGGCGAAGCCGGGGATGGAGCGGGCGGCCATCGTGCGCACCGGGCCCGCGGCGACGAGGTTGACCCGGATGCCGTCGCGCCCCAGGTCGCGGGCCAGGTAGCGGGTCACCGACTCCAGCGCGGACTTGGCGACGCCCATCCAGTCGTAGGCGGGCCAGGCCTGGCGGTTGTCGAAGTCCATGCCGACGATGGAGCTGCCCGGCCCGAGCAGCGGCTTGCACGCCATCGCCAGGGACTTCAGCGAGTACGCGCTGACCTGGATGGTCGTGGCGACGTCCTCCCACTGCGCGGTGAGGAACGCGCCCTCGCCCAGGGCGCCCGCCGGGGCGAACCCGATCGAGTGCAGCACGCCGTCCAGGCGCGGCTCCTCGCCCAGGTGCGGGGTGATCCGCTCGACGAGCGAGTCGAGCTGCTCCTGGTCGGACACGTCCAGCTCGACGACCGGGGCGGGCTTCGGCAGCCGCTGCGCGATCCGCTCGACCAGGCGCATCCGGCCGAACCCGGTGAGCACGACCTCGGCGCCCTGCTCCTGGGCGATCTTGGCGGAGTGGAAGGCGAGCGAGGCGTCGGTGATCACACCGGTGATCAGCAGCCGCTTGCCGTCGAGCAGTCCCATGACGTCCTTTCGAAGTTCCTGCGCGGTGTGGGCCGGTGGCCCGTGGCTAGTGGCCCATGCCCAGGCCGCCGTCGACCGGGACGATCGCCCCGGTGACGTAGCCGGCGCCCGGGGAGGCGAGGAAGGTGACGACCGAGGCGATCTCGTCGGCGTCGGCGTAGCGCGACAGCGGGATGGTCCCGAGGATCTCCTCGCGCCGCTTCTCCGGCAGCGCCCGGGTCATGTCGGTGTCGACGAACCCCGGCGCGACGACGTTCGCGGTGATGCCGCGGCTGCCGAGCTCGCGGGCGACCGAGCGGGCCAGCCCGACCAGCCCGGACTTCGAGGCGGCGTAGTTGACCTGCCCGGCGGACCCGCTGAGGCCGACGACCGACGACACGAAGATCATCCGGCCCTTCTTGGCCTTGAGCATCCCGCGCGAGGCGCGCTTGGCGACCCGGTAGGCGGCGGTCAGGTTGGCGTCGACGACCTTGGTGAACGACTCCTCCCCCATCCGCATGAGCAGGCCGTCGTCGGTGATGCCGGCGTTGGAGACGAGGACCTCGACCGGGCCGTGCGCGGCCTCGGCCTCGGAGAAGGCGGCGTCGACGGAGTCGGCGTCGGTGACGTCGCAGTGCACCGGCAGCAGGTCGGCGGGGACGTCGTCCTTGCCGGAGCGGTAGGTCACCGCCACCTTGTCCCCCTCGGCGGCGAACGCTCTCGCGATCGCCAGTCCGATGCCGCGGTTTCCTCCGGTCACGAGCACGCTGCGTCCCACGAGGGGTGAACCTAACGCACTACCCGCCGGTACCGCGGCGCGGAGATCACCCTCACGACGCGCCGGGTCACGGCAGGCGGCGGCCGAGCAGGATCCCCGCCCCGAGCCCGCCGATCAGCAGCACGAACCCGCCCACCATCCACGGCCGGCTCGCGTCGACCTCGCGTTCCTCGTAGCCGAGCTCCTCGGACAGGTCGGAGTACACCGCGCGCAGCTCGGACTCGGTGGCGGCGGTGAAGAACCGCCCGCCCGAGAGCTGGGCGATGCGCTCCATCGAGGCGTCGTCGACGGCGACCGGGGTGCGCCCGCCGTCGAGCTCGATCGTGCCGTAGCTCGTGCCGAAGGAGATCGTCGACACGGGGATGCCGCGCGTCTTCGCCTCGGCCGCGGCGGTGAACGAGCCGCGCGGGTCGTTCTCCCCGTCCGGCCCGGGCACGGTCTGGGTGCCGTCGGAGAGCAGCACGATCCGCGACGGCGGCGGCACGCCCGCCGCGTCCGGGCCGCCCTGCAGGGAGCGGGAGAACGTGTCGATCGACTGCATCGCGGTGAAGATCGCCTCGCCGGTCGCGGTGGACTCGGCGAGCTGCAGGTTGTCCACGCCGTTCTTGACCGAGTTGCGGTCGGTCGTCGGCGAGACCAGCACCGCGGCCGTCCCGGCGAAGGACACCAGCCCGAGGTTGACGCCCGGGGTCAGCTGGTCGGCGAACTGCTTGGCCGCGGCCTGCGCCGCGGCGAGCCGGGTCGGGGCGACGTCGGTGGCCTTCATCGACAGCGACACGTCGATGACGAGCATGACGGTGGCGCGGTTGCGCGGCACCTTGGCCATGGCCTGCGGCCCGGCCAGCGCCACGGTCAGCACCGCCAGCGCCGCGATCAGCCCGATCGCGGGCAGGTGGCGCCACCGGCCGGGCCGCCTCGGCGCGACGGACTCCAGCAGCTCCAGGTTGGTGAAGCGCACGACGTCGCGGCGGCGCCGGCGCAGCAGCCACACGTAGGCGACGACCAGCGCGGCGACGACCAGCAGCCCCAGCAGCCACCACGGGGACGCGAAGTTCATGCCGGCCTCCGGGGGACGCGCGGCCCGGCGGCGTGCTTGCGCGCCACCGCGAACCGGACGATGTCGGACACCCAGTCCGAGTCGGTGCGCAGCGTCAGGTGCCCGGCCCCGCAGCGCCGCAGCGCCGCAGCGACCCGGTCGCGGTGCGCCGACGCGGCGGCGGCGAACTCGCGGCGCAGCAGCGGGGTCGTCTCGACCTCCCGCTGGCGGCCGGTCTCGGGGTCGGCCAGCACGACGGTGCCGACGTCGGGCAGGTCCAGCTCGCGGGGGTCGAGCAGCTCGACCGCGAGCAGCTCGTGGCGGGCCGAGAGCGCGCGCAGCGACCGCTCCCACACCGGTTCACCGAGGAAGTCCGACACCACCGCGACCAGCCCGCGCCGGCGCGGCGGGCGGCGCAGCTCGTCGAGCGCGGCGGCGAGGTCACCGCGGACGCCCTCCGGCGCCGGTGGCGCGGTGGCGACCCTGCGGACCAGGCCGCGGGCGTGCGCGAGGCCGCCGCGCGCGGGCAGGCGCAGCGTCATCGCCCCGTTCGCGACGACCGCGCCGAGCCGGTTCCCGCCGCCGGCCGTCAGCTGGGCGACAGCGGTCAGCGCGGCCAGCGCGAGGTGGCGCTTGTCGGTGGCGGCGGTGCCGTAGTCGATGCTGCGCGACAGGTCGACCACCGCCCACGTCTCCAGCTCGCGGTCGGCGACGGTCTCGCGCACGTGCGGCGCGGTGGTGCGGGCGGTGACCGACCAGTCCATCCGGCGGACGTCGTCGCCGGGCTGGTAGGGCCGCGCGTCGCCGGGCTCGGTGCCCGGGCCGGGCAGCAGGCCCACGTGGTTGCCCTGCAGCAGCCCGTCCAGCCGGCGCCGGACGGTGAGCTCCAGGGTCCGCAGCGACGCCTCGAGCCGGACCAGGTCGGCGGACCCGGCGGGGGCGGCGCCGCGCTCCGGGCCGGTCCCCGGTCCGGTCACGCCGGGCCACCTGCCGGGCCCGGCTGCGGGGCGGCGGTGCCGTGCGGCGCGGGCGCGCCCGGGGCGGGCGGCCACGCGGCGGGCTCGGGCACGGTGCCCGGCCGGGCGCTGACCTGCGGCAGCGGCACGGCCTGCAGGACCCGGCCGACGATGTGGTCGACCGGCACCTGGTCGGCGATCGCGTCGTAGGACAGGACCAGGCGGTGGCGCAGCACGTCCGGCGCGACCTCCAGGACGTCCTGGGGCAGCACGTAGTCCCGGCCGCGGACCAGGGCCAGCGCGCGGGCCGCGGAGACGATGCCCAGCGAGGCGCGCGGCGAGGCGCCGTAGGCGATCCAGGACGCCACGTCGGACAGGCCGTGCTCGCCGGGCAGCCGGGTGGCGACGACCAGGCGCACGACGTAGTCGACGAGCGCGTGGTGCACGAACACGTCCGCGGCGGTGCGCTGCAGGCGGACCAGCTCGTCGGGGGTGAGAACCTGGGCGGCCTCCGGCGGGGTCGACCCCATCCGGTAGATGATCTCCCGCTCCTCCTCGACGCCCGGGTACTCGATGATCAGCTTGAACAGGAAGCGGTCGCGCTGCGCCTCGGGCAGCGGGTAGACGCCCTCGTTCTCGATCGGGTTCTGGGTGGCGAGCACCAGGAACGGGTCGGGCATCGGGTGGTCGCGCCCGGCGAGGGACAGCTTGCGCTCGGCCATCACCTCGAGCATCGCGGACTGCACCTTGGCCGGGGCGCGGTTGATCTCGTCGGCGAGCACGAAGTTCGCGACGACCGGGCCCAGCTCGACGTCGAACTCCTCGCGGCCCTGCCGGTAGATCCGGGTGCCGAGGATGTCGGCGGGCACCAGGTCGGGGGTGAACTGCAGGCGGGAGAAGCTGCCGCCGACCACCCGGGCGAAGGTCTCGACGGCCAGGGTCTTCGCGACGCCGGGCACGCCCTCCAGCAGCAGGTGCCCCTTGGCGAGCAGCCCGACGAGCATCCGCTCGACCAGCCGGTCCTGGCCGACGATCACCCGCTTCACCTCGAGCACCGCACGCTCGAGCCGCTCCGCGTCGCGGGCGGGGGTGATCGGGTCCGGGCCGGTGGAGGCAGACGTGCTCACCGAGCCATCCCACCGTGCGGCCCGTGTGACGCCGGTGAAACGCGGGGGCGCCCGCCGGGCCTGGTCGCCGCCGTCCTACTTCCTATAGGATCGATGAGATCCGCACCGCCAGGACGAGGGGACCGCGATGACGCGCCTGTTCAACGACCCGGACGACTTCGCCGCAGAGATGACCACCGGGCTCGCCGCGGCCTCCGCGCGCTGGCTGCGGGCCGTACCGGGCGGGGTGGTGCGCTCGACCGAGGCCGACCGGCCGACGGTGTCGCTGGTCGTCGGCGGCGGGTCCGGGCACTACCCCGCCTTCGCCGGGCTCGTCGGTCCGGGGCTCGCGCACGGCGCGGCGATGGGCAACCTGTTCGCCTCGCCCTCGACCCAGCAGGTCCACTCCGTCGCCGCCGCGGCGGACCGGGGCCGCGGGGTGCTGATGTCCTACGGCAACTACGCCGGCGACGTCCTGAACTTCGACGCCGCCCAGGCCCGGCTGCGCGAGGCCGGGGTGGACTGCCGCACCGTGGTGGTCACCGACGACGTCTCCAGCGCCGCCGACCCCGCACTGCGCCGCGGGATCGCCGGGGACCTGTGCGTGTTCAAGGTCGCCGGTGCGGCCTGCGAGGCGGGCTACGACCTCGACGGCGTCGAGCGCGTCGCCCGGCTGGCCAACGAGCGGACCCGGTCGCTGGGCGTCGCCTTCGACGGCTGCACCCTGCCCGGCGCGGGCTCCCCGCTGTTCACCGTGCCGGACGGGCGGATGGCGGTCGGGCTGGGCATCCACGGCGAGCCGGGCATCGACGAGACCGACGTGCCCACCGCGGCCGGGCTCGCCGAGCTGCTGGTCCGCGGCCTGCTCGCCGAGCGGCCCGCCGGGGCCGGTGACCGCGTCGTCCCGATCCTCAACGGCCTCGGCTCGGTCAAGTACGAGGAGCTCTACGTCGTCTACGGCGCCGTGCACCGGCTGCTCGGCGAGGCCGGGCTCACCGTCGTCGACCCCGAGGTCGGCGAGTTCTGCACCAGCTTCGACATGGCGGGGGCCTCGCTGACCCTGCTCTGGCTCGACGACGGCCCCGGCGAGCTGGAGCGGCTGTGGACCGCCCCGTGCGACACCCCCGCGTTCCGCCGCGGGTCGGTCGCCGGGCACCACGGCACCGCCGCCGCACCGCAGGTCACCGCGGCCGGCGCGCCGGCCGCGGTGACCGAGGGATCTCCGGGGTCGCGGGCCTGCGGTGCGCGGGTCGCCGCCGCGTTCGACGCGGTCGCCGCGGTGCTCGACGCCGAGGCCGACCGGCTCGGGCGGCTCGACCGCGTCGCGGGCGACGGCGACCACGGTATCGGCATGCAGCGCGGCGGACGCGCCGCCCGGGAGGCCGCCGCGGAGGCCGCCGCCCGCGGCGCGGGCGCCGGGACCGTGCTCCGCCACGCCGCCGACGCCTGGGGCGACCGCGCGGGCGGCACCTCCGGGGCGATCTGGGCCGCCCTGCTCGACGCGCTCGGCACCGCGCTCGGTGACACCGCCACCCCGGACGAGGCCGCCGTCGCCGCCGCGGTCCGCGCCGCCGAGCGGGCCGTCGCCGCCGCGGGCGGGGCCGCCGTCGGGGACAAGACCATGGTCGACGCCCTCGTCCCGTTCGCCACCGTCCTCGACGAGCGCGTCGGCGCGGGCGAGGACCTGCCGCTCGCCTGGGCCGCCGCCGCCGACGCCGCCGGGCGGGCCGCCGAGGACACCGCGCGGCTCGCGGCCCGCCTGGGCCGGGCGCGGGCCCACGGCGAGCGCAGCGTCGGCACCCCCGACCCGGGCGCGGTGTCGTTCGCGCTGGTCGTGCGCACGGCCGGGGAGCACCTGTGCTGATCGGGTCGAGCCTCAAGACCTACCTCGGCCACGCCCGCACCTGCGACTGGCTGCGCGCGGTCGCGGCGATCGCCGCCGGGCACCGGGCCGTCGCCTCCGGGGCGGCGACGCTGTTCGCGCTCCCCCAGTTCCCGTCCATCCCCGCGGCCGTGGAGATCGCCCGCCCGGCCGGGATCGCCGTCGGCGCCCAGGACGTGGCCGTGCACGACGACGGCCCGTGGACCGGGGAGGTCACCGCGCCCGTCCTGGTCGAGGTGGGAGCCACGCTGGCCGAGGTCGGGCACGCCGAGCGCCGGGCCCACTTCGGCGAGACCGACGACGTCGTCGCCGCGAAGACGCTCGCCGCGCTGCGCAACGGCCTCACCCCGGTCCTGTGCGTCGGCGAGACCGACCGGTCCGGGGCGGGGCGGGCCGCCGACGCCGTGCGGGCCCAGGTCGACCACGCGCTCGCCCCGGCACTCGCGGCCGGGCACACGGGTCCGGTCGTCGTCGCCTACGAGCCCGTCTGGGCGATCGGCGCCCCCGAACCGGCCCCGGCCGCGCACGTCAGCGCGGTCGGGTCGGCGTTGCGTGCGCACGTCGCGGGACTCCCGGGCGCCGCGGTGATCTACGGTGGGAGCGCCGGGCCGGGCCTGCTGCCCCGCATCGCCGACGGCGTCGACGGCATGTTCCTGGGCCGCTTCGCCCACGACCCGCGCGCCGTCGCCGCGATCCTCGACGAGGTCGCCGACCTGGAGGGAGCCCGATGAGTGCCAGCACCCCGGGGCTGCGCGGCGGGATCGAGCGCCGCGGCCTGCGCGACCACGTCTACGAGCGCATCCTCGAGCTGCTGCTCTCCGGCGGGCTCGAGCCGGGCACGCGGCTGGGCATCGACACCATCGCGCGCGACCTCGACGTCTCCCCCACCCCGGTGCGCGAGGCCATGGTCCAGCTGGAGCGGACCGGCCTGGTGACCCGCGAGGCGCTCAAGGGCTACCGGGTCGCGCCGCCGCTGGCCGCCGACCAGCTCGCCGAGCTCTTCGACGCCCGGCTGATGCTGGAGACCACCGCCGCGCGCATGGCCGCCCCCGCGACCCCGGACATGCTCGCCGACCTGCGGTCCGCGCACGCCCGCCACGCCGCGGCCGGCGAGCGCGTGGCCGCCGCACTCGCGCAGGGCCGGGTCGACCCGTCGCTGACCGCGGAGTACTTCGCCGCCGACACCGAGTTCCACGACGTCGTGCTCCACCACGCCCGCAACCGCTATCTCGTGCAGATGTCGGAGACCCTCGGCGCCCAGGTGCACCGGATGCGCCAGACCGCGCTGCAGGGCGTCCCCGACGTCGAGGAGGCGGTCGCGGAGCACGGCGGCGTCGTCGACGCGTTCGCCTCCGGCGGCGTGGACGAGCCGGTGGCCGCGCTGCGCCGCCACCTCGACAACGTGCGCGAGCGCTCGCTGCGCTTCGAGCGCGGGGCCTGACCCGCCCGTCCCGATCGACATCGCCCGAACGGTTGACCTCGCCCGAGAATCCTATAGGATCTATCCAAGATCGCATGCGCACCGAAGGAGCCGCCATGCCCACCACGCCCCCGGTCCCCGCACCGGAGGACTGGCCGATCGCCGTCTGCATGCACGGGTTCGCCCCCGTGGGACCCGACGGGGTCGCGCTGCACGACGCCCCCGCCGAGCGCTGGGACGACGTGTTCGCCCAGGTCGCCGCCCTCGGGTTCACCGAGCTGGAGATCGCCGACTCCCACATCCGGCCCGCCGACCTGGAGCCCTCGCGCCGCGAGGAGCTGCGCGCGATCGCGACGCAGCACGGCGTCGCGATGATCTCGGTGCACGTGCAGCGCCAGAGCGTGCTGCAGCCCGGCCGCGAACAGCGCAACCTCGACTACGCCCACCGCACCATCGACGCGGCCGCCGAGCTGGGCATGACGGTGTTCTCCACCGGCCTGCACCACCCGTTCTCCGAGGCGCAGAAGAAGGCGCTGTGGTTCTGGACCGCGCCCGGCTGGAAGGACCCCGACGACGCCGCGACCCGGGCCACCGCCGTCGCGCGGCTGCGCGAGCTCGGCGAGCACGCGGCGTCGGTCGGCCTGCCGATGGCGCTGGAGATGTACGAGGACACCTACCTCGGCACCGCCGACTCCGCCGTGGCGCTGGTGCAGGAGATCGGGCTCGACAACGTCGGGCTCAACCCCGACATCGGCAACCTCGTGCGGCTGCACCGCCCCATCGAGGACTGGCGCGAGATGCACGCCAGGACGCTGCCGTACGCGAAGTACTGGCACGTGAAGAACTACGCCCGCGACGAGGCCGGCGACGGCTCGTGGTTCAGCTCCACGCCGACCTCGATGGAGCTCGGGCTCATCAACTACCGCCAGGTCGTGCGCGACGCCGTCGAGCTCGGCTTCCGCGGGCCGTTCCTGATGGAGCAGTACGGCGGCGACTCGCTCGGCGTCTGCGCCACCAACCGCGACTACCTGCGCGGCCTGCTCGCCACCACCCGGAAGGACCGTTCATGACCCTCGAGGGACGCACCGTCGCGGTGATCGGCAGCGGCTACATGGGCGGCGGGATCGCCCAGGTCCTGGCCCTGGCCGGGGCCGAGGTCCGCATCGCCGACGTCGACGCCGACACCACCCGCGCCAACCTCGACCGGCTCGTCGCGGAGGCCCGCGCCTTCGCCGCCGAGGACCTGTTCCCCGCCCACGCCCCCGACACGATCGCCGGGCGCGTGCACGCCGCGGAGTCGTTCGAGGCCGCCGTCGAGGGCGCCGACTTCGTCGAGGAGGCGGTGCCGGAGAAGATCGGGATCAAGCACGAGGTGCTGCGCCGGGTCTCCGCCGCCGCCGCGCCGGACACCGTCATCGGGTCCAACACCTCCACCATCCTCATCGGGCGGATCGCCGAGGCCGTCCAGCGGCCGGAGCGGTTCCTGGGCGTGCACTTCTCCAACCCCGCGCCGTTCATCCCCGGCGTCGAGGTCATCGCGCACGCCGGCACCGACCCGGCGATCCTGCCCGGCGTCGAGGAGCTGGTGCGCGCGGTCGGCAAGCAGCCCGCGCGCATCTCCGACGCCGACGGCTTCGTCCTCAACCGTCTGCAGTACGCGCTGTTCTCCGAGGCGTCCCAGCTCGTCGACGAGGGCGTCGCGAGCGCGGAGGACGTCGACACGATCGTCCGGACCACCTTCGGGTTCCGGCTGCCGTTCTTCGGCCCGTTCGCGATCGCCGACATGGCGGGCCTGGACGTCTACCGGTTCTGCTTCGAGTCGCTGCAGGGCCGCTGGCCCGAGCGCTTCGCCACCCCGCGGGCGCTGGCCGAGCACGTCGAGAACGGCCGGCTGGGCACCAAGTCCGGTGGCGGGTTCCTCGACGTCCCCGCCGAGCGGGTGCCCGAGCTCGTCGCGTACCGCAACAAGGCCTACGCGCGGATGGCGCAGCTGATCGACGAGCTGGGCCCGGCCCCGCTCGGGAAGGAGGACGACCGATGACCGGGTTCCCCACCGAACGGACCGTGATCCTCACCGGGGCGGGCTCCCCGCGCGGGATCGGGCGCTACGCGGCCGACCACCTCGCCGCGGCCGGCTGGCACGTCGGGCTGATCGACATCGACGGCGACGCGGCCGCGGCGACCGCGGCCGCGATCGCCGAGCGGCACGGGGTGCGCGCCGCGGGCGTCGGCGCCGACGTCGCCGACCGCGAGGCCGCCGTCGCCGCGGTGGACGCGCTGGAGCAGCAGCTGCCGCAGCTGGTCGCGCTGGTCGCATTCGCCGGGGTCGCCTCCCCGGTCCCCTACCTCGACGTCGACGCGCAGGAGTGGCGCCGGATCGTGGCCGTGAACCTCGACGGCACCCACTGGGTCACCCAGCGGGTCGCCCGCAGCCTGGTCGCCCACGGCGTCGGACGCATCGTGGGCATCTCCTCGGTCTCCGCCCAGCGCGGCGGCGGCACCTACTCCAAGACCCCCTACTCCGCGGCGAAGGCCGGCATCCAGGGCTTCATCCGCTCGGTCGCCCGTGAGCTGGGCCCGCACGGGATCACCGCGAACGTGATCGCCCCCGGCCCGATCGACACCGACATCATGGGCGGCACCCTCTCGCCCGAGCGCAAGGCGGCCATGGCCGCCGACGGCGTCGTGTCGCGCATCGGCACCCCGCACGACGTCGCCGCCGCCGCCGCGTACCTCATCGGGCCCGACTCCGGCTTCGTGACGGGCCAGACCCTGAACGTCGACGGCGGCCTCTACATGCACTAGGAGCCCGCGTGCCCCGTGAACCGTTCCCCGGCTGGTCGTGGTCGCGCGTCGCGTTCCTCGCGATCGGCCTCGTCCTCGTCGCGATCGGCCTCGTGCTGGTCCTCTGACCCGTCCGCCCGCACACGACCTCGAAGGGGAGATCGTGGAACCCACCACCGGCGACCGCACGCCGCGCGCGCTGCTCGACAGCCCGCACCTCGCGTCCGGCATCCGCAAGGCCACCACCCGGCTCATGCCGATGCTGGTGATCCTGTACTTCGTCGCGTTCCTGGACCGCACCAACGTCGGCTTCGCCGAGGAGGGGCTGCAGGTCGACCGCGGCATCAGCGCCGGGGCGTTCGCCCTGGGCGCGGGCATCTTCTTCATCGGCTACGCGATCTTCGAGATCCCCAGCAACCTGCTGCTCGACCGGTTCGGCGCCCGGTTCTGGCTGGCCCGGATCGCGGTGACCTGGGGTGTGGTCGCGAGCGCGTTCGCGTTCACCACGAACGACACGATGTTCGTGATCCTGCGGTTCCTGCTCGGCGTCACCGAGGCCGGGCTGTTCCCCGGCGTGATCATGTTCCTGTCGCAGTGGTTCCCGAACAAGAAGCGCGTGCAGATGTTCGCGATCTTCTACCTGGCCCAGCCGTTCAGCCAGATGCTCGGTGCGCCGCTGTCGGGCGGGCTGATCAGCTTCGGCGACACCCTCACGCCCTGGCACGGCTGGCAGGTCATGTTCTTCGTCGAGGGCGTCATGGCGATCATCGCCGGGGTGGCCGCGTACTTCCTGCTGACCGACTCCCCGCAGAAGGCGACCTGGCTCGACGAGCGGGAGAAGGCCGCGATGCGCGAGGTCATGGCGCACGAGGACACCGTGCGCGACGCCGACGGCCCGCGCGGGATCGTCCCGGCGATGCTCAACGGCAAGGTCTGGTACTTCACCGTCATCTACTTCTGCCTGCAGGTGGCCGTCTACGGCACCACGTTCTACCTGCCCCAGCAGGTCGCGGGCCTGCTCGGGCGCGACGTCGGCTGGCAGGTCGGGCTCGTCGCCGCGATCCCCTGGGCGGTCGGCCTGGTGTTCTGCTACGTCGTCGGCCGACACGCCGACACCGTCGCGCGGCGCCGCCACTGGGGCGCCATCGCCTTCCTCCTGACCGGCGCCGCGATCCTCGCCTCGGCCTGGGCCGGGGCGAACGGGCAGGCGCTGCTGGGCATCGTCGCGATCACCGTCGCGGTGTCGGCGTTCCTGTGCGCCGGGCCGATCAGCTGGTCGTTCCCGACGGCGTTCCTCACCGGGGCCGCGGCGGCCACCGGCATCGGCCTGATCAACTCGATCGGCAACCTCGGCGGCTTCGTCGCGCCGATCATGCGGACCGCGATCAACGAGGCCGTCCCGACCGGGGCCGGGACCTGGGGCGTCGTCTCGCTGGGGGTGCTCGCCTTCCTCGCCGCGGCGATGATGTGGGGCACCGCGCTGTTCCGCACCCGCGCCGACGCGCTGCTCGACACCCCGGGGCGGGAGCGGTGAAGATCCTCGTCTGCGACGACGACCCGACCGGCACGCAGTCCGCGACCGGGGTGGAGGTCCTGCTCCGGTGGGACGCCGACGTGCTCACCGACGCCCTGCGCCGGGCCGACGCGGTGTACCTGCTGACCAACACCCGCGCACTCGACGAGCAGGCCGCCGTCGCGCTGGTGTCGGGGATCCGCGCGGACGCCGAGGTCGCGGGCGGGCGGCTCGGCGAGCGGGTCCGGCTGGTGCTGCGGGGCGACTCGACGCTGCGCGGGCACGTGTTCGCCGAGTGCGACGCCGTCGATCCGGACGCGCCGGTGCTGTTCGTCCCCGCCTTCCCCGGCGGCGGGCGCACGACCGTCGACGGCACGCACCGGGTCCGCGTCGGCGGCGAGATCCTCCCGGCGCACGAGACGGAGTTCGCCCGCGACCCGGTGTTCGGCTACCGCGACGGCCACCTGCCCGGCTACGTCCGGGAGAAGTCGGCGCGCACACCGGTCACGGTCGGCATCGACGACGTGCGCTCCGGCGCGCTCGCCGGGGTGCTGACCGCCGCCGGGGACACCGACGTGGTGCTGCCCGACGTGCACGACGACACCGACGTCGCCCGCATCGCCGACGCCCTGCGCGGCGCGTGGGCGACCCGCGAGATCGTCGCGCGCGGCGGGGCGCCGCTGGCCGCCGCGGTGTGCCGGGTGAGCAGCGACGGCCTGCTCGAGGCCCCCGTCGCCGGACCGGGCCGCACGCTGCTGGTGTGCGGCTCGCACACCGCCGCCGCGGGCCGCCAGCTCGCGCACGCCTCGGCCGGGCGCGGTGCACCGGTGGTGGTCGGCACCGACGACGCACTCGCCGACCCGGACGCGACCGCGGCCCGGCTGGCCGCCGACCTGTCCGCCGACCTGTCCGCCGGTGGCTGGGCGGCCCTGGCCAGCGAGCGCGAGCGCCGCGCCGAGCACGACACCCTGGCCCACGGGGAGTCGGTGATGCGGGCGGTGGTCGGAGCGGTCGCGGCCCTGCGCGAGCAGGTCGACGTCGTGGTGACCAAGGGCGGGATCACCGGGGCCCAGGTCGCCCGCGACGGCCTCGGCGCGGTGTCGGCGCGGGTCCGCGGGCAGGTGCTGCCCGGGGTGTCGGTGTGGGACCTGACCACGCCGGGCGGGCGCGCCGTCGTGCAGGTGGTGGTGCCGGGCAACGTCGGCGACGACGACGCCCTCGACGCGGCGCTCGCGGCCGTCGGCGTGTGAGCTCACGGCGGGCCCCGGTCGACGAAGCGCAGGGTCATCGCCAGGTAGTCGCGCAGCGGCACGGTGCGCGGGGCGCGCCGGTGCCGGGACCAGATGACGTCGGCCCGGCCCGGGCTCAGGGTGTGGGCGTGCGCGACGACGGCACGCGCCTCGTCCGGGCCGATCTCGCGGCCGGCCAGCGAGGCGAGCGCCACGGCCAGCTCGGCGGCCTGCTCGTCGTCCACCGGCCCAGCACAGCAGGGACCCCCGACAGTTCCGCGCCGCCGGGCGCGCGGGTCACTCCACGAGCAGGAACACGATCGCCGCGACCCCGATCACGACGATGACCCCGCGCAGCACCGCGGGCGGCAGCCGCCGCCCGACCTTCGCCCCGAGCAGGCCGCCGACGATCGAGCTCGCGGCGATGATCCCGACGACCGCCCAGTCGACCGGGGCGACGACGGCGTAGATCGCGCCGGCGACGATGTTGACCACCGAGGCCAGGGTGTTCTTGAAGGCGTTGAGGCGCTGCAGCGGGTCGGCGACGAGCAGCCCCATCACGCCGACCAGCATGATGCCCTGCGCGGCGGTGAAGTAGCCGCCGTAGACGCCCACCAGGAACACCAGGCCGTAGAGCAGCGGCGAGCCGCTGCGGTCGGGGCGCTCGCGGGTGCGCAGGCGGCGGGCGAGCAGCGGCTGCACCGCGACGAGCAGCACCGAGGTGCCGACCAGGACGGGCACGATCGTCTCGAACGCGTCGGGGGGCAGCGACAGCAGCAGCGCCGCCCCGACGACCGCGCCCAGGAACGAGGCGACGGCGTAGCGCGCGAGGCGGCGGCCGTGCCCCTCCCACTCCTTGCGGTAGCCGACGGCGCCGGTGACCGAGCCGGTGATCAGGCCGATCGCGTTGGACGTCGTCGCCGTCACCGGCGGGTAGCCCAGCGCCACGAGCACCGGGAAGGTCACCAGCGTGCCGGACCCGACGACGGTGTTGATGAGCCCGGCCCACAGCCCGGCCAGCGCGATGACCGCGACCTCCCACAGTTCCACGCGGCCACCCTACGAGCCGCTCGTTGCGATACCGAACGAACCGTCGCGCGTAGGGCTTACGCATGCCGCGTAGGGCCGTCCACGCACCGCGTGTCATGATCCACGCGTGACCGCGCTCGACGACCCCCGCTGGGCCGCCCGGCCCGCGCCGGCGCGGCGGACGCTGGACCGGGGCGCGATCGTCGCGACGGCGCTGGCCGTCGCCGACGCCGAGGGCCTCCCGGCGGTGTCGATGCCGCGGCTGGCGCGCGAGCTGGGCTCGGCACCGATGTCGCTGTACCGCCACGTCCCGGGCAAGGACGCGCTGGTCGACCTGGTCCTGGACGCGGCGCTGGGCGAGCCGCCGGACCTCGCGGGGTGCGGGCTGCGGCTGGGCTGCGAGATCTGGGCGACCGCCCTGCGCGACGTGCTCGACGAGCACCCGTGGGCGGTCGGGCTGCTCGCCGGGGCGCGGGCGACCGGCCCCGCGGAGTGCGGGTGGGCCGAGGCGCTGCTGGCCCACGTCGTCGGGGCCGGGCAGCCGCTGTCGGCGGCGGTGGAGGTGCTGCACCTGCTGCACGGCTACGTCCGCGGCGCCGCCGCGATCGCCGGGGACCGCCTGCCGACCCTCGAGGACCTGCGCCGCTCCGGGCGCGCGGAGGCGCTGCCGGTGCTCGGCCGGCTGCTCGGCGGCGCCGTGGTGCGCGGGCCCGGGGGCGGCGAGCCGCTGTTCGCCTCCGGGCTGCGCCGCACCCTCGACGCCGTCGAGGCCGGTCTGCGGGCCGGCTAGCTAGCCCCCGAGCTCCAGACGCGGCCAGTCCGCGAGGTCGCGCAGCAGCTGCCGGTCGTGCGTCGCGACGACGACCGCCGCCGAGGTCGTCCGCAGCGCCGCGGTCAGCTCCGCGACCAGCGGCGCGGACAGGTGGTTGGTCGGCTCGTCGAGCAGGATCGCGCCCGGCGTCCCGGCGAGCGCGAGCGCGATGTCCAGGCGCCGGCGCCGGCCCTGCGAGAGCCGCCCGACCGGCGTGCCCCACGCGGGCGCGTCGAGCAGCCCGGTCGCGGCCGGGCCGCTCCCGTCGCCGCGCGCGCGGTGCTCGTCGTACACCTCGCGGGCGGTCCGCCGCGGGTCCTGGACGGCCCCCTCCTGCGCGATCCGCACGACCCGCGCCCCGGACCCGGTCGCCACCGCGCCGGTGTCCGGGGCGAGCTCGCCCGCCAGCACGGCGAGCAGCGTCGACTTCCCGGCGCCGTTGGGCCCGGTGACCAGCAGCCGGTCACCGCCGTCGAGGACGACGTCGACCGGGCCGGCGAGCCTGCCCGCGACCGTGACGCCGTGCGCCCGCAGCTGCGGCGCGCCCGGCCGGACCGCGGGGTCGCGCAGGCGCAGCGACGGCGGCGGCACCGGCACGTCGAGCCGGTGCGCGTCGAGCTCGGCCTGCCGGCGGCGCAGCGCCTGCACCACGCCCGGGGCCCGCGACTGGCGGGCGTGCCTGCCGGTCCCCTTCTCCGGGCGCCAGCCGGTCGACAGCCGGTCCCGCGCGGTCGCGACTGCCTCACCGAGACGGCGGTGCTCGGCCTGCTGGGCGGCGTGGTCCTCGGCCCAGCGGGCCAGCTCGCGGCGGCGGGCCTCCTGTGCGGCGGCGGGCCCGCCCGCGGTGGTCCGCGGCCGGCCGTCGCGGGTGGGGTCGAGGTCGCAGACGGTCCCGGCGACGTCGTCGAGCAGGGCCCGGTCGTGGCTGACGACGGCGATCCCGCCGGGGTGGGCGCGCAGCGAGGCGGTGAGGAACTCCAGGCCCGCGGCGTCGAGGTGGTTGGTCGGCTCGTCGAGCAGCAGGACGTCGGGCCGCGCACCGAGCAGGCACGCGAGCCGGACGCGGTGGCGCTGCCCCACCGACAGCGTGGCGAGCGGGCGCACGCGGTCCGTGCAGGCGCCGAGGGTGTCGAGCGCGAAGTCGACACGGCGCTCGGCGTCCCACGCGTCGAGCCGGGTCGCGGCGTCCAGCGCTGCGGCGTAGCGGTCGTCGGCGCCGGGCTCGCCGGTGACGAGCGCCGCGGTGGCCGCGTCGAGCCCGGCCAGCGCGGCGTGCGACGCGGCCACGGCCCGCCCGGTGAGCGTCCCGACGGTCTCGCCGTCGCCGGCCGGGAGGTCCTGGCGGAGGAGCGCGACGGTGCCGACACGCGTGACCGTGCCCAGGTCGGGGGTCAGCACCCCGGCGAGCACGTGCAGCAGGGTCGTCTTGCCGCGTCCGTTCTCGCCCACGATCGCGAGCCGGGACCGGGCCGCGACGGTCAGCGAGACGTCGGTCAGCACCGGGCGGGCGCCGCGGGTGACCGACACGGCCTCGGCCCGGACGTGCGCGGCGGCGCCGGCCGGGAGGGTGGCCGGGGTGGAGGCGGGGCTGGAGGCAGGGGTGGGGTCGGGCAGGGACACGAGGGCTCCGCGGCGTCCGTGGGTGGAGCCGGGCAGCACGGGACGGCCGCCCGGCGGGGAACCGGGACGGCGGACGCGAACGGGAGGAAGGTGGGCGCCGCCGTCAGCGGGCGGGGCGGACCTTCTGCGACCAGATGCCTCGTGCCATGGTGACCACCCTGGCCGCGGCCCGTGTCCGGGTCGTCCGCATTTCCGCCCGCCGGTTCCCGGAGGTCCGATGCCCACCGCCCGCGCACTGCCGTTCCTCACCTTCCAGCCGCCCCGCGGACCGAGCGCGAGCGAGGCGATGGAGTTCTGGACGTCGCTGTTCGACGACGGCGAGATCGTCTCGGTGACCCACCGTCCCGACGACCCGACCGCCGTCGTCCTCGCCGAGTTCGTCGTCGCCGGGCAGCGGCTGCGCTGCAGCGACAGCCCGCCGGTGCACCCGTGGGACTTCACCCCCGCGGTGTCGCTGTGGGTGGACTGCGACTCGGGCGACGAGCAGCGCCGCCTGCTCGCCGCGCTCGCCGCGGGCGGGCGGGAGTACATGCCGCTCGACGACTACGGCTTCGGCCCGTTCGCCTGGGTGGAGGACCGGTTCGGGGTCTCCTGGCAGCTCGCGGCCCCCGCGGGCTGAGCCGCGGACCCGCGACGTCGCGCAACCGCGACCCTGCCGCAGGGCTCCGCCCGCGGCGGCGGAGCAGCGGAGCCTCATACCGGAACGGGCACCCGCCGCCGGGCCGGCGCGGACGCCACCAGCACCCCGCCGACGACCACCGCCCCCGCGACCAGCTCTGTCGCCGACGGCCGCTCCCCCAGCAGCACCATCGCCAGGCTCATCCCGACGACCGGCACGAGCAGCGAGTGCGGCGCGACCAGCCCGGCCGGGTAGCGGCGCATCAGGCCGGTCCAGATCCCGGCGGCGAGCACGGTCGCCACCAGCGACAGGTACACCAGCGCACCGAGCCCGGGCAGGCCCGGACCGGAGAACATCGCCCCCACCGCGGCCCACGCCCCCGGTCCCTCGACCAGCGCGGACACGGCGAGCAGCGGCACCGGCGGCACGACGGTCATCCAGAGGGTGAGGTGCAGCGGGTCGACGTCGGCACCGTCGCGCTGCGCGAGGCGGCTCGACAGGTTCCCGGCCGCCCAGCCGAGCGCGCCGAGCAGGGTCAGCACCACCGGCAGCAGGGCGGCGGACTGGGCCCGGGCCAGCGCGATCGTCGCCAGCCCGGCGACCGCGACGCCGATGCCGGCCCACTGGCGCGCGGTCACGTGCTCGCGCAGCAGCAGCGCGCCCAGGACGAGGGTGAACGGGCCGGAGGCCTGCAGCACCAGCGAGGCCAGCCCGGTCGGCATGCCGGCGTACATGCCGAGGAACAGGAACAGGAACTGCAGCGTGCCGAACCCCAGCCCGTAGCCCAGCAGCCAGCGCAGCGGGACCCGGGGGCGGGGCACGAGCAGCACGGTCGGCACGGCGAGCACGAGCATCCGCAGACCGGCGAGGAAGATCGGCTGGAAGTGCGCCAGCCCGACGTGGATGGCGATGAAGTTCGCGCCCCACAACACGGCGACGACGACGGCGAGCAGGCGGTCCCGGACGGTCACGGTGTCCACGCTGCCCGCCGCGGACCGTGCAGACCAGCGACATCTGCTGAACCGACCTTGTAGCGTCGCTGCATGGACGTGCACCGGCTCCGGATCCTGCGCGAGCTCGCCGACCGCGGGTCGGTCACCGCCGCGGCCGCGGCCCTGCACGTCACCCCGTCCGCGGTGTCCCAGCAGCTCAAGGCGCTGTCGCGGGAGACCGGTCTGGAGCTGACCGCCCCGGACGGGCGCGGGTTGCGCCTGACCGCGGCCGGGGAGGCCGTCGTCGCCGGCGCGCAGGAGGTGCTCGACGCGCTGGGCCGCCTGGATCGGACCACCGCGGGCCTGCGCGAGGAGCCCCGCGGCACGGTGCGGGTGGTGTTCTTCCCGTCGGCGGCGCGGCTGCTGCTGCCCGGCCTGCTGCACCGGGCGGCCCGGCACGAGGGCCTGACGTTGTCCTGCCGCGACCTCGACCTGCGCCCCGACGAGGTCCCCGCGGCCGCGGCCGACGCCGACGTCGTCGTGACCCACCACGACGAGCGCCTCGACCCCTTCGCCGGGGGCCGGCTGCGGCGCCACCCGCTGCTGCGCGAGCCCCTGGACGTCGCGCTGCCTCCCGGCCACCCGCTGGCCGCCCGCGACGCGGTCGGCCTGGACGACCTCGTCGACGCCGACTGGATCTCCGTCGCCGTCGGTTGGCCGGTCGACGACGTGCTGAACTCCCTGGCCCTGGTGACCGGCACCGTCCCGCGGGTGGTGCAGCGGATCAACGACTTCTCGGTCACCGAGGAGCTCGTCGCGCGCGGGCACGGCGTCGCGCTGCTGCCGCGCTGGTCCACCGACCACCGCGACGGCACCCGCCTGGCCCTGCGCCCGCTGGCCGGGGTCCGCGCCGCGCGCCTGGTCCGGGCCGTCACCCGGGGCGAGGTCACCCGGCCCGCGGTCCGGCTGGTCCTCGACGAGCTGGCCGCCGAGGCCGCGGCGGTGACCGGTGGCGCCGCCCGCGCGTCTCAGAGCAGGCGGGTGACCTTGTCGAGCCCGTCGTAGCGGACGTTCGTGACCCGCACGGCCGCGCCCGAGTACGGCGCCTCGAGCATCTTGCCGTCGCCGAGGTAGAGCGCGATGTGGTGGGTCCGCCCGCCCGTGGCCCACGACAGCATGTCCCCGCGCCGCATGTCCGAGATCGGCACCAGCCGTCCCGCGTTCGCCTGGTTGCCGCTGTAGCGGGGCAGGTCGATGCCCACCCCGGCGAAGGCGAAGAGCATCAGGCCCGAGCAGTCGAAGCCGACCTTGCGGAAGTCGCCGTGGGCGTCGGCGACGCCGCCGTCGCGGATGCCGCGGGTCGGGCCGCGGGAGTTGCCGCCGCCCCAGGCGTAGATCGTGCCGAGCTGGGCCATCGCCCGGTCGACGACGGTCTCGATCGCGCCCGAGCCCGACCGCGGGCCCGCCCCGGGCGCCGGTTCGACGGCGACCCGGGCCGCCGCCTCCTCGCGGGCCCGGCGGTCGGCCTCGGCCTGCAGCCGGGCCTGCTCGGCGCGCCAGGCGTCGTAGCGCTGGCGGGCCGCGCGCAGACCGGCGTCGGCGTTCTCGGCCGCGTCGAGCTGTGCCTGCACGCCGGCCCGTTCGGTGTGGACGTCGTCGAGGCGGCTCTGCTGGGCGTCCGCGGCGGCGACGGCGCCGCTCACCGCGTCGTCGGCCGCGGCGCTGGCCTGCTCGGCGTCGGCGCGGCGCCGGTCGGCCTCCTCCTGGGCCGCGCGGGCGAGCGAGTCGGCGTTGGCCTGCGCGATGCGCGCCTGCTGCAGCTGCTCGAGCACCGCGGCCTGGTCCTCGCCGAGCGCCTCGGTGAGCCGGGCCCGGTCCATGAGGTCCTGCGGGTCGGTGGCCCGCGAGAGCAGCCCGAGCGGGCCCAGGTCGAGGCCGTGGGTGTAGACGTCGCCGACGAAGGAGTCGATGCGGGTACGGGCGTCGTCGACGGCCCGGCCGGCGGCCTCGGTCGCGGTGCGCGCGTCGGCGGCCCGGGCCGCGGCGGCGTCGGCCTCGCGCCCGGCGGCGTCGGCGGTGTCGCGGGCCGCGAGGGCCTCCTCGTTGCGCGCCGCGACCTCCATCCGGAGCTGCTCGGCCTGCGCGTCGAGCTCGGCCAGGCGCGCGGTGAGCCGGCCGACCTCGGCCGCCCGGTCCTGCACGGACTGCCGGCTGCGCTGCAGCTCGTCGTCGCCCGGGTTGGGCGGCGGCGGGGGCGTCGGCTGCGCCGGGGACACCTGCGCCGCGGGCAGCACCGGGGCCGCGGAGCCGACCCCGGGCAGCGCCAGGGTCACCGCCGCGAGCACCCCCACGACGACGAGGGTCGCCGGCGACTGGCGCGTCACGGGAGGTCCTTCCGGGCAGCGGGCGGTGGGCGCGGCCGAGCCTGCCACTTCCGTCACCCGCTCCCCCTGCGACACACCGACCCCGTCCACCGCACGGGCGACACGGCGGCGCCGGGGCCGTCCCGGGGGGCCGTGGCCCGGCCCGCGCCGCGGCGGGACGCGACGGCGGCGACCCCGGACACACCCGGCTCGCCCCGCTTATAGGACACGCGTACTGTTTGCGCTACGAGGGTCCGCGCTGCTGCCGTCACGGTGGTGCGCGAGACTCCGACACGACGCCGGCGGAACCGCCCCTCACGAGCGCCCGCCGAACCGGACGGACACGCCCACCACCACGGGGAGGACCACCAAGTGGCCAGCACCGACAGCTTCGGCGCCAAGGGACAGCTCGATGTCGGGAGCGAGTCCTACGAGATCTTCCGGCTCGCCTCGGTGGAGGGCGCCCAGCGCCTGCCGTTCAGCCTGAAGGTCCTGCTCGAGAACCTGCTCCGCACCGAGGACGGCGCGAACGTCACGGCGGACCACATCACCGCCCTGGCGAACTGGGACCCGCAGGCCGACCCCGACACCGAGATCCAGTTCACCCCGGCCAGGGTGATCATGCAGGACTTCACCGGTGTCCCCTGCGTCGTCGACCTGGCGACCATGCGCGAGGCCGTGACCGAGATGGGCGGCGACCCGGCGAAGGTCAACCCGCTCGCCCCCGCCGAGCTGGTCATCGACCACTCGGTGATGATCGACTTCTTCGGCACCGCGGACGCGTTCGAGAAGAACATCGAGTTCGAGTACGGCCGCAACAAGGAGCGCTACCAGTTCCTGCGCTGGGGCCAGGGCGCCTTCGACGAGTTCAAGGTCGTCCCGCCGGGCACCGGCATCGTGCACCAGGTCAACATCGAGAACCTGGCCCGCGTCGTCATGCCCCGGGGCGGGCAGGCCTACCCCGACACCCTGGTCGGCACCGACTCCCACACCACCATGGTCAACGGCCTGGGCGTGCTGGGCTGGGGCGTCGGCGGCATCGAGGCCGAGGCCGCGATGCTCGGCCAGCCCGTGTCGATGCTCATCCCGCAGGTGCTGGGCTTCAAGCTCTCCGGCGAGATCCCCACCGGCGTGACCGCGACCGACGTGGTGCTGACGATCACCGAGATGCTGCGCCGCGAGGGCGTCGTCGGCAAGTTCGTCGAGTTCTACGGCGAGGGCGTCGGCTCGGTGCCGCTGGCCAACCGCGCCACCATCGGCAACATGAGCCCGGAGTTCGGCTCCACCGCGGCGATCTTCCCGATCGACGAGGAGACCGTCCGCTACCTCAAGCTGACCGGCCGCTCGCCGGAGCAGATCGCGCTGGTCGAGGCCTACGCCAAGGAGCAGGGCCTCTGGCACGACCCGTCGCACGAGCCCGTCTTCTCCCGGACCCTCGAGCTGGACCTGTCGACGGTGAAGCCGTCGATCGCCGGGCCGAAGCGCCCGCAGGACCGCATCGAGCTCGCCGACGCCAAGCCGGCGTTCCGCAAGTCCGTGCACGACTACGTGAACGACGACGAGCAGCAGCTCGCCGGCGTCGACGAGTCCTCCGCCGAGTCCTTCCCGGCCTCGGACGCCCCGGCCCTGTCCTTCGCCGACGAGGACGCCGCCCCGGTCGTCCTGTCCGCGGCCGACGGCTGCGAGGGCCGCCCCTCCAAGCCGGTCACCGTGACCTCGCAGTCGCGCGGGGAGTTCGTGCTCGACCACGGCGCCGTCGTCATCGCCTCGATCACCTCCTGCACCAACACCTCCAACCCGAGCGTCATGCTCGGCGCGGCGCTGCTGGCCAAGAACGCCGTCGAGAAGGGCCTCGCGGTCAAGCCGTGGGTCAAGACCTCGATGGCGCCCGGCAGCCAGGTCGTCACCGACTACTACGAGAAGGCCGGTCTCTGGCCCTACCTCGACAAGCTCGGCTACAACCTGGTCGGCTACGGCTGCACCACCTGCATCGGCAACTCCGGCCCGCTGCCCGAGGAGATCTCGGCCGCGGTCAACGACAACGACCTCACCGTGGTGTCGGTCCTGTCGGGCAACCGGAACTTCGAGGGCCGGATCAACCCCGACGTCAAGATGAACTACCTGGCGTCCCCGCCGCTGGTCATCGCCTACGCCCTGGCCGGGACGATGGACTTCGACTTCGAGGCTCAGCCGCTGGGGCGCGACACCGAGGGCAACGAGGTGTTCCTGCGCGACATCTGGCCCTCGACCGAGGACATCACCTCGGTCGTCGACAACTCGATCACCTCGGAGATGTTCACCAAGAACTACTCCGACGTCTTCAGCGGCGACGAGCGCTGGCGTGCGCTGCCCACGCCCGAGGGCCGGACCTTCGAGTGGGACCAGCAGTCCACCTACGTCCGCAAGCCCCCGTACTTCGAGGGCATGTCGGCCGAGCCGTCGCCGGTCTCCGACATCACCGGCGCGCGTGTGCTGGCGCTGCTCGGCGACTCGGTGACCACCGACCACATCTCGCCCGCCGGCGCGATCAAGCCGGGCACCCCGGCCGCTGCGTACCTCGACGAGCACTGCGTCGAGAGAGGCGACTACAACTCCTTCGGCTCGCGGCGCGGCAACCACGAGGTGATGATCCGCGGCACGTTCGCGAACATCCGGCTGCGCAACCTGCTGCTGGACGACGTGAGCGGCGGCTACACCCGCGACTTCACCGTCGACGGCGCGCCGCAGGCGTTCATCTACGACGCCGCGCAGAACTACGCCGCGGCCGGCACCCCGCTGGTCGTGCTCGGCGGCAAGGAGTACGGCTCCGGCTCGTCGCGCGACTGGGCGGCCAAGGGCACCGCGCTGCTGGGCGTCAAGGCCGTCATCGTCGAGTCGTTCGAGCGCATCCACCGCTCGAACCTGATCGGCATGGGTGTCGTCCCGCTGCAGTTCCCCGAGGGCGAGTCCGCGCGGAGCCTCGGCCTCGACGGCACCGAGACCTTCGACATCGCCGGCATCACCGAGCTGAACGACGGGAAGACCCCGAAGTCGGTGCACGTGACCGCCACGAAGGACTCGGGCGAGACCGTCGAGTTCGACGCGAAGGTCCGCATCGACACCCCCGGTGAGGCGGACTACTACCGCAACGGCGGCATCCTGCAGTACGTCCTGCGGGGCATGCTCGCGAGCTGACGCGCCACCACCACGCGACACCACGCGGAGCCCGTCGTCCCCCCGGGGGCGGCGGGCTCCGTCACGTCCGGAGCCCGGCGCCCAGCTCGCGCGAGATCCGCCGGGCGGCGTCCGCGGCGGCGGCGCCGTGGCCGTCGAACACGTCCTCGGTCATGCGCACGGTCGGCCCGGACACCGACAGCGAGCCGACCGGGCGGCCGTCCGGGCCGAGCACGGCGGCGCCGACGGCGGCGATGCCGTCCGAGAGGCCCTCGGGGTTGACCGACCACCCCCGCGCCCGGACCTGTGCCAGGCACTCCCGCAGCCGGCCGGGGTCGGTCACCGTGTGCCCGGTGGAGGGTTCCAGCGGGCCGGCGAGGTAGCGCTCGACCTCCTCGTCGGTGCAGGCGGCCAGGTAGGCCTGGCCGGTCGCCGAGGCGTGCAGCGGGATGCGGTGGCCCAGCGGCAGGAACGCGCGCAGCCGGTGCGCGGTGTCAAGCCGTTCGACGAGCACGAGCTCGCGCCCGTCCGGGGCCGCCAGGTGCACCGTCTCCCCCGTGGCGAGCTGCAGCTCGTGCAGGACGGGCAGGGCCCGCTCGCGCAGCCCACCGGCGTCGCGGGCCTGGTTGCCGACGGCGAACGCCCGGTAGGTGAGCCGCCAGCGGGCGTCCTCCCCCAGCCCGCACCAGCCGACCTCGGCCAGCGTGCGCAGCGTGCGCAGCACGGTGGACTTGGGCAGGTCCACCGCCCGGGCCACCTCCGACAGCCCGACGGGCTGCCGCTCACCCACCGCCTCCAGGACCCGGATCGCGGAGACGACGCTGTTCGTCGGCGCCATGGGTTGACCTCCCCTGATCGGGCGACCTAGTGTCCGGCACCACAACGGTCCGTCAGATGAACCACTGTGCCACCTGATGGACCGATCCGACAAGGTGCAGACCAATGGGGGTAGGCATGGCGGTGCAGGTCGTCTGCTTGGTGGTGTTCGCGGCGGTCTTCGTGATCGCCGAGGTCCGGCGGTCCCACATCGGGATCGTGATGTTCGCGGCCGCCGCCGGGATGGGGTTGCTCGTCGCGGGCCTGCCGCTGGACGACATCGTCGCCGGCTTCCCCGTCGACATCCTGGTGCTGCTGGTCGGGGTCACGTTCTTCTTCGGGATCGCCAAGGCCAACGGCACGATCGGGAGGCTGGTCGACCGTGCGCTGCTCGTGGTCGGTGACCGCACCGGGGCGCTGCCGCTGACGTTCTTCGTGCTCACCGGCGTGGTGTCGGCGATGGGCTCGCCGCTGGGCGGGCTCGTCATGGCGCCGATCGGGATGACGGTGGCCCACCGGCGCGGCGTGGACCCGATGCTGATGGCGCTCGCCATCGGCACCGGGCTCTCGGCGGGCGGGTTCGCGCCGACGTCGCTGTTCGGCATCGTCACCTGGGGCACGGCGAACTCCGCCGGCATCGCCCTGAACCCGCTCACGCTGTTCGCGGTGGCGATCGTCGCGAACCTGGTGCTGCTGGCCGCGTCCTACCTGATGTTCTCCGCGCGCAGCCGCACGCTCGTGACCGCCGGCGGCGGTACGGGATCCGGGAGCGCCGACGGCACCGACGGCACCGACGGGCCGGTCGTGCGCGAGCCGCTGCGGGCGACCCACGTGGTCACCGTCGTCGCGATGCTGGGCCTCGTGGCCGCCGTCGTCGTGCTGGCGGTCCTCGGCCGGGAGCCCGACGTCGGCGTGCTCGCCTTCGCCTTCGGCGCGGTGCTCACCCTGATCGACCCCGACAGCGGGCGCGGCGCGCTGAAGGAGATCGACTGGTCCACCGTCCTGCTGGTCGGCGGGATCATCACCTACGTCGGCGTGCTGCAGGAGATCGGCTCGGTCGACCTGCTCGGCGACCTGGCCGCCGGCCTGTCGGTCCCGCTGCTGGCCGCACTGGTGATCTGCGCGGTGTGCGGGCTGGTGTCGGCGTTCGCGTCCACCACCGGCATCCTGGCCGCGCTGGTCCCGCTCGCGATCCCGCTGGTGCAGCAGGGCGGCGTGCCGGGCTGGGCGCTGATCTGCGCGCTGGGCGTGTGCTCGTCCATCGTGGACGTGTCGCCCTTCTCGACGGTGGGTGCGACGCTGGTCGCCACCACCGTCGACGAGCAGGAGCGGCCCCGCATGACCGCCCTGCTGACCCGTTGGGGCCTGTCCATGGTGGTGCTCGGCCCGGTCGCGCTGGTCGGTGCGCTCGTGCTGCCGGCCATGGCCGCGTAAGAAGGAGAACCCGTGTTCCTGACCTCCCTGACCGGCTCCGAGGACCTGGAGCGTGCCGTCACCGTCGGCGACGACGTGCTGTCCCGCGCCGAGCTCCTCGACCGCGCCGGCCGCCTCGCCGCCGGCATCCCCGACCACGGCCCCCTCGCCGTGCACGCGACCCCCTCGATCGACACCGTCGTCGCCATCACCGCCGCCATCCTCGCCGGCGTCCCGGTCGTGCCCGTCCCCCCGGACTCCGGGCCCGCCGAACGCGGCCACGTCCTCACCGACTCCGGCGCCACCGCCTGGGCCGGAGAGCTGCCCGACGACGTCGACCTCCCCGTGGTCCTACCCGGCTCGCAGCCCATCGCCCCACGCGAGGTCGACCCCGCCGCCACCGCGATGCTGCTCTACACCTCCGGCACCACCGGCCGCCCCAAGGGCGCCCAGCTGTCCGGCACCGCCATCGCCGCCGGCCTCGACGCCCTCTACCAGGTCTGGGACTGGACCCCCGAGGACACCGTCGCCCACGGGCTACCCCTGTTCCACGTCCACGGCCTGATCCTCGGCGTCCTCGGATCACTGCGCCGCGGCTCCCGCGTGATCCACACCGTCAAACCCCAACCCGCCCGCTACGCCGCGGTCGACGCCACCATGTACTTCGGCGTCCCCACCGTGTGGAACCGCATCGTCGACGAACCCGACGCCGCCCGCGCACTCGGCCGGGCCCGGCTCCTGGTCTCCGGCAGCGCACCCCTGCCCGCCACCCTGTTCGACCGCATCGCCGCCCTCACCGGCCAGGCGCCCGTCGAGCGCTACGGCATGACCGAAACCATGATCACCCTCTCCGCCCGCGCCGACGGCGAACGCCGCGCCGGCTGGGTCGGGCTACCCGTCCCGGGCGCCGAGACCCGGCTGCTCCCCGCGTCCGACGAGGCGCCCGAGGACGTCCCCGACGACGGCGAGACCATCGGCCGCCTGCAGGTCCGCGGCCCGATGCTGTTCGACGGCTACCGGGGCCGCCCCGACGCCGACGACGAGTGCTGGGCCGGCCAGGGCTGGTTCCGCACCGGCGACCTCGCCGTGCGCGACCCCGACGGATTCCACCGCATCGTCGGCCGCGAGTCGGTCGACCTCATCAAGTCCGGCGGCTACCGCATCGGCTCCGGCGAGATCGAGGCCGTCCTGCTCGACCACCCCGCCGTGTCCGAGGTCGCCGTCGTCGGCGCCCCCGACCCCGACCTCGGCCAGAAGATCGTCGCCTACGTCGTCGGCGACGGCCGCGACGCCCAGGCCCTGATCGACCACGTCGCCGCACAGCTGTCCTGGCACAAACGCCCCCGCGACGTCGTCTTCCTCGACGACCTGCCCCGCAACCCCATGGGCAAGGTCCAGAAGAAGCTCCTCGGGCCCTGATCCGCCCGGACCCACCCGGATCGGGCGCGTACCCGGGCGCGCCCGGCCCGGGGGTCCTAGGTTGCACCCATGCCCGGTGCGCACTCCCCCTCCGAGGACCGCGGACACGACCGGTCCGTCACGGTGAACCCGGTGTTCGCGTCCGAGCCGGTGGACATCCCCCGGTTCCGGATGCCCGACGGCGGGCTGCCCCCCGAGACCGCCTACCAGGTCGTGCACGACGAGCTGATGCTCGACGGCAACGCCCGGCTCAACCTGGCCACCTTCGTCACCACCTGGGCCGAGCCGCAGGCCGAGCGGCTGATGGCCGAGTCGTTCGACAAGAACATGATCGACAAGGACGAGTACCCGCGCACCGCCGACCTGGAGCAGCGGTGCGTGCGGATGCTCGCCGACCTGTGGCACGCGCCCGACCCCGGCCGCGCGGTCGGCTGCTCGACCACCGGCTCGTCGGAGGCCTGCATGCTCGGCGGGCTCGCGCTCAAGCGCCGCTGGCAGCACCGCCGCCGCGCCGCGGGGCGCTCCACCGAGCGCCCGAACATCGTCATGGGCGTCAACGTCCAGATCTGCTGGGACAAGTTCGCGAACTACTTCGACGTCGAGCCGCGGCTGGTGCCGATGGAGGGCGACCGGCTGCACCTCGGCGTCGACCAGGCCGTCGCGCTGTGCGACGAGAACACGATCGGCGTCGTCGCGATCCTCGGCTCCACCTTCGACGGCAGCTACGAACCCGTCGCGCAGCTGTGCGCCGCGCTCGACGACCTGGCCGCGCGCACCGGGCTGGACGTGCCGGTGCACGTCGACGGCGCGTCCGGGGCGATGATCGCGCCGTTCTGCGACCCCGAGCTGGAGTGGGACTTCCGGCTGCCGCGGGTCGCGTCGATCAACACCTCCGGCCACAAGTACGGGCTGGTGCACCCGGGCGTCGGGTGGGCGGTCTGGCGCGACACCGACGCGCTGCCCGAGGACCTGGTGTTCCGGGTGAACTACCTCGGCGGGGACATGCCCACGTTCGCACTGAACTTCTCCCGCCCCGGCGGCCAGGTGATCGCCCAGTACTACAACTTCCTGCGCCTGGGCCGCGACGGCTACGCCCGGGTACAGGGCACCTGCCGGGAGGTCGCGACCGGCCTGGCCCGGCGGATCGAGGCGACGGGGGCGTTCCGGCTGCTCACCGACGGCTCGCAGCTGCCGGTCTTCGCCGTCACCGTCGCCGACGGCGAGCCGTTCTCGGTGTTCGACGTGTCCGCCGCCCTGCGCGAGACCGGCTGGCTGGTCCCGGCCTACACGTTCCCGAAGGACCGCGAGGACCTCGCCGCCCTGCGGATCGTCGTACGCAACGGGTTCAGCCACGACCTGGCCGGGCTGCTCCTCGACGACCTCGACCGCTGCGTGGCGCGGCTGCGCCGCCAGGACGGCCCGGTCCGCGGCGGCGAGTCCGCCGGGTTCGCGCACGGGGCCTGAGCCGGTGGTGTCCCCGCGGCGGCGCGCCGAGACGCGCACCGCCTACCTGCTGCTGGCGCCGAGCCTGTTCGGCGTGGTGGTGTTCCTGCTCGTCCCGGTGCTGGTCGTGCTGGGGCTCGGCATGTTCCGCTGGGACCTCATCGGCCCGCGCACCTTCGTCGGCGCCGAGAACCTGCTCGCCGTCGCCGCCGACGGCCGCTTCGCGCGCTCGCTGCTGGTCACGGCGTTCTTCGTGGTCATCGTCATCCCGGTGCAGACGGTGCTGGGGCTGGCGACCGCGCTGCTGCTCGACCGCGGCCTGCCGGGCACCACGGTGTTCCGGGTGGTCTTCGTGCTGCCGTGGATCTGCGCGCCGCTGGTGCTCGGCGTGGTGTGGCGGTGGATCCTGTCCCCCACCGACGGCGCGCTCAACGCGCTGCTCGGGGTGCGGGTCGAGTGGCTGGCCGACCCCGCGCTCGCGCTGCCGTCGGTCGCCGCGGTGACCGCGTGGACGCAGATCGGCTACGTCGCGCTGTTCTTCCTCGCCGGGCTGCAGGCGATCCCCGCCACGGTCGTGGAGGCCGCGCGCCTCGACGGCGCCTCGGCGTGGCAGCTGCTGTGGCGCATCCGGCTGCCGCTGCTGCGGCCCACGCTGTTCTTCGTCCTGGTCACCGGGGTCATCTCCAGCTTCCAGGTGTTCGACTCGGTCTACGCGCTCACGCCGAACGGGGGTCCGCAGGGTGTCACCGACGTCGTCGCGGGACGGATCTACTACGAGGCCTTCGAGAACCGTGCGGTCGGGCAGGCCGCGGTGATGGCGGTGGTGCTGTTCGTGATCCTGGTGGCCGTGACCGTGGCCCAGCAGCGGTGGTTCGCCCGCCGCACGACCTACGAGCTCGACACGTGAGGCGACACCGGTCCCGCCTCACCGACGCCGCGGTGCTGGCCGCGCTGCTCGCGGGCGCGGTCGTCACGCTCGCGCCGTTCGTGCTGAGCGTGGCCACCGCGGCGAAGACCACCCGCCAGTTCGCCGCCACGCCGGTGCTGTCCCCACCGGCGCCGCCGACCGCGGAGAACGTGGTGGCGCTGTTCGGGCGCGACTACGACTTCGTCACCCCGATCGCGGTCACCGCGCAGGTGGTGCTGGTCGTGCTGGCCGGGCAGCTGCTGTTCTCGGTGCTCGCCGCGTACGCGTTCGCCCGCCTGGAGTTCCCCGGCCGCGACGCGCTGTTCTGGCTGTACCTGGCGACGCTGATGGTCCCGCAGGTCGTGACGATCATCCCGCTGTACCTGATGATGACCGACGCGGGACTGCGCAACACGTTCTGGGCGCTGGTGCTGCCCTACCTGTTCGGGTCGCCGTACGCGATCTTCCTGCTGCGCGAGCACTTCCGCGCCATCCCGCAGGACCTCCTCGACGCGGCCCGGCTCGACGGGGCGGGCACGGTGCGGATCCTGCGCCACGTCGTCGTCCCGGCGAGCCGGCCGATCCTGGTCACGCTCGCGGTGATCACCGTGGTGACGCACTGGAACAACTTCCTGTGGCCGCTGGTGATCACCTCGGGCCGCACCTGGCAGGTGATGACGACCGCGACCGCGGGCCTGCAGACCCAGTACAACGGCAACTGGCCGATCGTGATGGCGGCGACGACGGTGTCGGTCGTCCCGCTGATCGTGCTGTTCCTGGTGTTCCAGCGCCGCATCGTCCGCTCGATCACGATCACGGGCTTCCGGTGACCCGGCGCCTGGCCGCCGCTCTGGGGCTCGTCGCGGTCCTGCTGGCGAGCGCCTGCTCGCCCGCGTCGCGCTTCGACGACGACGCCGACGGCGTCACCACCGTGACGTTCCGGCTCTGGGACCGCCAGGTCGCGGCCGCCTACGAGCGGAGCTTCGCCGCGTTCTCCCGGGCCAACCCCGACATCCGGGTCGAGCTCGTGCAGGTGCCGTTCGCGGACTACTTCACCTCGCTGCCGCTCGACGTGGCCTCCGGCACCGCCACCGACGTGTACTGGGTCAACGCCCAGTACTTCGGCGCGTTCGCCGACGCGGGCAGGCTCATCGACGTCGGCTCCGCGCTCGCCGACCAGCGCGCCGGCTGGGCCGCGCCCGCCGTCGAGCAGTACACCCGCGCCGGGACGCTGTGGGGCGTGCCCGCGGTGACCGACGGCCGGATCGCGCTGTTCTACCACCGGGACATGGTGCGCGAGGCCGGCGTCGACCCGGCCGCGCTGCGCTGGGACCCGACCGACCCGGCCGCCGACACCCTGCTGCCCGCGGCGCGGCGGCTGACCCGCGACGCCGCCGGCCGCAGCCCCGGGCAGCCGGGCTTCGACCCCGGTGCGGTGCGCCGCTACGGCTACAACGCGGCCCGCGACCTGCAGGCGATCTTCTACAACTTCGTGGGCTCGAACGGGGCGCGCTTCCAGGCCCCCGACGGGACCTTCGACTTCGCGACCCCCGCGGGCGAGCAGGCGTTCGGCTACCTCGTGGACATGATCGACCGCGAGCGGGTGGCGCCGTCGGCGGCGGACACCGGCCAGAACCCGGACTTCAGCCGCGACGCGTTCCTGCAGGGCAGGATGGCGCTGTTCCAGAGCGGCACCTACAACCTGGCCAACCTGACCGAGGCGCCGTTCGCCTGGGGCGTCGCGCCGCTGCCCGCCGGTCCGGCCGGGCGGGTCAGCGTGGTCAACAGCATCGTCGCGGCGGGCAACGCGGACAGCCCGAAGCGCCCCGAGATCCTGCGCGTGCTGCGCTGGCTGGGGTCGCCGGAGGGGGCCGCGCCGGTCGGCGACAGCGGTGCGGGGCTGCCCGCCGTCACCGCCGCCCAGCGGGGCTGGTTCGCCTACTGGGCGGCCCGCGGCGTCGACACCCGCCCGTTCGTGGAGGACGGCCCGACCATCCCGGCGCCGAGCGGGCCGAAGTACGGGGCCGCGCTGACGGCGATGGAGCCGACCCTCGACGAGGTCTTCGCCGGCCGGCTGCCGGTCGGGCCGGGTCTGCGGTCCGCGCAGGACGTCGGCAACGCGGCGCTGCGCTGATAGCCTCGCCGGTGCGCCCCCCATGGGCCCAGCCGGAAGGAGCACCAGCCAGTCCCGCACGGGCCCGCGGGCGCTCCTTCCGGCACGTCGTGCGCGCGGTCCCCCACGTCAGGAGACCGCATGGGCATTCGGTTCGACCACACCATCGTCGCCGCCCGGGACCGCGAGGCCTCGTCGGCGTTCTACGTCCACGTCCTGGAGGCGGCGCCGGCGCCGTCCTGGGGCCCGTTCACCAACGTCACGCTCGACGACGGCGTCCTGGTCCAGTTCGCGGACCTGCCGCGCGAGGCCTGGCCCGAGATCCCGCCGCAGCACTACGCCTTCCTGGTCGACGACGCGCTGTTCGACCGCGCGTACGCCCGTCTCGTCGGCGACGGCGTCGAGCACTGGGCCGACCCGCAGCGCACCCGGCCCGGGGAGGTCAACCACGGGCACGGCGGGCGCGGGGTGTACTTCCTCGACCCCGCGGGCCACTATCTCGAGATGATCACCAGGTCGTACCTGTGAGCGACGCCGTCGCCGCGGCCGGCCGCTACCTCGACGCCGTCCGCCCCGCCCCGGCCCGGGCACCGGGGTGGATGGCGACGCTGCTGCGCGGCCTCGACGGGGCCGGCGCCCGCGACATCAGCGCCAACGACCTGCCCGCCGACCACGTCGGGCCGCGCCAGTCCGCGGTGCTCGTGCTGCTCGGGCAGGGCCCCGACGGACCCGAGGTCCTGCTGCAGCGCCGCGCCCGGCGGCTGCGCCACCACTCCGGGGAGATCTCCTTCCCCGGCGGGCGGGCCGACCCGGGCGACACCGACCCGGGCGCCACCGCGCTGCGCGAGGCCACCGAGGAGACCGGGCTGGACGCCTCCGGTGTGGACGTCGTCGCGGTGCTGCCGCGGCTGATCCTGCTGTCCGGGTTCCACGTCACCCCGGTACTGGGGCACTGGCGGTCGCCGTCCCCGGTGCGGGCGGTCGACCCCGCGGAGACCGAGGCGGTGCTGCGGGTGCCGCTGGCGGTGCTCGCCGACCCGGCGAACCGGTTCCGGCTCGGCGCGGGCGGGGGGATCTGGCGCGGGCCCGCGTTCCGGGTCGGCGAGGACGTGGTGTGGGGGTTCACCGGCGACGTCGTCGACGCCCTGCTCCGCCTCGGTGGCTGGGCGCGGCCGTGGACCCCCGGCCCGGAGGTGCAGTGGGATTCGCTGTGAGGCTGCCGGCCGCGACCGGCAGCGCCACCGCCCCGAGCAGCGCCGCGACCCACGCGGGACCGGCCGGGCCCGCGACGGCGAGCCCGGCCGCGCCGAGCAGGGGGCCCGCCGTCGCCCCCAGGTTCAGCGACGCCGTCGCCGTCGCGCCGCCGAGGGTCGGGGCGCCGGGGGCGAGGGCCAGCGCCCGGGCCACCAGGGCGGAGCCGAGGGCGAACCCGGCCGCGCCGAGCAGCCCGACCAGCAGCGCGAGCGGCACCGGGTGGTCGACGAGCAGCGCCGCGCCCGCCCACCCGGCGGGCAGCGCGACACCGCCCGCGACCAGCAGCGTGCGGAGACGGGCATCGCCGTGGCGGCCCGCGACCGCCACGCCGGCGACCGCGCCGAGGCCGAACAGCAGCAGCCCGGCCGGCACCGCCGACGGTCCGCCCGCCGCGCCCAGCAGCGACGCGAGGTAGGTGTGCGCGGCGAACGTCGCGCCGTTGACCAGCGCGGCGAGCAGCAGGGTCCGGACCACCGGGCCCGCCCGCAGCGCGGCGGCCTCGGCCCGCAGCGCGGGCACCGCGCGCGCGCCGTTCCCGCCGCCGACGGCGGCGGGAACCGCGGCGAGGACCCCGGCCAGAGCGAGTGCCGCGACGGCGGCGACCGCCCAGAACGTCGCCCGCCACCCGAGCTCGTGGCCGAGCAGGGCACCCGCGGGCACCCCGGCGACGAGCGCGAGGGCCGTGCCGGCCAGCAGGGTCGCGGCGGCCCGCGCGGTCCGTCCCGGCCCGGCGGCGGCGACGGCGACCGACAGCGCGACGGCCAGGAACCCGGCGTTCGCGCACGCCGCGAGCAGCCGCGTGGCCACCAGCACCGCGAAGGACGGGGTGAGCGCCCCCACGACGTGCACGACGACGAACACGGCGAGGAACCCGGCCAGCGCGGGGCGCGGCGGCCACCGGCGGGCCAGGGCCGCCGCCGGCGGCGCGCCGAGCACCATCCCGGCGGCGAACACCGCGGTCAGCGACCCGGCGGCCGCGGCGGGGACGGCGAGGTCGGCGGCGACGGCCGGGACCAGCCCGGCGAGCATGAATTCGGAGGTGGCCTGGGCGAACACCGCGCAGGCGAGGACGACGAGCGGCACGGGAGCTCCGTGGGTGAGGGGCCGGGAGGACGGACGGTCCGGCCGCGTCACCGGGAGCGGGCAGGCGAGGTCGCCGCCACCGGGGAGGACCGGTGGCTACCGCGTGTCGGACTCCGGGCTGCGCACGTCGGGGACCCTACGCCGGCGGGAGGGCGTCGCGCCTCCCGGTTACCGTGCCGGGGTGACGATCGTCTGGACCGAACTGCTCGTGGCCGGCCTGGTCGTCGCCGTCGGGGCGCTGGTGCAGGGCGCGGTCGGGTTCGGGATGGCGCTGGTCGCCACCCCGCTGCTCGCCCTGATCGACCCGTCGTGGGTGCCGGTCCCGGTCCTGGTGGTCGCCACCGCGATCGGCTTCGCGGGGTGGTGGCGCGAGCGGGACGGCACCGACTGGCCCGGCGTCGGGTGGGCACTGCTCGGGCGGCTGCCCGGCACGGCGCTCGGGACCTACCTGGTGGTGACGCTGTCGCCGCGGGTGTTCACGGTGACCGTCGCGCTGATCGTGCTGGTCTGCGTGCTCGTGTCCTTCGCCCCGGTCCGGGTGCGTCCCGCACCGCCCGCCCTGCTCGGGGCCGGCGTGGTGGCCGGGGTGTCGGGCACGGCCGCGGCGATCGGCGGACCGCCGGTGGCGCTGCTCTACCAGCACGAGTCCGGTCCGCGGATCCGCGCGACGCTCGCGGCGTTCTTCCTGGTCGGGACGGCGGTGTCGCTGGCCGGGCTCGGGCTGGGCGGCGCCGTCGACGCCGCCGGTCTCCTCCACGGCCTGCTGCTCCTGCCGTTCCTGCTGGTGGGGTTCCTCGCGTCGGGGCCGGCGCGGCCGCTGGTCGACCGGGGCGCCACCCGTCCCGCGGTGCTCGGCCTGTCCGCGCTCGCGGCGCTCGGCCTGCTCGCCCAGGGCCTGTTCGGATGATCGGCCCCCGTGCGGCGGGCGCGCCGCGGCCGGCGGGCGGGTCGCACGCCCGGCCGTGGCGGGCGACACCGGTCCTCGCCCTCGCGGCGGCGGCGCTGCTCGTCGTGCAGCAGGTGCCGGGCCTGCTGCGGATGCGCGGGACCGCGGTCCCGCTGCTGCCGGTGGGGCTGTGGCGGGGCTGGATCCCGCTGATGCTGGCCGGGCTGCTGCTCCTCGCCGCGTCGGCCCTGCTCGGGCTCCGGCGGCCCGGCCGGACGAGCACGGCCGGGCGGGCCGCGGGCCTGCTGCTCGCGCTCGGGCCGGCGACGGTGCTGGCCTACCAGGGACGGCTGGTGGACCCGCTCTCCGTGTACCTGCTCGGCGCCGACCCGGGGCCCGCGACCTGGCCGGTGCTCGACGTCGTGCTCGGCACCGGCCTCGCCGCCGTCCTCGCCGCCGCGCTGTGGGTGGTGCTGCCCGTCAGCCCCGGTGCAGCGGGTCGACCCACGGCACGTGCTCGGGGTCGGGCACCCCGGTGATGTCGAGGTTGACCACGACCGGCTCCTGACCGGAGCGGGTCAGGACGCACTCGAGCGGCTCGTCGTCGAGGGCGTTGATCTCCTGGTGCGGCACCCAGGGCGGCACGAAGATGAAGCCGCCGGGCCCGGCCTCGGCGGTGAACTCCAGGTTCTCGCCCCACTTCATGCGGGCCCGGCCGCGCACCACGTAGATGACGCTCTCCAGCTCGCCGTGGTGGTGGGCGCCGGTGCGCGCGCCGGGGTGGATCGTGACGGTGCCCGCCCAGAGGCGCTGCGCGCCGGCCCGGGCCGCGGTGACGGCGGCGGCGCGGTGCATGCCGGGCGTCTGCGGGGTGTTGTCGTCGAGCATGTCGCCGGGGATCACGCGCACGCCGTCGTCGCGCCAGTCGGTGCTCATGGTCGCACCCTAGGCGCGGGTGGCCCGGAACCGGAACGACCGGCCGCCGAGTTCGGTCCGCGGGCCCGCGAGGCCGGCGGCGCCGAGGCGGCGCGGCAGCGACTCCGGGTCCACGACGGTCATCGTGTCCCCGACGTGGATCAGCCGGAACCGGGGCGTGAGCCGGGAGTCGATCCCGGCGAACGTCCCGCCCGGGCGCAGCACCCGCGTGGCCTCGGCGAACAGCCGGTCCTGCTCGCCGGGCGTCGGGACGTGGTGCAGCATCGTGAAGCAGACGACGGCGTCGAAGGCGCCGTCCGGGAACGGCAGGGCCGCGCCGTCGCCGTGGCGGACGTCGACGCCGAGGTCGCGGCCGAGCCCGTCGCGCAGGTCGCCGGCCAGCACCGGGTCGACCTCCAGGGCGGTCAGCGCACCGGCCCGCGGGGCGAGCCAGCGGGTGGTCACGCCGTAGCCCGGCCCGATCTCCAGCACCTCACCGGACAGGTCGACGTCACGGGTCGCCCAGGGCAGCGTGCTGCCGTGCATGCGGTCGGCCCAGGAGTCCGACCGGCAGATCCGCCGGTGCAGCGCGTTCATCGCCATGGCGCGACGCTAGCGGCGCACCGGCGGTGCCGCACCGCACGCGGGCGGCACCGCCGGTGGGCTCAGGCCGCGGTGAGCAGGGTCAGTGCGAACCGCCGGTCCGGGTCGACCCAGCGGCGGGTGGTGGTGAACCCGGCGGCGGCGGTGACGTCGTCGAGCACGTCGGTGGTGAACTTCGCCGACACCTCGGTCGCGAGCTCCTCCCCCGCGGTGAAGTCCACGCCGAGGTCGAGGTCGGCGACCCGCACGCGCATGTCCCGGGTCGCGCGCAGCCGCATCTCGATCCAGGAGTTGTCCGCGTCCCACACCGCGACGTGCTGGAAGGCGTCGACGTCGAAGTCGGCGTGCAGCTCGCGGTTCAGCACGTGCAGCACGTTGCGGTTGAACTCGGCGGTGACCCCGGCGGCGTCGTCGTAGGCGGGCACCATGACCGCCGGGTCGGTGGCCAGGCCGGTGCCGAGCAGCAGCTGCTCGCCGGGCTGCAGCACCGAGCGGACGTGGAGGAGGAAGTCGTGGCGCGGGCCGGGCAGCAGGTTGCCGATGGTGCCGCCGAGGAAGGCGATCATCCGCTTCCCGCCGGGCTCGGCGCCGGGCAGCCGGTCCAGGTCGCGGGTGAAGTCGCCGACGACGCCGTGCACGTCCAGGTGCGGGTAGTCGCGGTGCAGCTCGTCGATCGCGCCGCGCAGCGCGGACTCGCTGACGTCCTGCGGGACGTAGCGGCGCAGCGTCCCGGCCCGGGTGAACGCGTCGAGCAGCAGCCGCGTCTTCGTCGAGGACCCCGACCCCAGCTCGACCACGGTGTCCGCGCCCGAGGCGCGGGCGACGTCGTCGACGGAGTCGGTCAGCAGCGCGCGCTCGGTCCGGAACGGGTAGTACTCCGGCAGCGCGGTGATCTGCTCGAACAGCTCGGACCCGCGGGCGTCGTAGAACCACTTCGGCGGCAGCTCCTTCGGCGACGCGGCGAGTCCCCGCGTCACGTCGGACCGCAGCGCGGCGCCGGCGTCGGTCTGCGAGAGGTGGACGTCCAGCTGGATGGTGCCGGGATCTGACAGTGCGGACACGGTGCTCCTAGGTCAGCCGGTGCAGGTCGTGGTGGCCCGGGCGGGCCACCACCAGGTGCCGATCGGGCACCCGGGTCCAGTCGGGGAACGCGTGGGTCGGTTCGGACGCGACGGTCACCGCGGCGGCCGGTCCGCCGGTCACCGTCCGGACGGCCAGCGCGTGGCGCCAGGCGGTGGCCCAGACCGTCGTGCCGTCGGTGAGCAGCAGGTTCAGCCGCGACTCCGGCGCGGCGCGCTCGGTGTCCGCGCAGACCCGCGCGAGCAGGTCGGCCGGGTCGTCGCCGGCGGCCAGGCCGTGGCGCACCAGCGCCCACAGCAGGGCGGCGTCGGTGGGGGCGTCGAGGGTGAGCAGGTCGGTGACCGGCAGCGACGACGCGGCCGTCGCCATCGTGGCGGGCCAGCCGCGGACGACACCGTTGTGGCTGAACAGCCACCGCCCGTCGGTGAAGGGGGCCGCGGCGGTCTCGACCGCCGGCATCCCGACCGTCGCCGAGCGGACGGCGGCGAGCACCGCGCCCGAGACCGTCGCCCCGGCCAGCGACGCGAAGGACGTGTCGGCCCACAGCGGGCGGGCCGACCGGTACCGCACCGGGGCCGCGGCGCCGGGCGGGTACCAGCCGGCGCCGTGGCCGTCGGCGTTGATCGTGCCGCCGCCGCGCATGTCGGCCGGGGCCCAGGACTGCGCGAGCAGCCCGTGCTCCGGTTCGAGCAGCAGCGACGCGAGGGTGGCGGGTGGTCCGAGGTGGGCCAGGTGGCGGCACACCTCAGCGCACGGGGGCGACGTCGCGGACCAGGCGGAACCCGGCGAAGATCTGGCGGCGGACCGGGTGGTCCCAGTTGCGGAACGTCGCCCGGATCGCGGCCGGGTCGGTGCCGAACGAGCCGCCGCGCAGCACCGCGTAGTCGCCGCCGAAGAAGACCTCGGAGTACTCCGGGTACGGGAACACGCTGAACCCCGGGTACGGGTGCCAGCCGGAGTCGCACCACTCCCAGACGTCGCCGACCATCTGCGCGACCCCGAGCGCGGAGACCCCCGCCGGATAGGCACCGACCGGCGCGGGACGCAGGTGGCGCTGGCCGAGGTTGGCGTGCTCGGCGCGGGGTTCGTCGTCGCCCCACGGGAAGCGGCGCGACCGGCCGGTGGCGGGGTCGAGGCGGGCGGCCTTCTCCCATTCGGCCTCGGTCGGCAGGCGCCCGCCGGCCCAGCGGGCGTAGGCCTGCGCCTCGTGGAAGGACACGTGCATCACGGGCTCGTCGTCGGGGACGCGCTCGACGACGCCGAAGCGGCGCCGCCACCAGGTGCCGCCGGCGTCGCGGGACCAGAAGCGCGGTGCGACGAGGTCCTCGGCGACCCGGTGCGCCCAGCCGGCCGCGGTCCAGAGCCGCTCGTCGTCGTAGCCGCCGGCGTCGACGAACGCCGCGTAGGCGCCGGTGGTCACCGGGTGCACGTCGATCGCGAAGGCGGGCAGGTCCACGACGTGCGCGGGCCGCTCGTTGTCCAGCGCCCACGGCTCGGCGGAGGTACCCATCTCGAACGGTCCGGCCGGCACGACCACCTCGGCCCCGGGGTCGGCCGGGACGGCCGGGCGGGGTGGGGCGGGGGCGTCGAGCACCGGGGCACCCGCACGGAGCTGGTGGGTGGCGAGCATGGTCTCGTCGTGCTGCTGCTCGTGCTGCACGATCATCCCGAACGCGAAGCCGTCGGCCTCCAGCGGGCGGCCGCGCAGCGGGCTGCGGTGCAGCGCGTCGAGCGCCTTGTCGCGCACCTCGCAGACGTAGGTGCGGGCCTCGGCCGGGGTCAGCAGCGGCAGGGTCACCCGCGAGCTGCGCGAGTGCGCGAACGCGTCGTAGAGCCCGTCGATCTCCGGGCGCAGCGGCTCGCGTCCGCCGACGTCGCGGACCAGCCACAGCTCCTCCATCGAGCCGATGTGCGCGAGGTCCCAGACCAGCGGCGACATCAGCGGGGAGTGCTGGGCGGTCAGCTCGCCGTCGTCGAGGGCGGTGAGTCCGGTGCTGCGTTCGCGGGAGCGCCCGAGCAGCGCGGCGACGCGGGTGCGCATCGCCTCGGGGCTCTCCCCCGGCGCGGCCGGCCCGGTCAGCGGCCCGGTGGCCGGGCGGGAGCCGGCGGTGGGTCCGGCGGTGGGGCCGACGGTGGGTTCGGCGGTCATGACACGCACTCCTCGACGGCGTCGGTGCGCACGCGGCCGGGTTCTCGACCGGGCGTCTCCGTTGCGGTGACGGGCGCGCCGGGTGCGGCGTCGCCCAGGTGCAGGCCCGCCGGGAAGACCGCGGCGGGCGCCTCCCGTCCGGTCCCGCGTTCGGCGGGGTCGGGGTCGTCGGCGGGGCAGCGGCCGCGCAGGACGCGCCGCTCGGTGACCTCGCGCAACCGCGCCAGCAGCGGCGCCGGGGCGGCGGTCAGGGGCTCGGCGCCGGCGGCCAGGACGTCGCAGGCCAGCGGGAACAGCGCGGCGGCCGCGGCGGCGAGGCCCGGGTGCTCCAGCCCGTCGCGGGCGGCGGCGACCCACTCGTCGGCGACGGGCGCGCACAGCTCCCGGACCCGGTCGACGACGGCGCCGGAGGAGGTGAGCGCGAGCAGCACGGCCGCCGGCAGCGCCCAGTCGTCACCGGCCTGGCCGTCGACGTAGCGGACCTCCAGGTGGCCGTGCGGGCGGACCGGCGGGAACAGCGTCGAGACGTGGTAGTCCAGGTCGGCCAGGGTCGGCGGACGGTCGAGGACGCCCACGCGGCAGCGCCCCGACGCCCAGTCGGCGAAGGTGACCCCGTGCGGGACCGCCCAGGAGCCGGTGCCGCGCACGCACAGCAGCGGGGTGCCGACGACCCGGCGCGCCCAGGCGCCCGCGGCGTCGCGTCCGGGCGCCGGGTGCGGCGGCGGCGCGGTGCGCGACGGGTCGAGGCTGAGCCAGCACGCCTGCCGGGAGGACTTCCAGCCGGTGGCGCGGCCGTGCTGGACCGGGGAGTTCGCGAACGCCGCGACCAGCACCGGGCCGAGCTCGTGCAGCACCGCCCAGCGCTCGGCGATCCCGGCGGCCGGTCCGGCGTCGAGACAGACCTGCACGGCGGCGGTGGAGCACATGCCGCTGCGCCCGTGCGGGCCGACGCCGTCGAACACGCACTCCATGGCCGCGTAGCGGGGCAGGTCCAGCAGCCGGCGGGCGGGCCGGACGGGGTCCGCGGCCCGCGCGTGCGGGCGCAGGCCGTGGGCGGCGAGCAGGCGGTGGAGGTGGGAGGAGTCGGCGGACAGGTCGCCGACGAGCGTCGCGAGAGAGGACGCGGGAGCGCTGGAGATCTCGATCTGGCCGCCCGGCTCGACGGTGACCGAGCCGCCGGCGGGCAGCGGGGCCGCGGACGAGGCCGGGTCCAGGGAGGCCGGGGTGTGCGGTCCGAGTGCGGTCCGCAGGACGTGGAGGTCGACCGGGTCGGCAGGCCGGTCGGGGTGGTGGAGCATCCACTCGATCTCGACGCCCGCCAGGGTCGGGGGGCCGTGTTTGAAGCAGACCGACGCCACGTAGGCCTCGGCCTCCCCCACGCTGCGCAGCACCCCGTCGGGGCTCTGATGGTCCAGGGTCACCAGGTCGACGCTACCCCCGGGGTGTGACACCCGCACGATGTCCGCGACCCCGTTCCGTGACGACGCGCGGGGCCGTCCCGCGGCCCCACGGCAAGCAGGACGGGCGTACGGGATACTGGTCGGCATGCCCCGCGTCAGCACCGACCAGCTCGCCGCCCGCCGGCAGCAGATCCTCACCGGTGCGCGGACCTGCTTCGCCGACCACGGCTACGAGGGCGCCACCGTGCGGCGGCTCGAGGAGTACACCGGGCTCTCGCGCGGCGCGATCTTCCACTACTTCCGGGACAAGGAGGCGCTGTTCCTGGCCCTGGCCGAGCAGGACGCCACCCGGATGGCCGAGGTCGTCGCCGAGCAGGGCCTGGTGCAGGTGATGCGCGACCTGCTCGACGGCACCTCGGACCGCAGCTGGCTCGGCACCCGGCTGGAGGTGTCGCGGCGGCTGCGCACCGAGCCGGAGTTCCGGGCCCGCTGGCAGGAGCACTCCGGCGCGCTGACCGCGGCGACCCGCGCCCGGCTGGAGCGCCAGGCCGCCGCCGGCGCCCTGCGCGACGACGTCGGGGTCCCGGTGCTGGCCCAGTACCTGGAGCTGGTGCTGGAGGGCCTGGTGTCGCACCTGGCGATGGGGCTGCCCGCCGACGACCTCGGCCCGGTGCTCGACCTCGTGGAGAACGCCGTCCGCGCGCCGCTGATGCGCTGAACCGCACCGGTGGCGGATGATCGGCGCCATGCCGCTCCCCTTCCACCCGGCCGGTGACGACCCCGTCCCGGCCGCCGTCCGCGGGTTCGCCCGGGCCCACCCCGGCCTCGTCGAGCTGCGCGAGGACCCGATCCACCTCGTCGCCCGCGACCGCCACCCGGACCGCCGGGTCGGGCTGGTCTCCGGCGGCGGTTCGGGACACGAGCCGCTGCACGCCGGGTTCCTCGGCCGCGGGATGCTCGACGCCGTCGCCCCCGGCCCGGTGTTCACCTCGCCGCACAACAAGGCCGTGCTGGTCGCCTCCCGCGCCGCCGCCGGCCCGGACGGCGTGGTGCACGTCGTGAAGAACTACACCGGCGACCGGATCAACTTCGGCATCGCCGCCGAGCGGCTGCGGATGGAGGGCATCGAGGTCCGCCGCGTGCTGGTCGACGACGACCTGGCCACCGACGGCCTCGACACCGCCACCGGGCGTCGCGGGACGGGCGCGACGGTCGTCGTGGAGAAGCTGCTCGGCGCCGCCGCCGACCGCGGCACCGGGCTCGACGAGCTCGCCGCGCTCGGCACCGAGGTCGCCGGGGCCTCGCGCAGCCTCGCCGTCGCGTCGCGGGCGCAGACCTCGGCGCGCACCGGGGAGCCCGCGTTCGCCCTGGACGGGCAGCTCGACTACGGCGTCGGCATCCACGGCGAGCGCGCCCGGCGCTCGGTCGACCGGCCCACCACCGAGGACCTGGTCGAGCGGATGCTCGACGAGGTCGTGGCCGGGCTGCCCGCGGGCCCCGGGCAGGTCGTGCTCGTCGTGAACGGGATGGGCGGCACCGCGCTGCTGGAGCTGTACGTGCTCGCCGAGCTGGCCGCGGCCGGGCTGGAGCGTCGCGGGCTGGAGCAGGTGGGACTGCTGGTCGGCACGTTCGTCCCGGCCCTGGACATGGCCGGTTTCTCGCTCACCCTGACCCGGATGCGTCCGGACTGGCTGCCGCTGTGGACGGCGCCGGCCCGGACCGCCGCGTTCCCGCGCACCCAGGAGGACCACCGGTGACCGGCCCCCTCGACCAGGACGCCGTCCTGGCCCGCTTCGCCGAGGCCGTCGAGGCCGGCCACGGCACGCTGACCGACCTCGACCAGCACTCCGGTGACGGCGACTTCGGCGACAACCTGCGCGCCGGGGTGCGACACGCCGTCGCGCTGGCCGGGCGCGGCCCGTTGCGCGGGTTCGGCGCGCTCGGCGAGGTCTTCCTCGACGAGGTCGGCGGCACCAGCGGCCCGCTGCTCGGGCTGCTGTTCTCCGAGATCGCCCGCGCCCTGGCGTGCGGGTCCGCCGACGCCGCCGCGTTCGCCGCCGGCGCCCGGGCCGGGCTCACCGCGATCCAGCGGGTCGGCGAGGCCGAGGAGGGCGACCGCACGATGGTCGACGCGCTGGCCCCGGCCGTGGCCGCGCTCGGCCGCGACGGGTACGCCGCCGCCGCGGCCGCCGCGCTGGAGGGGGCCCGGCGCACCGCCGGGCTGTCGGCGCGGCACGGGCGCGCGTCCTACCTGGGCGAGCGGGCCCGCGGCGCCGCCGACCCGGGCGCGGTCGGGGTGGCGCTGCTGTTCCACGTCGTGGCCGGGGTCGCCGAGCCCGGCGCCCCGCTCACCGACCCGGTCACGGCGACGGCGCCGGGGTCCTGACGCCGTCCTCGGCGGGCAGGAACTGGGTCCGGTACAGCGTGGCGTAGCGGCCGTCGGCGGCGAGCAGCTCGTCGTGGGTGCCGGACTCGACCACGCGGCCCGCCTCGAGGACGGCGATGCGGTCGGCCGAGCGGACCGTGGAGAGCCGGTGCGCGATGACGATCGCGGTGCGCCCCACCAGCGCCTCGGCCAGCGCCTCCTGCACCGCCACCTCCGACTCGGAGTCCAGGTGGGCGGTGGCCTCGTCGAGGATCACCACCCGCGGGCGGGCGAGCAGCAGCCGGGCGATGGTCAGGCGCTGCCGCTCGCCGCCGGACAGCCGGTACCCGCGCTCGCCGACGACGGTGTCCAGCCCGTCGGGCAGCGAGTCGAGCAGGGCGCCGAGCCGGGCGCGGCGCAGCGCGTCGGTCATCTCCGCGTCGGTGGCGCCGGGCGCGGCGTAGCGCAGGTTGCCCGCGATGGTGTCGTGGAACAGGTGCCCGTCCTGGGTGACCATGCCGACGGTGCCGCGCAGCGTCGCGAACGACAGGTCCCGCACGTCGACCCCGGCGAGCTCGACGGCGCCGGCGTCGACGTCGTAGAGGCGCGGGACGAGCGAGGCGACCGTGGACTTGCCCGCCCCCGAGGACCCGACGAGCGCGAGCAGACCGCCGCCGTGCACGTGCAGGTCGACGCCGTGCAGGACCTCGCTGCCGGCGCGCTGGTCGAGCACGGCGACCTCCTCCAGCGAGGCCAGCGAGACGTCGGTGGCGGTGGGGTAGGTGAAGCGCACCCCGCGCAGCGCGACGTCGACGGGACCGTCGGGCAGCGGGCGCGGGTCCGGGCGCTCGGCGATCATCGGGCGCAGGTCGAGGACCTCGAAGACGCGCTCGAACGCGACCAGCGCGGTCATGACGTCGACGCGGGCGTTGGCCAGCGCCGTCATCGGGGTGTAGAGCCGCGACAGCAGCAGCCCGAGCGCGACGACGGTGCCGGCCGGGATCTGCCCGGTGACCGCGAGCCAGCCGCCGAGGCCGTAGATCATGGCCTGGGCCAGCGCCGACACCAGCTGCAGGGCCGTCACGAACAGCCGCGACACCATCGCCGAGCGCACCCCGATGTCGCGCACCCGCGCCACCTGGCCGCGGAACACCGTCGCCTCGGACTCGGGGTCGCCGAACAGCTTCACCAGGGTCGCGCCGGGCGCCGAGAAGCGCTCGGTCATCTGGTTGCCCATGGTCGCGTTCAGCTCGGCGGCCTCGCGGCGCAGCTCGGCGAGCCAGGTCCCCATCCGCCGGGCGGGGAGCACGAACACCGGCAGCAGCAGCATCGCCAGCACCGTGACCTGCCAGGCCAGCCCGATCATCACCGCGATCGCCAGCACCAGCTGGATGGTGTTGGACAGCACGGTGGACAGCGTGCTGGTGATCGCCGTCTGGGCGCCGATGACGTCGTTGTTGAGCCGGCTGACCAGCGCGCCGGTGCGGGTGCGGGCGAAGAAGGCCAGCGGCATCGACTGGACGTGGCGGAACACCGCCACCCGCAGGTCCTCGATGAGGCCCTCGCCGAGGCGGGAGGAGAACCAGCGTGCGGTCAGCCCGACGACGGCCTCCAGCACGGCCATCCCGGCGATCGCACCCGCGATGACGATGACGACCCGGGCCGCGTCGGGAAGCTGGTTCGCCGCGACGATCGTGTTGACCACCCGCCCGGCCAGCAGCGGGGTGACGACGCCGATCACCGCGGTGACGGTCGTCAGCGCCAGGTAGCACAGCACCCAGCGGCGGTACGGACGGACGAAGCCCCCGATGCGGGGCCAGGTTCCCTTCGCGATGGAGCCGCGGCGGATGGACTGCGAGTCCGCCCCCCGGATGACTCCGCGCATCAGGGTGAGCGGGCGATCCAACGGTGTGTCTCCTTCGCCGGTGGTGGACGGCGCAGGATCACGGTACGGGCACCCCCGGCGACGCCGCGCGGCGTCACCGGTGCCGGACGCACGACGACGCCGCCCGGGCTCCCTGCTCGGCCCGTCGGCGGCGTCGACGAGAGCGCTGCTACTTCTTCTTGGTGCGGGTGGCGCCGCCGCGGCCGCGCAGGGTCACGCCCGTCTCCGACAGCACCCGGTGGACGAACCCGTACGACCGCCCGGTCTGCTCGGCCAGCGATCGGATGCTCGCGCCCTTCTCGTACTTCTTCTTCAGGTCGGCCGCGAGTTTCCCCCGCTGCGTCCCGGTGATCCGGGCGCCCTTCTTCAGCTCGGCCATCGGCCCTCCTCATCCCCTCCGCGGATGCCCCCGCGGACCGCCGCATCCGGCGCGACGATCAGGCCATGATGATCCAGTTGACGATTTATGACCAGAACGCGGAAAACGCGATCGGTGAACGGTTACCCCGAACGGCGCAGAGCGGCCGACACCGTGCAGAGCCGGTGTCCGTCGAACGGCGGGATCCGCTGCCCCGTCCGGACACCCCGGGCCCGGCCCGCCCGACCCATCGCCGGGTCACGGCCGGGATCGTCGATCATGGTGGTCCGGACGGGTGATCACCGGGTCGTGCGGTGGCCGGTCACGCCAGCTGGACGAGTTCCAGGTAGTCGGCCGACCAGTGGTCCTCGGTGCCGTCGGGCAGCACGATCACGCGGTCCGGCTCCAGCGCCTCGACCGCGCCGGGGTCGTGGGTCACCAGCACGACCGCACCCTCGAAGCGGCGCAGCGCGTCGAGCACCTGCTCGCGGCTGGCCGGGTCCAGGTTGTTCGTCGGCTCGTCGAGCAGCAGGACGTTGGCCGCGCTGGACACCAGCCCGGCCAGCGCGAGCCGGGTCCGCTCGCCGCCGGACAGCGTCCCGGCCGGCTGCTCGAGCTGCTCACCGGAGAACATGAACGAGCCGAGCAGCGTGCGCAGCTGCTGCTCCGGGGCGTCCGGGCTGGCGTGGCGGATGTTGTCCCAGACGCTGGCGTCCATGTCCAGGGTGTCGTGCTCCTGGGCGAAGTAGCCGCGCCGCAGCCCGTGGCCGGGCACGACCCCGCCGGAGTCGGACTGCTCGGCGCCGGCCAGGATCCGCAGCAGCGTCGTCTTGCCCGCGCCGTTCAGGCCGAGCACGACGACCTTGGACCCGCGGTCCACGGCCAGGTCGACCCCGGTGAACACCTCCAGCGACCCGTAGGCCTTGGACAGGTTCTCCGCGGTCATCGGGGTGCGCCCGCACGCGGCCGGGGTCGGGAAGCGGATGTGGGCGACGCGGTCGACCTGGCGCTCGTCGTCGAGACCGGCGAGCAGGGCGTCGGCGCGGCGGGCCATGTTCTTCGCGGCGACGGCCTTGGTGGCCTTGGCGCCCATCTTGGCGGCCTGGGCGTGCAGCGCGGACGCCTTCTTCTCGGCGTTGGCCCGCTCGCGGCGGCGGCGCTTCTCGTCGGTGGCGCGCGCCTCCAGGTAGCGCTTCCAGTCCATGTTGTACTGGTCGGCCTCACCGCGGGTGGCGTCGAGGAACCAGACCTTGTTCACGACCGCGGCCAGCAGGTCGGTGTCGTGGCTGATCACCACCAGGCCGCCCTCGTGCTGCTGCAGGAACCCGCGCAGCCAGGTGATGGAGTCGGCGTCGAGGTGGTTGGTCGGCTCGTCGAGCAGCAGCGTCGTCGCGGACTGGGACCCGCCGTCGGAGGCGGCGAACAGGATCCGGGCGAGCTCGACGCGGCGGCGCTGACCGCCGGAGAGGGTGCGCATCGGCTGGGCCAGGACCCGCTCCGGCAGCCCGAGGTGGGTGCAGATGCGGGCGGCCTCGGACTCCGCGGCGTAGCCGCCGAGGGCGGAGAAGCGCTCCTCGAGCCGGCCGTACTCGCGCACCGCCCGGTCGTTGGCGACCGGGTCGGCGAGCTCGGCCATCGCCGTCTGCGCCTTCTCCATCTTCGCGAGCAGGACGTCGAGGCCGCGGGCGGACAGCACGCGGTCCTTCGCGGTGATCGACAGGTCGCCCTCGCGCGGGTCCTGCGGCAGGTAGCCGACGGGCGAGTTGGCGCTGCGCTGCCCCGAGTAGGGCTCGCCCTCCCCGGCCAGCACCCGCATCGAGGTGGTCTTGCCGGCGCCGTTGCGCCCGACGAGACCGATCCGGTCGCCGGGCTGCACGCGCAGCGTGGCACCGGAGAGCAGGATGCGGGATCCGGCGCGCAGTTCGAGGTCGGTCGTGGTGATCACGTGAAGGGGCTCCAGACGGAGGGTGGGGGGCGCTGAGAGGACCGGGAGCGGGCACGACGGTGCCCGGGCGCGCCGGTCTACTCGATCAGGACCACGCCCCCAGGCTACCGGTCCGGGCAACCGGATCCGCGACGTAGGGTCGGGCCCATGACCGATCTCACCCCCCTGGCCGGGCGGGCCGCGCTGGTGACGGGCGCGTCGCGCGGCATCGGGTACGGCGTCGCCGCCGCGCTGCTGGCCCGGGGCGCCTCCGTGACGATCACCGGGCGGCGCGAGCCCGAGCTCGACACCGCGGCCGCGGAGCTGGCCGAGGGCGCGGGCGTCGACCGGGGGCGGGTGCTGGCCGTACCCGGCAACGCCGGCGACGCGGCGCACCGGGCCGACGCGGCGGACCGGACCGTGGCCGCGTTCGGCTCGCTGGACGTGCTGGTCAACAACGCCGGCATCAACCCCCAGTACGGTCCGCTGGTCGAGGCGGACCTCGACGCGGTCCGCAAGATCTTCGACGTCAACGTGGTCGCGGCGCTCGGCTTCGTGCAGCAGGCGCACCGGGTGTGGATGGGCGCGCACGGCGGCGCCGTCGTCAACGTCGCCTCGGTCGGGGCGCTGCGGCCCACCGGGGTGATCGGCGCGTACGGCGCCTCGAAGGCCGCGCTCCTCGCGCTGACCGAGGAGCTCGCCGGACAGCTCGGGCCGGGGGTGCGGGTCAACGCCGTCGCGCCCGCGGTGGTGAAGACCCGCTTCGCCGAGGCGCTCTACGCCCACGACGAGGCGGCCGTCGCCGCGGGCTACCCGCTGGGCCGGCTCGGCGTGCCGGCCGACGTCGCCGAGGCCGTCGCGTTCCTGGTGTCCGACGCCGCGTCCTGGATCACCGGCGCGACGCTGCGGATCGACGGCGGCAGCCTCTCCTCGGCCCGCCACCGGCCCGCGGGGTGACCACCGTGCCGGGCGCACCGGACACCGCCGCCGCGGCGCCGGGGGTCGCGACCGCCGCCGTGCTCGTGCTCGGCGGCGGCCCGGCCGGGCGCGCGCTCGCCGGTGCGTGCGCCGCGGCGGGGCTGCGCACGGTGCTGGCCGACCCGGCCCCGGACCGGCCGTGGACGGCGACCTACTGCGCCTGGCCGGAGGAGCTGCCGCCGGACCTGCCCGCCTCGGCGGTGGCGGCCCGCCCGCACGCCCACGCCGTGCTGCCCGGCGGCGCGCGGCACCGGCTCGGCCCGTACGCCGTCCTGGACACCGCGGGCCTGCGCGCCCACCTCGACGACCGGCTGCGCGGGCCCGGCGGGGCGGTCACGGTCGTCGCGGGGCGGGCCGGCGCGGGCGACGTCACCGCGCACGGCGGCGGGCACCGCGTCCGGCTGCGCCCCGGCCCGGTCCGCACCGGACGGGTCGGCACCGCGCCCGCCGACGCGCCGCCGGTCGAGGCCGCGCTCGTCGAGGCCGCGCTGGTGGTGGACGCGACCGGCGCGCCGTCGCGGCTGCGGCCCGACCCGGGGGTGCGGGCCGAGCAGACCGCCTGGGGCGTCGTCGTCGACGAGCGGGCCGCGGCGCCGCTGCTCGGCCCGGGCGAGGCCGTGTTCATGGACTGGCGCTCCCCCGGTCCCGCCCGGCCCGGCTGGAGCGACTGGCCGACCTTCCTCTACGCCGTGCCCTACGGCGACGGCACCGTCCTGCTGGAGGAGACGTCGCTGGCGCGCCGCCCCGGGCTGCCGCTGCCCGAGCTGCGCGACCGGCTGGCGGTGCGCCTGGCCGCGCACGGGATCACGGTGCCCGCCGACGCGCCCGCCGAGCGCGTGCGGTTCCCGGTGGACACCCCGCGCGCGGCGCGCCACCCGGTGGGCTTCGGGTCGGCGGCTCCGCTCGTGCACCCGGCGACCGGGTTCGGCGTCGCGCCCGCGCTCGGGCTCGCACCGCGCCTCGCCGCGGTGCTGGCGCGCCACCTGCCCCACGACCCGGCCGCGGCGACGGCGGCCGCGCACCGGCTGCTGTGGTCACCGCGGGCGCGCGCGGTGCACCGGCTGCGCCGCCACGGGCTGCGCACCGTGCTGGAGATGCCGCCGGACCTGGTGCCCGGCTTCTTCGACGCGTTCTTCGCCGGGCGCCGCGGGCGCGCGTTCCTCACCGGGCGCGACGACCTCGGCGGCACCCTGGCGGGCATGGCGGGGGTGTTCCGGGCCGCTCCGCCGTCCGTCCGAACCCGGATGCTGCGTTCGGCCGTCACATTTCACTCGTCCGGGCGATGACGGACGAGGGTCGCGATCAGTTGTCCGGATACCACGTAGTAACGTCGACGCACGCGGTGACGCCGGTCGCGCAAACGCCCGGCGTCGCGTGACCGTTCCCCACGGGAGGCAGCTGTGCCCGCATACAAGACCATCGTCGTCGGCACCGACGGCTCGTCGACGTCCTTCGCGGCCGTCGAGCGTGCGGCGGGTGTCGCCGCCGACAGCGACGCCACGCTGGTGATCGTCTCGGCGTACACCCCGGCGAGCCGTGAGGACACCGCGGGCGCCGAGGACGCGCTGAAGGACGAGGCCTACCTCGTCACGGGCTGGACCCCGGCCGAGGAGGCGCTGCGCGAGGCCGCGGACCGTGCCGCCGCCGTCGGTGCGAAGAACGTCTCGACCCACGCCGAGGACGGCGCCCCGGTCGACGTGCTGCGCAAGGCCGTCAAGACCCACAACGCCGACCTGCTGGTGATCGGCAACCGCGGGCTCAACACCTTCTCCGGCCGGCTGCTCGGCTCGGTACCCGCCGACGCGACCCGCCGCGCCGGGGTGGACGTGCTGGTCGTCCACACCACGTGACGTCGGCCCCCGGCCCGGACCGGCCGTTGCCCGACCCCGCCTCGATCGACTGGAGCGAGATCGACGGCGGGCTGCTCGACGAGTTCATCCTCGGTGCGCCGCGCGAGTTCACCCGGGACGAGCTCGTCGCGGAGGCGGGGCTGGACCCGGCCGAGTCGGGACGGCTGTGGCGCGCGCTGGGGTTCGCCGACTCGGCTCCCGACGACCGCGTCTACACCCGCGCCGACCTCGCCGCGGCCCGCACGGTCGCGACGCTGACCCGGGAGTGGCTGCCCGACGACAGCGCGCGCGAGGCCATCGCCCGTGCCGTCGCGCAGTCGCTGTCGCGGCTGGCCGAGTGGCAGATCGGGATGCTCGCGCAGGTCGCGGCCGCGCACGTCGGGGAGCTGACGCCGCGGGCGGCGGCCCGGCTCGCCGCCGAGGTGCTGCCGGAGCTGGAGTCGCTGCAGTCCTACGTGTGGCGCCGCCACCTCGCCGCGACCGCGTCGCGCTGGGTCGCCGGTGCGCAGCGGCTCGACGCCGCCGACATCGCGGCCGACACCTGGCCGCTGTCGGTGGGGTTCGCCGACATGGTCGGCTTCACCCGCACCACGCGGCGCCGCACGATGGACGAGCTCGGCGAGATGATCGAGCGCTTCGGCTCGGTCACCACCGAGGTCGTCGCCAACGGGCGGGGCCGCATCATCAAGACCGTCGGCGACGAGATCCTCTACGTCACCGAGCACCCGGCCGACGCCGCCGCCATCGCGCTCGGCCTGCGCGACCGGGTGCGGACCGAGCCGTCGCTGCCGCAGCTGCGCATCGGGATCGCGCACGGCATGGTGCTGAGCCGCTACGGCGACGTCTACGGCGAGGTCGTCAACGTCGCCGCCCGCCTCACCTCCGAGGCGCGGCCGGACACCGTCCTGGTCGACCGCGAGATGCACGAGGCACTGCGCGACGACCCGCGCTTCGACCTGCGCCGGATCGCGACGCTGCACACCCGCGGCTACACCCACCTGCGCGCCTGGGCGCTGCGCGGGGCCCGCGAACGCTGAGCCTTGACCTGCACCCGGGTTCAGGGTGCAGGGTCGGCGGCATGACGATCTCCGCCGCACCCGCCGTCGCGGCGCACCTGGACCGGATCGGTGTCGCAGCCGGCCCGCCCGACGTCGCGCAGCTCGACCGGATCGTGCGCGCGCACACCGCGACGGTGGCGTTCGAGAACCTCGACCCGTTCACCGGGACCGACCCGCCCGTCGACCCCGCCGGGGTGACGGCCAAGCTCGTGCACGGCCGCCGCGGCGGCTGGTGCTTCGAGCACAACCTGCTGCTGCACGACACGCTGCGCGACCTGGGCCACGCCGTCACCCCGCTCGTCGCGCGCGTGCGGCTCGGGCTGGAGCGCTCCGCCCCGGCGACGTCGCGGACGCACCGGCTGACCCTGGTCACCACGTCGCAGGGCCGGTTCACCGTCGACGGCGGCTTCGGCGCGACCGTCCCCACCGCGGCGCTGCGGCTGGTCACCGGGCTGGAGCAGCCCACCGGCCAGGCCGTGTACCGCTACGACCGCGACGCGCAGGGCACCTGGGTGCTGCAGCGGCGCGGCAGCAGCGGCGGGTGGACCGACCAGTACGCCTTCGACCTGCTCCCGGCGCCGGACGTCGACTTCCGCACCGGGTCCTGGCACCTCACCCACCACCCGGAGTCCGGGTTCCGCACCGGGCTCACCGCCGCCCTGGTCACCCCGCGGCGGCGCACGACCCTCGACGGCACCCGGCTCACCGTGCGGCCCGCCGACGGCCCCGCGCGACGCCGCGAGCTGGACTCCCCCGCCCAGGTCCGTGCGGCGCTGGAGGACGAGCTCGGCATCGACACCGGCGGCGTCGCCGGGCTGGAGCGGCGGCTGCGCGCGGTGTACTTCTCCTGAACGCACGACGGGCCGGGCCCCGTGGCGGGGTCCGGCCCGTCGTGGCGGGTGGGTCGGCTCAGACGCGGAAGCCGAGGGCGCGCAGCTGCTCGCGGCCGTCCTCGGTGATCTTCTCCGGGCCCCACGGCGGCATCCAGACCCAGTTGATCCGCACGTCGTCGACGAGGCCGCCGTCCGGGCCCGCGGTGAGCGCGGAGCGGGTCTGCTCCTCGATGACGTCGGTCAGCGGGCAGGCCGCCGAGGTCAGCGTCATGTCGATGACCGCGGTGCCGCCGTCGCGGTCGATGCCGTAGACGAGGCCGAGGTCGACGACGTTGATGCCCAGCTCGGGGTCGACGACGTCCTTCATCGCCTCCTCCAGGGCCTCCTGGGTGGGGCCGTCGCCGGCGTCGGCACGGGCCGGGGGCTCGGGCATCCCGGCCGCGCCGCGCACGACCTCCTCCTCGGCGGAGGTGGTGTTCTGTTCGGTCGTCTCGCTCATGCCGGACTCCCCTCGGGGTTCTCGATGGTCGCGTCCGTGCGGCTCACGGCGTCCTTGAACGCCATCCAGCCCAGGAGAGCACACTTGACGCGGGCCGGGTACCTGGCGACGCCGGCGAACGCGACGCCGTCGCCGATGACGTCCTCGTCGGGCTCGACCTGGCCGCGCCCCTGCGCCATCTCCTGGAACGAGGCCATGATCTTCCAGGCCTCGCCCACCGGCCGGCCGGTGACCAGGTCGTGCAGCACCGACACCGACGCCTGGCTGATCGAGCAGCCCAGCGTCTCGTAGGACACGTCGGTCACGGTGTCGCCGTCGACCTTGACCCGCAGCGTCACCTCGTCGCCGCAGGTGGGGTTGACGTGGTGGGTCTCGGCGTCGTACGGCTCGCGCAGCCCGGCGCCGTGCGGGTCGCGGTAGTGGTCCAGGATGATCTCCTGGTACATCTGCTGCAGCTGCATCAGACCACCCCGAAGAACTTCTGGGCGGCACGCACGCCGTCGGCCAGCGCCTCGACCTCGTCGAGGGTGTTGTAGACCGCGAACGACGCCCGCGCGCTGGCCACGATCCCGAAGCGCCGGTGCAGCGGCCAGGCGCAGTGGTGCCCGACCCGGATCGCGACGCCGCGGTCGTCGAGGACCTGCGACAGGTCGTGGGCGTGGATGCCGTCCACGACGAACGACACCGCTCCCCCGCGGTCCGCGGTCCCGGCCGGGCCGACGATCCGCAGCCCGTCGATCGCGGACAGCTGCTCCAGCGCCGCGGCGGTGAGCGTGTGCTCGTGCGCGGCGACGGCGTCCATCCCGATCGCGGACAGGTAGTCGACCGCCGCGCCCAGGCCCACGGCCTGCGACGTCATCGGCACGCCCGCCTCGAACTTCTGCGGCGGCGGGGCCCAGGTGGAGCCCTCCATCCGGACCGTCTCGATCATCGACCCGCCGGTGAGGAACGGCGGCAGCGCCTCGAGCAGCTCGCGCCGCCCGTAGAGCACGCCGACCCCGGACGGGCCGAGCATCTTGTGGCCGGAGAACACCGCGAAGTCCACGCCGAGCCCGTGCAGGTCGACCGGCATGTGCGGGACCGACTGGCAGGCGTCGAGGACGGTCAGCGCGCCGACCGCGCGTGCCCGCTCCAGCAGCGCCGCGACCGGCGCGACCGCGCCGGTGACGTTGGACTGGTGGGTGAACGCGACGACCCGCGTGCGCGGCGAGAGCTCCAGCGAGTCGGGGTCGATGCGGCCGTCGTCGGTGACGGAGTACCAGCGCAGGGTGGCCCCGGTGCGCCGGCACAGCTCCTGCCAGGGCACCAGGTTGGCGTGGTGCTCCAGCTCGGTGACGACGACCTCGTCGCCCGGGCCGAGCGCGAACCGCTCGGAGGCGGCGTCGAGCCCGGTGCGGACCGAGGCGTTGCCCAGGCCGTAGGCGACCAGGTTGATGCCCTCGGTGGCGTTCTTGACGAACACGACCTCGTCGACGTCGGCGCCGACGAACGCCGCGATGCGGGCCCGGGCGGACTCGTAGGCGTCGGTGGCCTCCTCGGCGAGCTGGTGCGCGCCCCGGTGGACCGCGGCGTTGTGCCGCTCCAGGAACTCGCGCTCGGCGTCGAGCACCGGCCGCGGCCGCTGCGAGGTCGCGCCCGAGTCGAGGTACACCAACGGCCGGTCCTCGCGCACCGTGCGCGCGAGGATCGGGAAGTCCGCCCGGATCCGGGCCACGTCGAGCGTGGTCCCGGATGCCGACACGGTGGTCATCAGGCGGTCGCCGCCTGCTGGGTGAACCGCACGTAGCCGTTCTTCTCGAGCTCGTCGGCCAGCTCCGGGCCGCCCGACTCGACGATCCGGCCGCCCGCGAACACGTGCACCCGGTCGGGCTTGATGTGGTTCAGGATCCGGGTGTAATGCGTGATCAGCAGGACGCCGGTGTCACCCTGGGCGCGGTAGCGGTTCACGCCCTCGGACACGACGCGCAGGGCGTCGACGTCCAGGCCGGAGTCGGTCTCGTCCAGGACGGCGAACTTCGGGTTCAGCAGCTCCAGCTGCAGCACCTCGTGCCGCTTCTTCTCGCCGCCGGAGAAGCCCTCGTTGACCGAGCGGTCGGCGAACTCGGAGGAGATGTCGAGGCCGGCCATGGCCTCCTTGACCTCCTTGACCCAGGTGCGCAGCTTCGGCGCCTCGCCGCGGACGGCGGTGGCCGCCGAGCGCAGGAAGTTCGCCATCGACACGCCCGGCACCTCGACCGGGTACTGCATGGCCAGGAACAGGCCGGCGCGGGCCCGCTCGTCGACCTCCATCTCCAGGACGTTCTCGCCGTCCAGGAGCACCTCACCGGAGGTGACGGTGTACTTCGGGTGCCCGGCGATGGCGTAGGCCAGCGTCGACTTGCCCGAGCCGTTCGGGCCCATGATCGCGTGGGTCTCGCCCGCGCCGACGGTCAGGTTGACCCCGCGCAGGATCTCCTTCGGACCGTCCTCGGTCTCGACCGTGGCGTGCAGGTCCTTGATCTCCAGGGTGGACATCTGTGGTGGTCTCTCCGTGTTCGGGAAGGAAGGGGTGCTCAGACGCCGGTCAGCGCGAGTTCGGCCTCGACCGCGGCCTCCAGGCGCTCCTTGAGCTCCGGGACCGTGATCTTGTTGAGGACCTCGCCGAAGAAGCCCCGCACGACCAGGCGCCGGGCCTGCTCCTCGGGGATGCCGCGGCTGCGCAGGTAGAACAGCTGCTCGTCGTCGAACCGGCCGGTGGCGCTGGCGTGCCCGGCACTGACGATCTCGCCGGTCTCGATCTCCAGGTTGGGGACGGAGTCGGCGCGGCAGTGCTCGGTGAGCACCAGGTTGCGGTTGAACTCGAAGGTCTCGGTGTTCTCCGCGGCGGCCCGGATCAGCACGTCGCCGATCCACACCACGTGCGAGGAGTCCTTCGTGAGGCTCTGCAGCGCGTTCTTGTAGAGCACGTTGGACCGGCAGTTCGGCACCGCGTGGTCGACGAGCAGGCGCTGCTCCAGGTGCTGGCCGGCGTCGGTGAACCCGAGGCCGAGCAGCTCCGCGTCGCCGCCGGGACCGGCATAGCGCACGGTGGAGCTGACGCGCACGAGGTCGCCGCCCAGCTGCACGGTCGTGCCGCGCAGGGTGGCGTCGCGACCGATCAGGTAGTGCTCGGCGCCCACGTGCACGGCGTCGTCGGCCCACTCCTCGGTGACGACCAGGGTCAGCTGCGAGCCGTCGCCCAGCACGACCTCGGTGTTGTCGGCGAGCGCGCCGGACCCCCGGTGCTCGACGACGACCGTCGCCCGCGTGTGCGGGGTGGTGCGGATGTGCAGGTGACCGGCCGCGGAGGCACCCGCACCGGGGCCCTCCACGACGATCGTCACCGGCGCGACGTCGTCGCCGTCCAGGGTCACCACGGTGGCCTCGGAGAACGCCGACCACGCGGCGGCGGCGACCCGGTCGAAGGGCGTGCCGCCCTCGCCGAGGCGCGCGTCGTCGCGCCCGACCGTCTCAACGGTAACACCGGCGACCCCGGCGTCGGACCGGGCGTCGGCACCGTTCGCGGTGACCGAGACCGGGACCGCGCCCTGCAGGTCGGCGCTGCCGTCGTGCAGGCCCTTGAGACGGCGCAGCGGCGTGAACCGCCAGTTCTCCTCGCGCCCGCCGGGGACCTCGAAGGCCTCCACGTCGACGGACTGGAACCGCTCGCCGGCCGAGGCGATCGGCACCTCACCCTGGCCCTCCTTGGCCCCCTTCAGCTCGGGGGCGAGGCCAGCAACATCCGACGTCATCCGACGGAACCCTCCATCTGCAGCTCGATGAGCCGGTTGAGCTCGAGTGCGTACTCCATGGGCAGCTCGCGGGCGATCGGCTCGACGAACCCGCGCACCACCATCGCCATGGCCTCGTCCTCGGTGAGGCCGCGGCTCATCAGGTAGAACAGCTGGTCCTCGGAGACCTTCGAGACCGTGGCCTCGTGGCCCATCGACACGTCGTCGTTGCGGATGTCGACGTAGGGGTAGGTGTCCGAGCGCGAGATCGTGTCGACCAGCAGCGCGTCGCACTTCACCGTCGAGCGGGAGTTCTTCGCACGCGGGTTGACCTGGATCAGGCCGCGGTAGGACGTCCGGCCGCCGCCGCGCGCCACCGACTTCGAGATGATCGACGACGACGTGTTCGGCGCGAGGTGCACCATCTTGGCGCCCGCGTCCTGGTGCTGGCCCTCGCCGGCGAAGGCGATCGAGAGGACCTCGCCCTTGGCGTGCTCGCCCATCAGCCACACGGCCGGGTACTTCATGGTCACCTTGGAGCCGAGGTTGCCGTCGACCCACTCCATGGTCGCGCCCTCCTCGGCCTTGGCGCGCTTGGTGACCAGGTTGTAGACGTTGTTCGACCAGTTCTGGATCGTGGTGTAGCGGCAGCGGCCGCCCTTCTTGACCACGATCTCCACGACGGCCGAGTGCAGCGAGTCGGTCTTGTAGATCGGCGCGGTGCAGCCCTCGACGTAGTGCACGTAGGCACCCTCGTCGACGATGATCAGCGTGCGCTCGAACTGGCCCATGTTCTCGGTGTTGATCCGGAAGTAGGCCTGCAGCGGGATGTCGACGTGCACGCCCGGCGGCACGTAGATGAACGACCCGCCCGACCAGACCGCGGAGTTCAGCGCGGAGAACTTGTTGTCCCCGGCCGGGATCACGGAGCCGAAGTACTCCTTGAACAGCTCCGGGTGCTCCTTGAGGCCCGTGTCGGTGTCCAGGAAGATGACACCCTGCTCCTCCAGGTCCTCGCGGATCTGGTGGTAGACGACCTCGGACTCGTACTGCGCCGCGACGCCGGCGACCAGGCGGGCCTTCTCGGCCTCGGGGATGCCGAGCTTGTCGTAGGTGTTCTTGATGTCCTCGGGCAGGTCCTCCCAGCTGGTGGCCTGCTTCTCCGTGGACCGCACGAAGTACTTGATGTTGTCGAAGTCGATCCCGGACAGGTCGGAACCCCACCGCGGCATCGGCTTCTTGTCGAAGAGATCGAGCGACTTGAGCCGGAAGTCGAGCATCCACTCCGGCTCGTCCTTCAGGCGGGAGATGTCGGCGACGACCTCCTTGGACAGGCCGCGCTTCGCGATGGAGCCCGCCTCGTCGGAGTCCGCCCAGCCGAAGTCGTACCGGCCGAGCGCCGCGATCGTCTCCTCCTGCGTGAGCTCGGTGCGCACTTCAGGAGTGGTCGTCATTCGGACTGCCTCCCTTTCGGGGACCGTGGTGGAGTGGTGCTCCGCTCTGCGGCGGCACCGTCTTTCTCGCCCGCGCGAGGAGTTCGGGATCCTCGAGCGGGACGTGCGTGGTGCACGCGGCGTCGCCGCGCGCGATCGTGGCCAGCCGCTGCACGTGGGTGCCCAGCAGCTCGGCGAAGGCGCGGGTCTCGGCCTCGCAGAGCTCGGGGAACTCGGTGGCGACGTGGGCCACCGGGCAGTGGTGCTGGCACAGCTGCACGCCGAACCCGCCGCGGCGGGTCTGCGCAGCGTAGCCGCGGGCCGACAGCACCCGGGCCAGCGCCTCGGCGCGCTGTGCGGAGTCCGCCGGGGCGGTCACCGCGTCGAGATCGGGGCCCAGCAGCTCGCGCACCCGGTGCCGGGCGAAGGCGTCCACCGCCTGCTCCCCCGCCGTCTCGGCGAGGAAGCGCAGCGCCTGGGTGGCCAGGTCGTCGTACCCGTGCCCGAAGCGGACCCGGCCGGTGTCGGTGAGCAGGTACTCCCTGGCCGGACGGCCGCGCCCACGCGGGCGCGACGAGCGGGCCGGGGCCCGCACCTCCGCCTCGCCGTCGGCGATCAGGGCGTCGAGGTGGCGGCGCACCGCCGGCTCGGTCAGCCCCAGCTCGGCCGCGACGACGGCCGCCGTGACCGGGCCCTGCTCCATCAGCACGCGCGCGACGAGCGCGCGGGTGCCGGTGCCCGCCCCGGACGGCAGCGCGGCGTCGGCCCCGGCCCCGTGCCCGCAGGCGGGGTCGTGGCGCTCGCGCGCGGTCCGGTCCGTTTTCACAACACCAGTGTTGCGGATATGGGCGCGGGCGGCAAAACCGACCCCCCGCCGTCGTGACCGGGCTCACCCGCCGGCCGGGCCGGGACCGGTACCGGGGCGCCCGGACGGGCACCACTAACCTCTGTCCCCATGGTGACGCCCGAGGTCGCCCCGCCCGGGCGCGACGACCCCCCGACGCGCCCGGCACCGTCCGGGCCGCCCCCCGCGGGGACCCGTCCGGCCCGGCGCGGGCTGCGCGAGCAGGCGCGGATCGCGCGGATCCTCGGCCTGACCGGCGCGATCCTGATGGGGATCAGCGCGCTGGGGTCCGGGGCGTTCCCGGTGCCCAACCCGCTCAACGGGCTGCGGCTGATCGGGCTGCCCTCGCGCAACGTCACCCTCGCCATCGCCGTCACCTACGCCGGGCTGCTCATGGTGGTCACGGCGTGGCTGTGGATCGCGCGGATGCTCACCGCCCGCGGCGCCCGGCACCCGGCGCCCGAGCGCCGCGAGCTGGGCCGCACCGCGATGCTCTGGGCGGCGCCGCTGGCGCTGGCCCCGCCGATGTTCTCCAAGGACATCTACAGCTACCTCGCCCAGAGCGCGACGCTCGCCCGCGGGATCGACCCGTACGCGATCGGCCCGGCGCAGGCGCTGGGCATCGACGACCCGCTGGTCCGCGGCATCCCGACGGTCTGGCGCGACACCCCGGCCCCGTACGGGCCGCTGTTCCTCGGGCTGGGCCGCGGGATCACCGCGCTGTCCGGGGAGAACGTCGTGCTCGGCATCCTCGAGCACCGCGTGCTGGCGCTGGCCGGCGTCGCGCTGCTGGTGTGGGTGCTGCCGCGGCTGGCCTCGCGCTTCGACCTCGACGCGGGCCTGGTGCTCTGGCTCGGCGCCGCGAACCCGCTCGTGCTGTTCCACATGGTCAGCGGCATCCACAACGAGTCGATCATGCTGCCCCTGCTGCTGCTGGGGCTCTGGGTCGTGCTGGGCCGCGACCGGGTCGTGCAGCCGTGGTGGCGGATCACCGCGGGCGCGGTGCTGATCGTCGCCGCGGCGTCGGTGAAGCTGCCCGCGCTGCTCGCACTGGGCTTCGTCGGCGTCTACCTGGTCCGGCTGCGCGGCGGGCGGCTCGCCGACTGGGCGGTCATGACGGCGTGGCTCTCGGCCGTCGCGGCCGCGGTGCTGACCTTCTTCAGCCTCGCCACCGGGCTCGGCTTCAACTGGGTGCGCGGGCTGTCCGCGCCCAGCGTGCTCATCTCCCCCATGTCGATCAGCACCAACCTCGGGCTGCTCGCCGGGCAGGTCGGGCGCCTGGCCGGGCTCGGCGACCACACCGACACCACGATGGCCCTGATGCGCGGGCTGTTCGTGATCCCGATCGCGATCGTCGTCGTGGCGCTGCTGCTGGGCTGCCTGCGCGGGACGGTGGACCCGGTCACCGGCACCGGCGCCGGGCTCGGCGCGGTCGTGCTGCTCGGGCCGGTCGTGCACCCCTGGTACCTGTTCTGGGCGCTGCTGCCGCTCGTCGCGACCCGGGCGATGCCGCTCTACCGGCGCGGGCTGCTGCTGCTGTCCGCGGTGCTCGCCGTCGTCGTCCCGCCGACCGGGGCGGACTTCATCTTCCGCGGCTTCCAGCTCCCGCTCGCCATCGTCGCGGGCGTCGTGATGTTCGCGCTGTCGCTGCTGGTGGTGGCGCGCCTGCTGCGCACCCGCGCGGCCGCGCCGCAGCCGGCGCGCGACCCGGAACCGGCCCGGTGAGCGCCGCACTGGAGGTGCGCGGTCTGGTCGTGCGCTACGGCTCCACGACCGCCGTCGACGGCGTCGACCTCGACCTCGCCCGCGGCGAGGTGCTCGCCCTGCTGGGCCCCAACGGCGCCGGCAAGTCCTCGACGATCGAGGTCTGCACCGGCTTCCGGGCGCCGTCCGCCGGGCGGGTGCGGGTGCTCGGCCACGACCCGGCCGACGAGGCCGTCCGCCCCCGGGTCGGGGTCATGCCGCAGGGCGGCGGCGCCTACCCGGCCGTGCGGACCGGGGAGATGCTGCACCTGGTCGCCGACTGCGCCGCCCGCCCGCTGGACGTGAACGCCCTGCTCGACGTGCTCGGCCTGCGCCCGGTGGCCCGCACCCCCTACAAGCGGCTCTCCGGCGGCGAGCAGCAGCGCCTGGCGCTGGCCTGCGCGGTCGTCGGGCGCCCGGAGCTGGTGTTCCTCGACGAGCCCACCGCGGGGCTGGACCCGCAGGCCCGCCACCTCGTGTGGGACCTGGTGCGGGCGCTGCGCCGCGACGGCGTCGGGGTCCTGCTCACCACGCACCTGATGGACGAGGCCGAGCAGCTCGCCGACGACGTCGTGATCATCGACCACGGCCGGGTCGTCGCGCACGGCTCCCCCGCCCAGCTCACCGCCGGCGACCAGACCGAGCTGCGGTTCCGGGCCCGGCCCGGGATGGACGTCGCCGGCCTCGACGCCCGGCTGCCCGGCGGCTACGCCAGCTGCGAGACCGCGCCCGGGCGCTACCGGGTGCGCGGGCACATCGACCCCGGCGCGCTGGCCGCCATCACCTCGTGGTGCGCCGACCAGGGCGTGCTCGCCGACGACGTCCAGGTCGTGCGCCGCAGCCTGGAGGACGTCTTCCTCGACCTCACCGGACGGGAGCTGCGCCCGTGACGTTCCCCGACGGCACCTTCACCCCCGACCCCGGCCGCGGCCGCGCGCTGACCATGCTGCGCGCCCAGGGCGGCCTGGAGACCCGGCTCGCGCTGCGCAACGCCGAGCAGGTGCTGCTCACCCTGCTCATCCCGGCCGCGCTGCTGGTCGGGCTCACGCTCGTCCCGGCGGTCCCCGCGCCCCCGCCGCGGGTGGCCTGGCTGTTCGCCGCGATGCTCGCCCTCGCGGTGATGAGCTCGGCGTTCACCAGCCAGGCCATCGCGCTGGGCTTCGACCGCCGCTACGGCGCGCTGCGCCGGCTCGCCGCGACCGCGCTGCCGCGCTGGCTGCTGGTGTGCGGGCGGCTGACGGCGGTGGCCGCCGTCGTCGTCGTGCAGGTGCTGCTGCTCGGGGCGCTGGCCGCGGCGCTGGGCTGGTCGCCGTCGACGGCCCGGCTCGACGGCGCGCTGCTGGCGGTGCTGCTGGGGGCGGCCGCGTTCGGGGCGCTGGGCATCCTGCTGGGCGGGACGCTGCGGGCGGAGATCGTGCTGGCCGTCGCCAACCTGGTGTGGTTCGTGCTGCTGCTGGCCGGCGGGATCGTCGTGCCGGTCGCGGACCTGCCCGGGCCGCTGGCCGCCGTCGCGGGGTGGCTGCCCTCCGGGGCGCTGGCCGAGGCGCTGCGGGCCGCGCTGGGCGCCGGGGTGTTCCCGCCCGCCGGGCCGCTGCTGGTGCTCGCCGGGTGGGCCGTCGTCGCCGGGGGCGCCGCGTCCCGGCTGGTGCGCTGGACCTGAGGGCCGTCCGCGGGGCCGGTTCTTCTACACTGCGTAGTGTGTCGCTGCTGTCCCGCGTGCCCGCCACCCCGCCGGTGCTGATGCGCCGGCTCACGATCGCGAACCTGGTCGCCCAGATCGGGATCGGGGTCACCGGATCGGTCGTGCGGGTCACCGGCTCGGGGCTCGGCTGCTCGACGTGGCCGCAGTGCGAGCCGGGCAGCATGGTCCCGGTCGACCACGCCGAGATCGCGCCGCTGCACATGTGGATCGAGTTCTCCAACCGGCTGCTCGGCATCCTGGTCGTGCTGTTCGCCGGCGCCGCGCTGCTCGGGGCCCTGTTCACCCGGCCCCGCAGGCGCCGCCTCACCGCGCTCGCGCTGGCCATGCCGCTCGGCGTCGTCGCGCAGGCCGTCATCGGCGGCATCACGGTGCTGCTGGGGCTCGCCTGGTGGACGGTGATGCTGCACTTCCTCGCCTCGATGGTGCTGGTCTGGTTCTCGGTGCTGTTCGTCGGTGCCGCGACCGAGGGCGACGGCCCGGTGACCCGCACCGTGCCCGCCGCCGGGCGCGGCCTGGTGCTCCTCTCCACCGCGGTGCTCGCGGTGCTCCTCGTCGCCGGGACCCTGGTCACCGCGGCGGGTCCGCACGGCGGCGACCCGCAGACCCCGCGCCTGGACGTGCCGATCCCGTTCCTGGCCCAGCTGCACGCCGACGCCCTGTTCCTCTACCTGGGCACGCTGGTCGGGCTCGGGTTCCTGCTGCACGCGGTCGCCGCGCCGCCGCGGCTGCTGCGCCGCTTCCGGGTGCTGGTCGTCGTCGTCCTGGCGCAGGGCGCCCTCGGCGGGATCCAGTACGCGCTCGGCGTGCCGGAGCTGCTCGTGTCGCTGCACGTGCTCGGAGCCGGCCTCACCGCCGCCGCGGCCGCCGGGGTGTGGGCGGGCACCGCGACGCGTCCCGCCGCGGCCGGCCCGCGCACCCCCGCACCGGCCGGCTCGACCGCGCCGGAGCCGGCCACCGCCCCGGTCTGAGCGGGACTGCTCCGAACCGCCGCTGCACGAGCGGGTGCACCTGGGGCACTCTGGTCCCATGACCCCCGCCACACGGCTGCGCCGCGGCGGAGCCGCCGTGGCGCTCGCGGCCGCCCTCGCCGCCGTCCTGGCCGCCGGACTGCTCACCGACCGGGCCTCGGCCGCCCCACAGCTGCCGCCGATCACCCCGGAGCAGCTCGTCGCCTCCGTCCTCGCCGCCCGGCCGGTCGCGCTGGCCGGCACCGTCGGCGTCGACAACCGGCTGGGGCTGCCCGCGGTGCCGGGCCTGGCGGCCGACGGCCTGACCGACCCCACCTCCACCGTGCGGGTCTGGACCGACGGCGCCGGCCGCGGCCGGGTGGCCGTCTCGACCGGCGACGGCGAGCGCACCTACGTCCGCGACGGCACCACCGCCTGGGCCTACGACTCCGCGGACCGCACCGCCACCCGCGTGCCCGCCCGGGACCACGCCGACGGGCACGGCGCGGGACGCGACCCGCAGGAGAGCGCCCGTGAGGTGGTGCAGCGCCTGCGCAGCAGCAGCGAGCTGAGCGTCGACGGCACCACCGAGGTCGCCGGCCGACCCGCCTACACCCTCGTCCTCGCGCCGCGGGCCGGGGAGCGCACGGTGCTGCGGCAGGTCCGCGTCGCCGTCGACGCCGCCACCCGGCTCCCGCTGGAGCTGGTGGTGCTCGGCGCCGGGGCCGACCCGGTGCTGCGCGTCGGGTTCGACGAGCTGACCGTCGGCCCGCAGGACCCGGCGCTGTTCGGCTTCACCCCGCCGCCGGGCGTCACCGTCCGCGACGGCGGGCAGCCGCACGGGCCGCGCGGTGCGGGGCGGCCCGCGACCGCCCCGCGGGTGGTCGGCGACGGCTGGGACGCCGTGGTCGTCGCGACCGTCCCGCCGCGCGCGCCCGGCGCGCAGGGGCCCGACCCGTCGGCCCTGGGCACCCCGGTCTCCGGGCCGTGGGGCAGCGGGCGCGAGATCACCACGAACGCGGGGTCGGCCATCCTCACCGACGACGGCCGGGTCGCCGCGGGCGCAGTCGGTACCGACGTGCTCGGCGCGGCGCTGGCCCGGTGACCACCGCCGGTCCCGCCCTCACCGCACCCGGCACCGACCCCGGTCCGGCACCACCGGCCGCACGGGTGCGCGGGCTGCGCCGCACCTTCGGCCGGGTGACCGCCGTCGACGGGGTGGACCTCGACGTGCCCGCCGGGTCGGTGTTCGGGATGCTCGGCCCGAACGGCTCGGGCAAGACCACGCTGATCCGGATGCTGCTGGGGCTCACCACGCCGAGCGCGGGCACCGTCGAGCTGCTGGGGCGGCCGGTCCCGGCCGGGCTCGCCGCGAGCCTGCCCGACGTGGGCGCACTCGTCGAGGGGCCGGGGTTCCACCCGTTCCTGTCCGGGCGGGAGAACCTGCGCCGGGCCGGCGCGACCGAGCCGCGGCTGGTCGCGCGCGAGGTCGCCCCGGCGGTCGAGGCGGCACTGGAACGGGTCGGGCTCGCCGACGCCGCCGGACGCCGCTACCGCGGCTACTCCCTCGGCATGAAGCAGCGCCTGGGCCTGGCCGCGGCCCTGCTGGTGCCGCGGCGCCTGGTCGTGCTCGACGAGCCCACCAACGGCCTGGACCCCGCCGGCACCCGCGAGGTCCGCGCGATCGTCGCCGGCCTGCGCGCGGCGGGGACGACCGTGCTGCTGTCCTCGCACCTGCTCTCGGAGGTGGAGGCGGTCTGCACGCACGTCGCCGTGCTGGCGCGCGGCGCCCTGCTGGCCTCCGGCGGGCTCGCCGAGCTCCTCGACACCGCCGGCGGCGGCTGGGAGATCGCGACCACCGAGCCGGACGCGGCGCTGCGGGTGCTGCGGGACGCCGGGGTCGCGGCGGGCACCGCGGACCGGGCGCTGCTGCTCGACGCCGGCGCCGACGGTCCCCGGCTGTTCGCCGACCTCGTCGGGGCCGGGGTCGCCGTGCACGGGCTGACGCGGCGCCGCCCCGGCCTGGAGGAGCTGTTCACCCGGCTCACCGACGGCGGGCCGGACCGGTGAGCGCACCCACCGCTCCGGCGCCGGTGTCGTGGGCGCGGCTGCTCGGCGCCGAGCTGCGCTGGGTGCTGGGCCGGCCCCGCACCTGGGTGATGTTCGCGCTGCTCGCCGTCGTGCCGGTGCTGATGGCGGTGGGGATCGTGCTGTCGGACCGGCCGCGGCGCGGGCTGCTCGCCCAGGTGACCGGCAACGGCCTCACCCTGCCCGTGGCCGCGCTGACGCTGCTGCTGACCCTGCTGCTGCCCCTGGTCGTCACCGTCGCCGCGGCCGACGCGATCGCCGGTGAGGCCCAGCAGGGCACGCTGCGCGGGCTGCTGCTCGCCCCGGTCGGGCGGCTGCGGCTGGTCGCGATGAAGGCGTTCGGGGTGCTGGTCGTGGCCGCCGTCGCGGTGGCGGTGGTCGTCGTCGCGGGGGTGACGGCCGGGTGGCTGCTGATCGGGCCGCCCGCGGTCGTCTCCGACGGCGGCGCGCTGCTGACGATGTCGGGCTCGCTGCTCGGGCTGCCCGGCACCGCCGGGCGGATCGCGCTGGTCGCGGTGTGGACGGTGCTGCAGCTCGCCGCGGTCGGCGCGGTGGCGCTGGCGGTCTCGGCGTTCACCGAACACCCGCTGGTGGTGCTGTCCTCGGTGCTCGGCGGGATCGTCGTGTGCGGGGTGCTCGCCGCGATCCCCGCGCTGGAACCGGTGCGGCCCTTCCTGCTGACCGACGGCTGGGGCGCCGGCGTCGACGTGCTTCGCGACCCGGTGCCCGCCGCGGGGCTGCTCGCGAGCACCCGGCTCGCGGCCGGGTGGCTGGCCGTCGCCGCGGTGGTGCTCGTCCTCCGGATGCTGCGCCGCGACGCATGAGGGCATGATCGGCCCCGGAACGAGCCGATCGTCGAGGAGGACACATGCGTGCGGTGCGGGTGAGCGAGCCCGGCGGGTCCGAGGTGCTGGAGGTCGTCGACGTCGACGCCCCCACCCCGGGCGAGGGCGAGGTGCTGGTGGACGTCGCGGCGGCCGGCGTGAACTTCATCGACACCTACCAGCGCGAGGGCATCTACCCGATGCAGACCCCCTACGTCGCCGGGCTGGAGGGCGCGGGCCGGGTCGCCGCGCTGGGACCGGGCGTCGAGGGCGTCGCGGTCGGCGACCGGGTGGCCTGGGCCAACACCCTGGGCAGTTACGCCGAGCAGGTCGCCGTGCCGTGGGCCAAGGCCGTCCCGGTGCCCGACGGCGTCGACGACGACATCGCGGTCGGTGCGGCCCTGCAGGGCATGACCGCCCACTTCCTGGTCAACGACTGCTTCCCGCTGCGCGGCGGCGAGACGATCCTGCTGCACGCCGCCGCGGGCGGGGTCGGCCTGCTGCTCACCCAGCTGGCGAAGGCGAAGGGCGCCCGGGTCATCGCGACGACCTCGACGCCGGAGAAGGCCGAGCTGGCCCGCGGGGCCGGCGCCGACGAGGTGATCGACTACACCGCGGTGGACGACCTGGCCGCCGCCGTCCGCGACCTCACCGGCGGGCAGGGCGTGCACGCGGCGTTCGACTCCGTCGGGCGCACCACGTTCGACGCGAGCCTGGCCTCGCTGCGGATGCGCGGGATGCTGGTGCTCTACGGCGCCGCGTCCGGCCCGGTGCCGCCGGTCGACCCGCAGCGGCTCAACGCGGCCGGCTCGACGTTCCTGACCCGGCCGAAGCTCTTCGACTACATCGCCACCACCGAGGAGCTGCGGGCCCGCGCCGCCGCCGTGTACGACGACGTCGCCGCCGGCCGGCTCGACGTGCGGATCGGGCACCGCTACCCGCTCGAGCAGGCCCGCACCGCGCACGACGACCTGCAGGGCCGCCGCACCACCGGGAAGGTGCTGCTCGTCGGCTGACCGTCACCGGCATGGGGTAGAACCGGGGCGTGACCGACACCCCGTTCCACGATCTCGACGCCTACGTCGCGCTGCCCCGCCTCGGGGGCCTCGCCCTGTCCCCCGACGGCACGCGCCTGGTCACCGGCGTCGCCGAGCTGGAGCCCGACGGCACCCGCTACCGCACCGCGCTGTGGGAGGTCGACCCGCAGGGCGCGGCCCCGGCGCGGCGGCTGACCCGCGGCGCGACGGGCGAGTCGGGCCCGGTGTTCACCCCGGGCGGGGACCTGCTGTTCCGCTCGGCGCGCCCGGACCCCGACGTCACCGGGGAGACCGAGCCGCCGACGGCGCTGTGGTGCCTGCCCGCGGGCGGCGGCGAGGCCGCGCCGGTGGGGGCCCGGCCCGGCGGCATCTCCGCGGTGGCCGTCGCCGCCGACGCGGGGACGGTCGTCGTGTCCTCCCCGACGCTGCCCGGGGCCGCGACGACCGCCGAGGACGAGCAGCGGCGCAGCGCCCGCACCGAGGGCAAGGTCACCGCGATCCTGCACTCCGGCTACCCGGTGCGGCACTGGGACCACGACCTGGGCCCGGCGGCGCCGCGGCTGCTGCACCTGACCGGGGAGGACACCGCGGCCCGTGGCGCCCGGGGAGCCGGTGGCGGGACGGGCGCCGAGGCCGCGCCCGACCCGTGGGCGGACCTCACCCCGCAGCCCGGGCGCGCGCTGGAGGAGACCGCGTTCGACGTCGCACCGGACGGGGCGACGGTGGTCACCGGCTGGTACCGCGCGTACGGGCACGGGGCCTGGCGGCCCGGTGTCGTCGCGATCGACACCGCCACCGGGCGGCACCGCGACCTGCTCGTCGCCGGGGACCACGAGTTCGGCGCCCCCCGGGTCAGCCCGGACGGGCGCAGCGTCGTCGCCGTCCGGGAGCGGCTGTCGACGCCCGGGACGGCCCCGCGGATCGACCTGGTCGTCGTCCCGCTGGCCGGGGGCACGCCCCGCCCGGTCGCCGAGGGCTGGGACCGCTGGCCCACCGCGGTGCGCTGGACCGCGGACTCGGCCGCGCTCGTCGTCGCCGCCGACGAGGGCGGCCGCGGACCGCTGTTCCGCATCGACCTCGCCCCGGGCGACGGCACCGGCGGGCCGGACACCGTCACCCGGCTCACCGCCGACCACGGCACCTACACCGACCCGCTGCCCTCCCCCGACGGCCGCTGGGTCTACGCGCTGCGCCACGCCTACGACGCGCCGCCCGCCCCGGTCCGGGTCGACCTGCGCACCGGTGACACCGCGCCGGAGCACCTGCCCGGCCCGGCGCCGGCGCCGGCGCTGCCCGGCAGGCTCACCGAGATCGGCACCGAGGCCGCCGACGGGACCCCGCTGCGCGCCTGGCTGGTCCTGCCCGAGGGCGCCGGCCCGGACACCCCGGCCCCGCTGCTGCTGTGGATCCACGGCGGCCCGCTCGCGAGCTGGAACGCCTGGTCGTGGCGGTGGAACCCGTGGCTGATGGCGGCCCGCGGGTACGCCGTGCTGCTGCCCGACCCGGCCCTGTCCACCGGGTACGGGCAGGACTTCGTCCAGCGCGGCTGGGGGAACTGGGGCGGGGCGCCCTACACCGACCTGATGGCGCTGACCGACGCCGCGGTCGCCCGCCCGGACGTCGACGCCGGGCGGACCGCGGCGATGGGCGGCTCGTTCGGCGGCTACATGGCCAACTGGGTCGCCGGGCACACCGACCGCTTCGCGGCGATCGTCACCCACGCGAGCCTGTGGGCACTCGACCAGTTCGGCCCGACCACCGACCACGCCGAGTACTGGCTGACCGAGATGACCCCGGAGATGGCGCAGGCCAACAGCCCGCACCACCACGCCGACGCGATCAGCACGCCGATGCTGGTGATCCACGGCGACCGCGACTACCGGGTGCCGATCGGCGAGGGCCTGCGGCTGTGGTGGGACCTGGTGTCGCGCCAGGCCGACCCGGACGCGAACCCGCACCGGTTCCTGTACTTCCCCGACGAGAACCACTGGGTGCTGGCGCCGAACCACGCGAAGATCTGGTACCGCACGGTGTGGGCGTTCCTGGCCCAGCACGTGCTCGGCGAGCAGTGGGAGACCCCCGACCTGCTGCGGTGACCCCGACGACCCCGCCCCGGGGTGCTCCCAGGGGCACCCCGGTGGCGCTCTAAGCCCCGAGGGTTCCCCTCGGAGCACACCGGGGCGCGGTGCGGGCGACCCCGGGCGGGCTCAGAACAGGACCGGCAGCCCCAGCGCCGCGTCCACCGCGATCGCGGCGAACAGCACGCACAGGTAGATGTTGGACAGGTGGAACAGCGGCATCGGCGAGACCTCGCCGCCCACCTTCACCTGGCTGTGCAGCCGGTGCGCGCGGAACACGAAGTACGCCCCGCCGAGCAGCGCGACCGCCAGGTAGACCCACGACGTCGCGGGCAGCAGGAGCAGGCTCCAGGCCACCATCACCCAGCTGTAGACCACGATCCGCACCGACACCGCGGGCGCCGGGGCGACGACCGGCAGCATCGGGACGCCGGCGGCGGCGTAGTCCTCGCGGTAGCGCATGGCGAGCGCCCAGAAGTGCGGCGGCGTCCAGAAGAAGATCACGCCGAACATCACCAGGGCCGGCCACTCGACGGTGCCGGTGACCGCGGCCCACCCGATGACGACCGGCATGCAGCCCGCGGCGCCGCCCCACACGATGTTCTGCGCGGTGCGCCGCTTGAGCACCATGGTGTAGACGAGCACGTAGAACGCGATGGCGGCCAGCGACAGCGCCGCGGCCAGCCAGTTCGTGGTGAACCCGAGCCACACCGAGCTCAGCGCGGCCAGGACCAGCCCGAAGACGAGCGCGTGGCGCGTCGGGACCTGGCCCTTGGCCAGCGGGCGCCGGGCCGTGCGCTTCATCTTCTGGTCGATGTCGGCGTCGACCACGCAGTTCAGTGCGTGCGCGGCGGCCGCGGCCATCGCCCCGCCGACCAGCGTGGCGGCGATCAGCCACAGCGAGGGGACGCCGCGCTGGGCGAGGAACATCGCGGGGACGGTGACGACGAGCAGCTGCTCGATGATCCGCGTCTTGGTCAGGCCCAGGTAGGCCGCGACGGTGGCGCGCACGCGGGCGAGGCGGCCGAGCGGGGCCGGGGCCTGCGCCGGGGCGGGCACGGCGCCCGGCGCGGCGGGGACGTGCGGGGCCGGGGGGACGGCCTCGTCGGCCCGGCTCCGCCCTGACGCGGGTGCGCTCACCTGTTCGTACCTCGCTCGGTTCGACGTAGTGATCCCGTGCCGGGCGCCCGAGGGGCCGCACCGGCTCGGTGCCGTGGAGCGCCGGTGACCACGGGGTGGCCGCGGCTCCGTTGTTCTACAGCGCGTCGATGCTAACCGGTGGCATGCGTCCGGGGCCCGCCGGGTACGCGGGTGCCGGAGGACCGGGCCGGTGCCCGCCACCCGCCGCAAAGCCGCAGGCCCCGGGCCTGAGCAGTAGGGTGTGGCGCGCCGGGGTGGCGACGAGGCCGCCGGGTGATCCGGGTCGCAGCCATGGGCCCGTCGACGGCATCGCCGCAGCACCCACCGGCAGACCGTCACACGTCGACGCGAGTACAGGAGCCATCGCCTTGTCCGAGACCGCTACGTCCCCCCACGCCGGGGACAGCGCCGTCGCCGCGCTCACCCGCGCGCACGTCCCCGACGACTGGACCGACCTCGACCGCAGGGCCGTGGACACCGTCCGCGTACTGGCCGCCGACGCGGTCCAGAAGTGCGGCAGCGGACACCCCGGCACCGCGATGAGCCTCGCGCCGCTGGCGTACACGCTGTTCCAGCGGGTCATGCGCCACGACCCGGCCGACCCGGACTGGATGGGCCGCGACCGGTTCGTGCTCTCCGCCGGGCACTCCAGCCTCACCCTCTACATCCAGCTGTTCCTGGCCGGCTACGGCCTGGAGCGCGAGGACCTGCAGCAGCTGCGCAAGTGGGGCTCGCTGACCCCGGGCCACCCGGAGTACGGCCACACCCGCGGGGTGGAGATGACCACCGGCCCGCTGGGCCAGGGCCTGTCCTCCGCGGTCGGCATGGCGATCGCGGCCCGCCGCGAGCGGGGCCTGTTCGACCCCGACGCCCCCGAGGGCGCCTCGCCGTTCGACCACCAGATCTACGTGATCGCCTCCGACGGCGACATCGAGGAGGGCGTCACCTCCGAGGCGTCGTCGCTGGCCGGGCGCCAGGAGCTGGGCAACCTCACGGTCGTCTACGACGCCAACGAGATCTCCATCGAGGACGACACGAACATCGCCTTCAACGAGGACACCGCGGCACGGTACGAGTCCTACGGCTGGCACGTGCAGGTCGTCGACGGCGGCGAGAACGTCACCGGCATCCTCGCCGCGCTCGAGGCTGCGAGGGCCGAGACCGGGCGCCCGTCGATGATCGTGCTCAAGACCGTCATCGGCTACCCGTCGCCGAACAAGATGAACACCGGAGCCGCGCACGGCGCCGCGCTCGGCGACGAGGAGGTCCGCGAGGTCAAGAAGGTCCTGGGCTTCGACCCGGACCAGGACTTCGAGGTCGACGCCGACGTGCTGGCCCACACCCGGTCGGTCGGCGAGCGCTCCCGCGCCGCGCACGACACCTGGCAGGGCACCTTCGACGAGTGGGCGCAGCGCGAGCCGCAGCGCAAGCAGCTGCTCGACCGCCTGCTCGCCCAGGAGCTGCCCGAGGGCTGGGAGTCGGCGCTGCCGAGCTTCGAGACCGACGAGAAGGGCCTGGCCACCCGCAAGGCGTCCGGTTCGGTGCTCGGTGCGCTGGCCGAGGTGCTGCCGGAGCTGTGGGGCGGTTCGGCCGACCTCGCGGAGTCGAACAACACCACGATGAAGGGCGTCGACTCCTTCGGCCCCACGTCGGCCTCCACCGGCATGTGGTCGACCTCGCCGTACGGGCGCACGCTGCACTTCGGTGTCCGCGAGCACGCCATGGGCGCGGTCCTCAACGGCATCGCCCTGCACGGCCCGACCCGCGCCTACGGCGGCACCTTCCTGGTGTTCTCCGACTACATGCGCCCGGCGGTCCGGCTCGCGGCCCTGATGAAGACCAACCCGATCTACGTGTGGACGCACGACTCGATCGGGCTCGGCGAGGACGGCCCGACCCACCAGCCGATCGAGCACCTGGCCGCGCTGCGCGCGATCCCGGGCCTGTCGGTGGTCCGCCCCGGCGACGCCAACGAGACCGTGTACGCCTGGAAGGCCGCGCTGGAGCGCCCCGCGGGCGGGCCGGTCGGGTTCGCGCTGACCCGCCAGAACGTCCCGACCCTGCCCGGGACCTCCGCCGAGGGCGTCGCCCGCGGCGGGTACGTCCTGGACGACGCCTCGACCGGCATCCCGCAGGTCGTGATCATCGCCACCGGCTCCGAGCTGCACCTCGCGGTCGCCGCGCGGAAGAAGCTGGAGGCCGAGGGCGTCGGTACCCGTGTGGTGTCCATGCCGTGCGTCGAGTGGTTCGACGCCCAGGACGAGGCCTACCGCGAGTCGGTCCTGCCGTCCGCGGTGCGGGCCCGCGTCTCGGTCGAGGCCGGGATCGCGATGCCGTGGCGCGGCATGGTCGGCGACGCCGGGCGCTCGGTGTCCATCGAGCACTTCGGTGCCAGCGCCGACGCGGCCACCCTGTTCGAGAAGTTCGGCTTCACCGCCGACACCGTCGCCGACGCCGCGCGGGAGACCCTCGCCGCGACGACGGCGTGAAGGGAGCGAACGTGAGCAACGACCGGCTGGCCGCGCTGTCCGCGGCCGGAGTGTCCATCTGGCTCGACGACCTGTCCCGCGAGCGTCTGAACTCGGGCAACCTGGCCGATCTGATCCGCGAGAAGTCCGTCGTCGGTGTCACCACCAACCCGACGATCTTCGCGGGCGCGCTGTCGGACGGTGCGGCCTACGACGGCCAGGTCCGTGAGCTCGCCGCCCGCGGCGCCGACGTCGACGCCGCGATCCGCGAGATCACCGTCGCCGACGTGCAGCAGGCCTGCGACGTGTTCTCCGGCACCTGGGAGAGCACCGGCGGCGTCGACGGCCGGGTCTCCCTCGAGGTCGACCCGCGCCTGGCCCACGACACCGAGGGCACCGTCGCGCAGGCCCGCGACCTGTTCAAGGCGGTCGACCGGCCGAACCTGCTGGTCAAGATCCCGGCGACCGAGGAGGGCCTGCCGGCCATCACCCGGGCCACCGCCGACGGCATCAGCGTGAACGTGACGCTGATCTTCTCCGTCGAGCGCTACCGGGCCGTCATGGACGCCTACCTCACCGGGCTGGAGCAGGCGCGCCAGAACGGTCAGGACCTGTCCCGCATCCACTCGGTCGGCTCGTTCTTCGTGTCCCGGGTGGACTCCGAGATCGACAAGAGGCTCGAGGAGATCGGCGGCGACGAGGCGCTGCGCCTGCGCGGCAGGGCCGCCGTCGCGAACTCGCGGCTGGCCTACGCCGCCTACCGCGACGCCTTCTCCGGCGCCCGCTGGGACGCGCTCGCGGCCGAGGGCGCGCACGCCCAGCGCCCGCTGTGGGCCTCGACCGGGGTGAAGAACCCCGAGTACCCGGACACGCTCTACGTGTCCGAGCTGGTCGTGGACAACACCGTCAACACGATGCCGGAGAAGACCCTGCTCGCCTTCGCCGACCACGGCGAGGTCGACGGCGACAAGGTCACCGACACCGCGGGCGCCTCCCAGACGGTCTTCACCGACCTGGAGGGCGTGGGCATCGACATCGACGACGTGTTCCTCACCCTGGAGAACGAGGGCGTCGAGAAGTTCGAGAAGTCCTGGACCGAGCTGCAGGACACCGTCCGCGGCCAGCTCGACTCCGCGAAGTAGTGGCCGGCACCGGCGGCGACGGGGCCGATCTCGGTTCCGCCGCCTCCGGCGGCCCGTCCGCACCCGCACCGGTCCCGGTGCGGGTGCGGCTGGCCGGGGAGCCCTTCGCGGGCGCGGCCCGGCGGATCGCCGCCGACCTGGCGGGCGAGACCGTCGCGTCCCGCCTCGCCGAGGGCGACCCCAGCGTGTGGGGGCCCCGGGCCGCGGGCGCGCCGCCGCGTACCGGGTGGGCCGGGCTCGCCGCGCGTTCGCGCCCGCTCGCCGGGCAGGTCGCGGCCCTGCGCGAGCGCCTCGCCGTCGGCGGGGCCCACCGGGTGCTGCTGGTCGGCACCCCCGACGTCGTCGCGGCGGCGCGTCTGCTCGCCGCCGACGACCCCGCGGTCCGGCTCACCGCGCTGGACTCCGCCGACCCCGTGCAGGTCGCCGAGGCGCTGTCCGGCGAGCTCGGCGAGACCGCGCTCGTCGTCGCCGACGCGTCGGGCTCCGACCCGGTCGTCTGCGCCGTCGCCCGGGTGGTGACCGCCGGGCTGGCCGAGGAGGTCGGCGCGGCGACGGTGACGGCGCGGACCGTGCACCTGACCGAGCCCGGCTCGCCGCTGGACACACCCGGCGACCCCGGTCCGGTCGTGGTGACCCTCGACGCGGACGTGCCGGGCCGCTTCGGCGCGCTCGGACCGGCGGGGCTCGTCCCGGCCGGGCTGGCCGGCGCGGACGTCGCGGCCCTGCTCGCCGACGCCGTCGCCGCCGAGCGCGAGCTGGCCGCGGACTCCGCGGACAACCCGGCGCTGCTGCTCGCGGGGGCGCTCGCGGCCGCCCGCGGCTCGCTGCTGGCGCTGCGCGACGGCGACCGCTCCCCCGCCCGCACCGCCTGGCTCGCGCCGCTGCTCACCGCGGCCGGGCTCACCGCCGTCGTCTCGGCCCCCGGGGAGCCGACCGGCGCGCCCGCCCCCACCAGCGGTGACGCCGCACCACCGGCCGTCGTCGACGTGCACGCCGACGGGACCGGGCCCGCACCCGGGCCCGGGCACGGTGCCGTGCGCCTCGACGCCGGCCCCGGCGCCGCGGTCGTGCTGTGGCAGGCCGCGGCGGCGCTGGCCGCGCGGGTGCGCGGGGTCGACCCGTTCCCGCCCGCCCCGCCCGCCGTCACCGGTACCGACACGCCCGGGACCGAACCGGCGTTCGTCGACGGCGGGGTCGCCGTGCACGCCGGGGACTGGCTGCCGGCCGGGACCCGCACCGTCGGCGGCGCGCTCGACGCCCTCGCCGCGCTCGCCGACCCCGCCGACGGCGGCCACCTCACCGTCTCGGCCTGGCTGGACCCGGAGTCCGACGCCTCGGTCGCGGTCCTGCGCGGCCCGCTCACCGACCGGCTCGGGCTGCCGGTGGCGTTCGGCTGGGCCCCCGGCTGCCGCAGCGGGGACACCGGCACCCCCGACGCGGGCGTCCACTGTCACCTGACCGGGAGCGGTACCGGCGAGGACGCCGTGCCGCACGGGCCGGGACTGGATAGCCTGCACGCGGCGCAGGCGCGCGCGGTCGTCGAGGACCAGCTGCGGCGGGGACGCCCGGTGCTGCGGCTGCACCTGACCGACCGGCTCGCCGGTCTGGTCACCCTGGCCCGGGCCGTCACGTCCGCGCCGTGACCGAACCAGCTCTAGGAGGGGCGATGCCCACCGCGAACGGCGGACGGACCAACCCGCTGCGCGACCCCCGTGACAAGCGGCTCCCCCGGATCGCCGGCCCGTGCGGGCTGGTGATATTCGGGGTGACCGGCGACCTGTCGCGGAAGAAGCTCATGCCCGCGATCTACGACCTGGCCAACCGCGGCCTGCTCCCGCCGGGCTTCGCACTGACCGGGTTCGCCCGCCGCGACTGGGACCACGAGGACTTCGGCCAGGTCGTCTACGACGCCGTGCGCGAGCACGCCCGCACCCCGTTCCGGCAGGAGGTGTGGGACCGCCTCGCCGAGGGGCTGCGCTTCGTGCAGGGCTCCTTCGACGACGACGCCGCCTTCGACGAGCTGGAGCGCACCGTGCGCGAGCTCGACGAGAAGCGCGGCACCGGCGGGAACCACGCGTTCTACCTGTCGATCCCGCCGGGCGCGTTCCCGGTGGTGTGCAAGCAGCTCGCCCGCTCGGGGCTGTCGGCGCAGGAGGACCCGGACGTCTGGCGCCGGGTCGTCATCGAGAAGCCCTTCGGCCACGACCTCGCCTCGGCCCGGGAGCTGAACGCGATCGTCAACGAGGTCTTCCCCGAGGACTCGGTGTTCCGCATCGACCACTACCTCGGCAAGGAGACCGTGCAGAACGTGCTGGCGCTGCGCTTCGCCAACCAGCTGTTCGAGCCCATCTGGAACGCCAACTACGTCGACCACGTCCAGATCACCATGGCCGAGGACATCGGCCTGGGCGGGCGCGCCGGCTACTACGACGGCATCGGCGCCGCCCGCGACGTCATCCAGAACCACCTGCTGCAGCTGCTCGCGTTCACCGCGATGGAGGAGCCGACGTCGTTCTCCTCCGACGAGCTGCGCGCGGAGAAGATCAAGGTCCTCAAGGCGGTCAAGCTGGCGCAGCCGCTGGACGCGACCACCGCCCGCGGCCAGTACGAGGGCGGCTGGCAGGGCGGCGAGGAGGTGCCCGGCCTCAAGGAGGAGAAGGGCTTCAACCCCGGCTCGACCACCGAGACCTTCGCCGCGATCACCTGCGAGGTGGAGAACCGCCGCTGGGCCGGGGTGCCGTTCTACCTGCGCACCGGCAAGCGCCTCGGCCGGCGCGTCACCGAGATCGCGGTGGTGTTCAAGCGCGCCCCGCACCTGCCGTTCGACGCGACCATGACCGAGGAGCTGGGGCAGAACGCCCTGGTCATCCGGGTGCAGCCGGACGAGGGCGTCACGATGCGCTTCGGGTCGAAGGTGCCGGGCAGCCAGATGGAGGTCCGCGACGTCACGATGGACTTCGGCTACGGCAACGCCTTCACCGAGGCCTCCCCCGAGGCCTACGAGCGGCTCATCCTCGACGTGCTGCTCGGCGAGCCGTCGCTGTTCCCGGTGAACGAGGAGGTCGAGCGGTCCTGGGAGATCCTCGACCCGGTCATCGACCACTGGGCCGCCGACGCCGACGGTCCCGACGGCTACCCCGCCGGCTCCTGGGGTCCGGCCTCGGCCGACGCGATGCTCGCCCGCACCGGTCGCCACTGGCGCCGGCCCTGATCGCCGAGGAGGGCGACCGCATGATCATCGATCTCCCGTCGAGCACCACCTCGGCGGTCAACCGCAAGCTCGTCGAGCTCCGCGAGTCCGGCGGGGTCTTCGCCCTGGGCCGGGTGCTGACCCTGGTCGTCGTCACCGACGACGGCCCGGAGCTGGAACGGGCCATCGACGCCGCGAACGCGGCCAGCCGCGAGCACCCGTGCCGGGTGATCGTGCTGGCCCGGGGCCAGCGCCGGGCCTCGCCGCGGCTCGACGCCCAGATCCGCGTGGGCGGCGACGCCGGCGCGAGCGAGGTCATCGTGCTGCGCGGCTACGGCGCGCTCGCCGCCGAGGACGCGGGGGCGGGCATGGTCATGCCGCTGCTGCTGCCCGACGCGCCCGTCGTCGCGTGGTGGCCGAACGAGGCGCCGGCCTCGCCGTCGGAGGACGCGGTGGGGCGGCTCGCGCAGCGCCGCATCACCGACGCGCTCTCCTCCCGCAACCCGGGCCGGGCGTTCGAGGCGCGGCGCAAGGACTACGCGCCCGGCGACACCGACCTGACCTGGACGCGGCTGACGCACTGGCGGGCCCAGCTCGCCGCCGCGCTGGACGTGCCGCCCTACGAGGACATCACCTCCGCCGTCGTCGCCGGGGAGCCGGTGTCGCCCTCGACCGAGCTGATCGCGGGCTGGCTGGCCGCGTGCCTCGGGGTGAAGGTGAAGCGCTCGCCCTCGGAGCGGGAGAACGGGCTGTCGCTGGTCCGCCTGGTCCGCCCGTCCGGTGACGTCGAGCTGGCCCGGCCGGACGGCAGGACCGCCCGGCTCACCCAGCCCGGCCAGCCGGAACGGCTCATCGCGCTGGCCCGGCGCGAGGTGTCGGACTGCCTCGCCGAGGAGCTGCGCCGCCTGGACCCCGACGAGGTCTACGCCGAGGCCCTCGCCGGGGTCGCGAAGGTGACCCGTGGCCGTACCCCCGTGAAGGTGTGAGCATGCCCGAGAACGTCCAGGTCGCCGTCCACCCCGACGCCGAGTCCCTCGCCGCCGCGACCGCGGCCCGCCTGGTCACCGCACTGGTGGACCTGCAGGCCGCGGGCACCGTGCCGCGGGTGGTGCTCACCGGCGGCGGCGTCGGCATCGCGCTGCTGCGCGACGTCGCGTCCTCGGCCGCCCGGCACGCCGTGGACTGGTCGCGGGTCGACCTGTTCTGGGGCGACGAGCGCTTCGTCCCCGCCGACGACGACGAGCGCAACGACCGCCAGGCCCGCGAGGCCCTGCTCGACGCGCTGCCGCTGGACCCGGCCCGGGTGCACCCGATGCCCGCCGCACCGGCCGGTGGCGGCACCCGCGACGACGCGACGGCCGCCGCCGCGCGCTACGCCGACCTGCTCGCCGAGCTGGCCCGCCCGGAGGAGGACGGGATCCCCGCATTCGACATCACGCTGGTCGGCATGGGCGAGGAGGGGCACACCCTGTCGGTGTTCCCCGACTCACCGGCCGTGCACGAGCGGGCCGCGACCGTCGTCGCGGTGTTCGACTGCCCGAAGCCGCCGCCGACGCGCATCTCGCTGACCCTGGCCGCGGCCCGCCGCTCGCGGGAGGTGTGGGTGGTCGCCGCCGGGAAGGGCAAGGCCCCCGCCGTCGCCGGCGCGCTGACCGGCACCCCGCAGACCGAGCTGCCCGTCGGCGGCGCCCGCGGCACCGGGCGGACCCGCTGGCTGCTCGACACCGGCTCGGCGTCGGACCTGCCCGACGGGTTCGTGGCCCGCGTCTCCTGACCCGGTCCCGCCCGGTGTGACCTCGCGCCCGTTGTGCTGCGGCGGGCGCGGGGTCGCCGGTTAGGGTCCGGCCCATGCGTATCGGCACCCCCCTCGGCCCGGACCCCACCCGCGTGCTGCTGCTCGGCTCGGGTGAGCTGGGCAAGGAGGTCGCGATCGCGTTCCAGCGCCTGGGCGTCGAGGTCGTCGCCGTCGACCGCTACCCGCACGCCCCGGCCCACCAGGTGGCGCACCGCTGGCACGCGATCGACATGACCGACCCCGTCACGCTGGCGACGCTGATCGAGCAGGAGTCGCCGGACCTGGTCATCCCCGAGATCGAGGCCATCGCCACCGGCGCGCTCGCCGAGATCGAGGCCGCCGGGACGACCGTCGTGCCGACGGCGCGCGCGGCCCGGCTGACGATGGACCGCGAGGGCATCCGGCGCCTGGCCGCGGAGGAGCTCGGGCTGCCCACCTCCCCGTACGTGTTCGCCGACTCCCTCGACGAGGTGCGCGCGGCCGTGGAGAAGGTCGGCCTGCCGTGCGTGCTCAAGCCCGTCATGTCGTCCTCGGGCAAGGGGCAGTCGGTGCTGCACACCGCCGCCGACGCCGAGGCCGCGTGGGACCACGCGCGCACCGGCGCCCGCGTCGCGAACCCGCGGGTGATCGTCGAGGGCTTCGTCGAGTTCGACTACGAGATCACCCAGCTGACCGTGCGCCACGCCGGCGGCACGTCGTTCTGCGAGCCGGTCGGGCACCGCCAGGAGCACGGCGACTACGTCGAGTCCTGGCAGCCCCAGCCCATGTCCGAGGCGGCGCTGGCCGCCGCCCGCGACGTCTCCGCCCGCATCACCGACGCGCTGGGCGGCTGGGGGCTGTTCGGCGTCGAGCTGTTCGTGCGCGGCGACGAGGTGCTGTTCTCCGAGGTCAGCCCGCGCCCGCACGACACCGGCCTGGTCACGCTGGCCACCCAGCGGCTCTCGGAGTTCGAGCTGCACGCCCGCGCCGTGCTCGGCCTGCCGGTGGACACCGCGCTGCGCTCGCCGGGCGCCTCCGCGGTGGTCTACGGCGGGCGCGAGATGACCGCACCGGACTACGAGGGCGTCGCCGACGCGCTCGCGGTCGAGGGGGCGGACCTGCGGCTGTTCGGCAAGCCCACCGCCGGCCCGCGGCGCCGGATGGGCGTCGCCGTCGCGCACGCCGAGGACGTCGCGACCGCCCGCGAGCGCGCGACCCGCGCGGCGGGGCTCGTGCGCCCGGTCCCCCGGGAGCGATGAGGACGGGCGGTCCGGCCGGTCTGCCCTGACGTGGCGCCGAGCGGCGGCGTCACGGACCGAGGGGACGACACCATGAAGCCCATCACGCCCTGCCTGTGGTTCGACGGCGTCGCGGAGGAGGCGGCCCGGTTCTACACCGGGATCTTCCCCGACTCCGGCATCGACGCCGTCCTGCACTACGGGCCCGAGGTCCCCGACCAGGAGGGGCAGGTGCTCACCGTCTCCTTCCGGATCAACGGCCAGCCCTGCACCGCCCTGAACGGCGGCCCGATGTTCACCTTCTCCGAGGCGATCTCGATGGAGGTGCACTGCGAGTCCGTCGAGGAGGTCGACCGGTACTGGGCGGCGCTCACCGAGGGCGGCTCCGAGCAGCCCTGCGGGTGGCTCAAGGACCGCTACGGCCTGTCCTGGCAGGTCGTGCCGCCCGGCCTGCTCGACTGGCTGTCCTCGCCCGACACCGCGGCCCGCTCCCGGGTCGCGAGCGCGGTGTTCGCCACGCACGGCAAGCTCGACGCCGTCGCGCTGGAGAAGGCGTTCCGGGGCTAACCTGGAGCCGTGGCGGCACGCACCGGACTCGTCGTGGCCGGCGCCGGGGCGCGCGGCGCCTACGAGGCCGGGGCGCTGACCGAGCTGCTGCCGCGGCTGTCGCGGGCGTGGTCGCCGCCGTCGGTGCTGGTGGGCACGAGCGCGGGTGCGCTGAACGTCGCCGCGCTGGCCGGGCTGGCCGGGACCGATCCGGAGACCGCCGCCGCGGAGCTGGTGGCCCGCTGGGAGTCGGTGCGCACCGACGAGGTGGTGGCGCTGCCGTCCTCGGCGGTGGAGGCGGCGCTGGCCTACGCCGGCGACCTGGCGGGTGTGCCGTCCGGGCTGCGCCGGCTGCTGGGGCTGCCCGACCGGGTGACCCGGCTGCTGGACGCGGAGCGGCTGCGGCCGGTCGTGGAGCGGGTCGTGGACTGGGACCGGCTGCACCACGCCGTCGCCCGCGGACGGGTCGACGCGGTCGGGGTGGCGTGCACGGCCGCCGCGACCGGCGGCACCACCGTGTTCGTCGAGCGGGGCCCGGACACCGCGCTGCCGCCCTACGACCCGGGCCGCGACATCCGCTACGTCGACGCCCGGCTGACCCCGGACCACCTGCTGGCCTCGGCCGCGGTGCCGGTGCTGTTCGCGCCGCGGCTGCTCGACGGCGACGCGCCCGGCTGGTACCTCGACGGCGGGGTCCGGCTCAACACCCCGCTCAAGCCGGCGCTGCGGCTGGGAGCGGGGCGGGTCGGTGTCGTCGCGACGACGCCGATGGTCCCCCTGGGTGAGCAGCCCGCGACCCCGCCGGAGCGGGTGCCGGACGTCTACGCGGTCGCGGCGCTCGCGCTGCGGATCGTGCTGGGTGCGGGGGTGACCGAGGACCTGCGGACGCTGCGCGCGGTCAACGACCTGGTGGACCGCGGGGAGGACCGGCGCCACCAGCACGTCGCGACCTGGTTCGCCGGGCCGCCCGCCGGCCGGGCCGACGAGCTCGCGGAGCTGGCCGAGACGGTGCGCCGGCGCGAGTACGGCGGCCTGCGCGCGCTGCGCAACCCGGCACTGGTGGTGCTGGAGCGCCTGGTGGGCGGCGCGGTGCCGGACCTCGACACCACCCACGGCGCGGAGCTGCTGAGCTTCCTGTTCTTCGACCCGGCCTTCGCCGCCGCGGCGGCGGAGCTGGGGGCCGCGCACGCGGCGTCGTCGGTGCGGCCCGACGCCCTCGGCCGGGTCGCGCGGGCCTGACGCCCGCGCCGCCCTCCGCCGCGCGCGGCCGTGCGGCGCCGTCGTGCCTGCCGGGACCCGACGGCGCCGCCCGGCGCTCAGACCGCGTCGGTGCCGCGCTCGCCGGTGCGGACGCGGACGACCGTCTCGACCGGCTGCACCCAGATCTTGCCGTCGCCGATCCTGCCGGTGCGGGCGGCCTCGGTGATGGCGTCGACGACCTTGTCGGCGATCTCGTCGTCGACGACGGCCTCGATGCGGACCTTCGGCACGTAGTCGACCGCGTACTCCGCGCCGCGGTAGATCTCGGTGTGTCCCTTCTGCCTGCCGTGACCGCGCACCTCGCCCACGGTCAGGCCCAGCACGGCGAGCCGCTCGAGGGCGCCACGGACGTCCTCCAGGGCGAAGGGCTTCACGATCGCGGTGACCAGCTTCATCGGGTCTCCCCCACCGCGGTCGGCGCGGGCGTCGCAGCGGGCCGGGCCGTCGCGGTGCCGGTGCCGCCGGAGCGCAGCGTCGAGAAGTCGTACGCGGTCTCGGCGTGCTCGGTCTCGTCGATGCCGGTGACCTCGGACTCCGCGTCGGTGCGGAACCCGATCGTCACCTTGATCAGGTAGCCCAGGACGAGCGCGACGACGAAGGAGTACAGCAGCACCGCGCCGGCCGCGAGGGCCTGGCGGCCGAGCTGGACCAGGCCGCCGCCGTAGAACAGGCCGTTGTCGCCGGCCGCGGCGGAGTTGACGCTGTTGTCGCCGAAGAAGCCGATCAGCAGCGTGCCGACGATCCCGCCGACCAGGTGGACGCCGACGACGTCGAGCGAGTCGTCGAAGCCGAACCGGAACTTCAGCCCGACCGCCAGCGCGCAGACCGCCCCGGCGATCAGCCCGATCGCGAGTGCCCCGACCGGCTGCACGAAGCCGCAGGCCGGGGTGATCGCGACGAGCCCGGCGACCGCCCCGGACGCGGCACCGAGGGTGGTGGGCTTCCCGTCGCGGACCTGCTCCACGAGCAGCCAGCCCAGCAGGGCGGTCGCGGTCGCCAGCATGGTGTTGGTGAACGCGGTGGCGGCCAGGTCGCCCGCGCTCAGCGCGGACCCGGCGTTGAACCCGAACCAGCCGAACCACAGCAGCGCCATGCCGAGCAGCACGAACGGCAGGTTGTGCGGGCGCATCGGCTCCCGCGGCCAGCCGCGCCGCTTGCCGAGCACGAGCGCCAGTGCGAGCGCCGCGGCACCGGCGTTGATGTGCACCGCGGTGCCACCGGCGAAGTCCTCGGCCTTGAGGGTGTTGGCGATCCAGCCGCCGACGTTGTCCGGGCCGGTGAAGCCGTCGAAGGCGAAGACCCAGTGCGCGACCGGGAAGTACACGACGCTCACCCAGAGCACGACGAACACCGTCCAGCCCCAGAACTTCGCGCGGTCGGCGATCGCGCCGGAGATCAGCGCCGGGGTGATGACGGCGAACATCAGCTGGAACATCACGAACGCCAGTGCGGGCAGCGCGTCGGGGCCCGGCCAGGGCGCGCTGTCGCTGCCGACGCCGACCATCTGCCCGACGGTGTTCGCCAGCCCGGCGAACTCACCGCCGCCGAGCAGCCCGCCGCCGATGTCGTTGCCGAAGGCCCAGCTGTAGCCGAACAGCGCCCACAGGACGCTGACCACGGCCAGGCAGATCGTGCTCATCATCAGCATGTTGAGCACGGACTTGCTGCGGGTCATCCCGCCGTAGAAGAACGCCAGTCCCGGCGTCATCAGCATCACCAGCGCGGCGCTGACCAGCACCCACGCGGTGTCTCCCGCATTCACGCTCACGCGCGGCCTCCGTCGTCGTGGTCCCCCGACCCGTGAGGGGGATGGTTCGCCCGCGGTGTTTCGGGGAGAAACCGTCGACGGTTTCGGCTCGGTGTCGCGTCGGGACACCGGGGACCGACGGCGCCACCGGCACCGTCGGCGCGAACGGGCAGCGACCGGACGGACGGGCACCCGCGACGACGTCCGCGGCGGCGCCGGGCACGGCGGCGATGAGTTCCCGCGCCCCTCCCGGTCCCCTCTTCCGTACGGCGGTCCCGCCCGGGGCCGCCCCACCGAGGGGAGACCGCCATGACCACCAGCCAGTCGTCCACCACCGGCACCGCCACCACCGGAACGAGCGCCCGCCGCGCACGGACCATCGGCCTGTGGGTCCTGCAGGTGCTGCTGGCCGCGGTGTTCGTCATGGCGGCCCTGCCGAAGATCAACGCCGATCCGGTCGCCGTCGCCGGGTTCGAGCTGCTCGGGCTGGGGGTGACCGGGATGGTCGTCGTCGGCTGGCTGGAGCTGGCCGGGGCGGTCGCGCTGCTGGTCCCGCGGCTGTGCGGGCCGGCCGCGGTCTGCCAGGTCGCGCTCATGGTCGGCGCGACGGCGACGACCGTGGTCCTGATGCCGGCGATGGTCGCGTTCCCGGCGCTCACGCTGGTCGCGGTCTGCGTGGTCGCGTGGGCGCGCCGCCACGACACGGCGGCGCTGCTGCGCTCGCTGCGCCGCTGACCCCGCACGCGCCGCGGCCCGCCGCCCGGGAGCACCGGGTGACGGGCCGCGGCGGGCGTGCGGGCGGCTCAGCCCATCTCGTCGAGCAGGCGGCCGTTGTTGTAGTCGTCGTAGGCGGCGAGGTCGAGGAACCCGTGCCCGCAGTAGTTGAACAGGATGACCTTCTCCTCGCCGGTCTCCTTCGCGGCGAGCGCCTCGTCGATGGTCGCGGCGATGGCGTGGCCGCACTCCGGGGCGGGGATCTTGCCCTCGGTCCGCGCGAACTGGACCGCGGCCTCGAACACCTTGCCCTGCGGGTACGCGACGGCCTCCATCCGGCCGTCCTTGACCAGCGAGGACACCAGCGGCGAGTCGCCGTGGTAGCGCAGCCCACCGGCGTGGATCGACGGCGGCACGAAGTCGTGGCCCAGGGTGTACATCGGCATCAGCGGGGTGAGGCCCGCGGTGTCGCCGAAGTCGTAGTCGTAGCGGCCCTGGGTGAGCGTCGGGCACGACAGCGGCTCGACGGCCAGCAGCCGCACGCCGGGGTCCGGCACGAACGGGAAGGCGATGCCGCCGAGGTTGGACCCGCCCCCGCACGGCGCGATGACGACGTCGGGCAGCCGTTCCCCGGCCAGCTCCAGCTGCTCGCGGGCCTCCAGCCCGATGACGGTCTGGTGCAGCAGCACGTGGTTGAGCACCGAACCGAGCGCGTAGTGGGTGTCGTCGCGCCCGACGCAGTCGCGCACGGCGTCGGAGATCGCCGAGCCCAGCGAGCCCGGGTGGTCGGGCTCGTCGACCGGGGAGGCGACGACCTCGCCGCCCCAGGTCTCCATCGCGATCCGGCGGTAGGGCTTCTGCCCGTAGGACGCCCGCACCATGTAGACCTTGAGGTCCAGGTCGAACTGCGCCGCGGCGAACGCCAGCGAGGTGCCCCACTGGCCGGCGCCGGTCTCGGTGGTGAGCCGGCCGATGCCCTCCTTCGCGTTGTAGAACGCCTGCGGGATCGCGGTGTTGGGCTTGTGGCTGCCCGCCGGGGAGACCGACTCGTCCTTGAAGTAGATGCGCGCCGGGGTGCCCAGTGCCTGCTCGAGCCGGGTCGCCCGCTGCAGCGGGGTCGGCCGCCACAGCCGCAGGATGTCCAGCACCTCGCCGGGGACGTCGATCCACGGCTCGGCGCTCACCTCCTGCTCGATCAGCGCCATCGGGAACAGCGGCGCGAGGTCCGCGGGTCCGACCGGCTCCCGGGTGCCGGGGTGCAGCGGCGGCTGCAGCGGGGTCGGCAGGTGCGGCACGACGTTGAACCATGCCGAGGGGATCCGGTCCGGGGGCAGCGTCCAGCGGGTCATGACCTCGGAATCTAGCCCGCCGGGGTGCCGTGGGTCACGGCCCGTACGGTCCCGTGTCGATCACGGCGCGGCGGCGGTGCCCGGATCGTCGATGCGCACGGCGACCTGCTCGTTGTCGTGGGTGGCGCACACGTAGGTGTGGCGGACCCCGTGCCGGTCGGCCCACTCCCACCAGGCGCGGGCCTCGTGGCGCTCCCAGCCGGGGAAGTTGTAGAACTCGTCGAACAGCACGATGCTGCCCCGCCGCAGCCGGGGACCGACGGCCTCGAGCACCGTCGCCGCGGAGGAGTACAGGTCGGCGTCGACGTGCAGGAGGTCGACGGGGCCGGGGTGGTCGGCGAGGAAGCCGGGCAGGGTGTCGGCGAACAGCCCGACGACGAGCTCGGCACCCTCGATCCGGGGCGGCGCGCCGACGTCGTCGAAGGCGCCGGCCCGGAAGCCCGTCCGCCACGTCTCGGGCAGTCCGGTGAAGGTGTCGAAGCCGTGCACGCGGCCGTCGCCGCGGTGCGCCGCGATCGTCCGCAGCGTGGCGCCGCGGTACACGCCGAACTCGCAGGCCATCCCGCCGGTGGGGGCCAGGGACAGGGCGTGGCGCAGGGTGGCGTCGGGGTTCGGGAGGAGCTCGGCCTCGGTGAGGTGGCGCTCGGCGAAGCGGGCGCTGGTGGCCACGGCGGCGCGCTCCCCGGCGGCGAGGACGTCGCGCCGGTCGCGGACCTCGGCCGCGCGCAGCTCGGCCAGCACGCGGTCGGCCTCGGCGCGGACGCGCCCGTCGAGCTCCTCGCGCAACGCGGCGAGTTCGGCGCGCAGCGTCGCGGTCTGCGACGCCGCGTGCCGGGCCAGTGCCGCGTCGAGCACGGCGCCGGCGCGGCGGCGGGCGCCGCGCAGGACCCGGCGGGGGTCCGGGATCAGAGCTCCCGCGACGCGCGCAGCCGGCCCAGGGCCTCCTCGAGGATGGCCTCGCCGTCGGCGTCGCTGCGCCGCTCCTTCACGTAGGCCAGGTGCGTCTTGTACGGCTCGGTGCGCGGCGCGGCAGGCGGGTTCTCCGCGTCGCGCCCGCCGGGCAGCCCGCAGCGGGGGCAGTCCCAGGTCTCGGGGACCTCGGCCTCCGCGGCGAACCAGGTGTTGTTGACGTGCCCGTTGGCGCAGTAGAAGGGGATGCGCTCACGGGGCGCGGTCTCGCCGCGCTCGTTCTCGCCCATCGGGCCCGCGCCGACCCGGGTCCCGCGGATCGCGTTGCCGCCTGCCATGTCCCGCTCCCTCTCGCTCGTCCGCCCGGTCGCGCCGGACGGTCAGCCCGCCGCCAGCAGCAGGCCGTTGCCGACCACCGCGATGAACCAGATCAGCCCGACGAAGATGGTGTAGCGAGCGATGTTGCGGTCCGCGGCGGCCGAGCCGGAGAGGCTGGACTGCACGCCGCCGCCGAAGAGGCTGGTCAGACCACCACCCTTGCTGCGCTGCAGCAGGACCATCGCGATCAGCAGCAGGCTGGTCACGATGAGGATGATCTGGAGGGTCAGGATCACGTGCGCTTCCCAATCCGTGGTCGCTCGCCGGAGTGGCCCAGGATACTCCGCGGCCCCGGTGCCCCCGCGCAGGGGCACCGGGGCCGCGGTGTGCACGTGACCGGTCGCCGTTACGGCAGCGGGCCGCCCGCGGCGATCGCGGAGAGCTTCGCGAACTCCTCCGCGTCGAGGCTGGCGCCGCCGACGAGCGCGCCGTCGACGTCGGTCTGCGCGACGATCTCGCCGACGTTGGACGACTTGACCGAGCCGCCGTAGAGGATGCGGACACCGCCCGCGACCTCGTCGGAGTACAGCTCGGCCAGCGTCGACCGCAGCGCGGCGCAGACCTCCTGCGCGTCGGCCGGGCCCGCGACCTTGCCGGTGCCGATGGCCCACACCGGCTCGTAGGCGAGCACGATCCCGGCGGCCTGCTCCGCGGTGACGCCCTTCAGCGCGCCGCGCAGCTGGTCGGTGCAGTGCTGCACGTGGGTGCCGGCCTCGCGGACGTCGAGGCCCTCGCCGACGCACAGGATCGGGGTGATCCCGTGCTTGAGCGCGGCGCGCACCTTGGCGTTGACGACCGCGTCGTCCTCACCGTGGATCTCGCGGCGCTCGGAGTGCCCGACCGCCACGTAGGTGCAGCCGAGCTTGGCGAGCATGACCCCGGAGACGTCGCCGGTGTAGGCACCGGAGTCGTGCGGGGACAGGTCCTGGGCGCCGTGCACGATCCGCAGCTTGTCGCCGTCGATCAGCGTCTGGACGCTGCGGATGTCGGTGAACGGCGGCAGGACGGCGACCTCGACCTTGTCGAGGTAGCGGTCCGGCAGCGCGAAGGCGAGCTTCTGCACCACCGCGATGGCCTCGAGGTGGTTGAGGTTCATCTTCCAGTTGCCCGCGATCAGCGGGGTCCGGGCGGCCATCAGGCGTCCCCCTCCAGCACGGCGACACCGGGCAGGGTCGCGCCCTCCAGGAACTCCAGCGACGCGCCCCCACCGGTGGAGATGTGGGAGAACGCGCTCTCGGCGACGCCGAGCGCGCGGACCGCGGCGGCGGAGTCGCCCCCGCCGACGACGGAGAACGCGTCGCCGTCGGCGATGGCCTGCGCGACACCGCGGGTGCCCTCGGCGAACGGCGCCAGCTCGAACACGCCCATCGGGCCGTTCCAGAAGATCGTCTTCGCGTCGGCGATGCGGGCCGCGAACTCCCGCACCGAATCCGGCCCGATGTCGAGGCCCATCCAGCCGTCCTCGATCCCGTCGACCGGCACGGTCCGGGTGGTCGCGTCCGCGGAGAACGCGTCGGCGACCACGACGTCGGCCGGCAGGACGATCTTGCCGGACTCCAGCAGGGTCCGGCAGACCTCGACCTGGTCGGCCTCCAGCAGCGAGGAGCCGACGCCGTGGCCCTGCGCGGCCAGGAACGTGAAGCACATCCCGCCGCCGACCAGCAGCGTGTCGACCTTCGGCAGCAGCGCCTCGATCACGGCCAGCTTGTCCGAGACCTTGGACCCGCCGAGCACGACCGCGTAGGGCCGCTGGGGGTTCCCGGTGAGCGTGCGCAGCACCTCGACCTCGGACAGGACGAGCCCGCCCGCGTAGGAGTCGAGCCGCTGCGCGACGTCGTAGACCGACGCCTGCTTGCGGTGCACGACGCCGAACCCGTCGGACACGAACGCCGCACCGTCGCCCACCAGGGCGACGAGCTCGTCGGCGAACGCGCCGCGCTCGGCGTCGTCCTTGCTGGTCTCGCGGGCGTCGAACCGGATGTTCTCGAGCATCACGACGTCACCGGCGGCCATCGACGGCAGCGGCTTGCCGAGTTCGACCAGGCGCACCGGGGCGCCGAGCAGCTCGCCGAGCCGCTGCGCGACCGGGGCCAGGGAGGACTTCTCCTCCGGCCCGTTCTTCGGCCGGCCCAGGTGCGCGGTGACGACGACCTGCGCGCCCGCACCGGACAGCGCCTGGATCGTCGGGACCGACGCGCGGATGCGGCCGTCGTCGGTGATGTTCCGGTCGTCGTCGAGGGGAACGTTCAGATCGGAACGGACCAGCACGGTCCGGCCCTGCACGCCCTCGGCCCCCTCGTTCAGGAGGTCGTCGAGGGTCCTCACAGCTTCGACGCCACCAGACCGGTGATGTCGACGAGGCGGTTGGAGTAGCCCCACTCGTTGTCGTACCAGCCGACGATCTTGACCTGGTTGCCGATGACCTTGGTCAGGCCCGAGTCGTAGATGCACGAGTGCGGGTCGGTCACGATGTCGGAGGAGACGATCGGGTCCTCGGTGTACTTCAGGACGCCCTTGAGCGGGCCCTCGGCGGCCGCCTTCATCGCCGCGTTGATCTCCTCGGCGGTGACGGACTTCGCGACCTCGACGGTCAGGTCGGTGGCCGAGCCGGTGGGGATCGGCACCCGCAGCGCGTAGCCGTCGAGCTTGCCCTTGAGGTGCGGCATGACCAGCGAGATCGCCTTGGCCGCACCGGTCGAGGTGGGGACGATGTTCAGGGCGGCGGCGCGGGCGCGGCGCAGGTCCTTGTGCGGGCCATCCTGCAGGTTCTGGTCCTGGGTGTAGGCGTGGATCGTGGTCATCAGACCCTTCTCGATCCCGGCCAGGTCGTCGAGCACCTTCGCCATCGGCGCGAGGCAGTTGGTGGTGCAGGACGCGTTCGAGATGACCGTCTGCGAGCCGTCGTAGGCGGAGTCGTTCACGCCCTTGACGATCGTGATGTCCTCGTCGGTCGCCGGCGCGGAGATGACGACCTTCTTGGCGCCGCCGTCGAGGTGCTTGGCCGCGGCGTCGCGCTTGGTGAAGATGCCGGTGGACTCGACGACGACGTCGACGCCCAGGTCCTTCCAGGGCAGCTCGGCGGGGTCGCGGACGGCGAGGCCCTTGAAGCCCTTGCCGTCGACGAGGATCTCGTCGCCGGAGGTGGTGACCTCGTAGGGCAGGCGGCCCAGGATCGAGTCGTACTTCAGCAGGTGCGCGAGCGTCGCGTTGTCGGTGATGTCGTTCACCGCGACGATCTCGATGTCCGTGGTGCCGGCGGCGCGCTGGGCGTCCACCGCCCGCCAGAAGTTCCGGCCGATGCGGCCGAATCCGTTGACTCCTACGCGGACCGTCACAGTGCCTCCAGGGCTCGTCGTGCGTGTCTCCAAGTGACCCCTGCGCACCGGGTCCCGGCGGCGGGGTGGCAGGTCGATCGCGGCGGGCCGTCCCGTCGGACGGGCGCCGCTCGCCGTGCTCGGCCGCCACCCTATCGGCGCATCGCCGCCGCGGTACCCCGTCGGGCCGGTGACCTGCGCCGCGCTCGTCACCCGGACCCGATCGGACGGCACCGGACGGCGCCCGCGGTGGGCTCGGACACGTACCACCGGGTAGCCGGACACGGCGCCCG
>NZ_JBBJUP010000020.1:0-108173 GCF_037727765.1 Pseudonocardia spirodelae | reverse complement strand
AGGAGGCACCGGGGGCGGTGACCGCTCCGCCGCCCGGACCGGGGCCCGCCCCGGAGCCCGTGCCGGTGCCGGTGCCGGTGTCCACGGGGCCCGTGCCGTCCCCGGGGAGCCCGCCCCCGCCCGGTGCCGCGGTGCCCGGACCGCCGTCGGCACCGGCGGCAGCGGGGTGCCCGGGGGCCGCCGGGGCCACCGGCCGGGACCCGGCCGATCCCGCTCCGTCCGGTGCACCGTGCCCGCTGGGGGCCCGGGTCCCGCTGGTCGTCGCGTCGCCGGAGGGCGGCCGGTGCTCGGCGCCGCTGGTGGCGCCGGTGCTGTCGTCGGTGCTGTCGCCGGTGGTGCCGTCCGTCCCGTGGGGCCCGTCGCTGACGGGTGGGCCGTCGGGGACCCGCCCGCGCCGCCGCTCGCCGCGCACCGTCGCCCCGATCAGCACCCCGGACCCGAGCAGGGCCCCGCCCGCGAGCACCCCGGCCGTCACGGCGATCCCGGCGCCGTCCGGCCCGGAGCCCGTCGCGACGACCGCACCGACGCCGGCCCCGACGCCGCCGGGACCCGCGCCCGGCACCGGGCCGGGGTCCCCCGCCGGGGAGGGCCCGCCGGCTGCGGGTACGCCGGCACCGGGGTCGTCCGGCCCCGGCGGCGACCCGCCGGGGGCCCGCACGTCCGGCCCGCCGACGTCCACCGGGCGCGCCCCGGGCACCCCGGCCGGTCCGCCACCGCTCAGGACGGCCGCGGCGACCCCGCCGAGCCCGAGCCCGCCGAAGGCGACGACCGCGCCCGCACCCGTCGCCGCGCCGGGCGCGTCCCCGGCGGGGACCGGGCCGGGGCCGCCGGGTGGTGGCCCGCCGTCGCCGTCGCGGGTCACGACCGGCGCCGCGGCCCAGCCGGTCCACGGGGCACCCGTGGCGCGGGTGTCGTCGTCGTAGCGGGCCATCAGCTCGGCGGCCCGGCCGGCCGCGTTCCCTCCCGCGGCGTCGGCGGCGGCCCAGTCGTCGAGCAGCGCGGCCCCGGCCGGTGCGGTCTCCGGCGGCCCGGCCGCCGGCGCGGTGGGCATCCGCGCCCGCAGGTCCGCGGCGAGCCCGGCCTGCGCGGCCAGCGCGTCGGCGGTACGCCCGGCGTCGGCGGCGGCGCCGGCGACCCAGCCGCCGAGCGCGCCCAGCGCCCCCGCGACCCCGTCGGCGCCGGTCCCCGTCCAGCCGCCGGGCAGCGCGCGGACCTGCCCGGTGAGCTCGCGGTGGGCGTCGGTGAGGGCCGCGGCGGTGTCGCGCCAGGCCCGCTCCGCGCCCGCCGACGCCGACGGGCCCGGCCCCGCCGCCACCCTCGCGACGATCTCGGCGTGGCTGCGCCCCGCCCAGCGCGGCGTGCTCACCGGACGTCCAGCGACGCGGTGACCGACTCCTCGGTCCCGCGGTAGGCCCGCCCGGCGGCCCCGGCCGCGTCGCGCGCCCGCAGCAGCTCGGCGTGCAGGGCGCGCAGGCGTTCGATCGCGGCGTCCGGCCCGTCGGCGGCGTGCGCGGCGTAGCGGGCGGCGGCCTCGGCGCTGGCGGGGTCGCCGAGCCAGGGCTCGACCCGGCGGGCGTCGGCGTCGAGGGTGCGCAGCGCGGCCGCCAGCCGCGTCGCGGCGCGGTCGAGCGCCCCGGCCGCCCCGGGCGGTGCGGACGGGTCGACGCGCAGGTCCGGGTGGGTGTCGGGCACGGCGGCCTCCGGTGCGGCGGGCGGTCACGGACGCGCGCACGCTAGGACGGCCCCGCGCCGCCGCGCGGGCGTTCCGCGCGGGCCCGTCGCGATCGCGAACCTCCCCGACGACGACACCCCCGCCCGCGCCGGGCGTGCCGGTGCGGACGGGGGTGCGCGTCGCGGGTCAGGCCGCCGGGGCCCGGACCCCGGCCCCGGCCGGGGCGCACCCGCGGAGCGGGCACGGCGGCGGGGCCCAGGGCGTGGCTGCTCCGACGGTCGCGGGAACGGTCCCCGCGAACGGCCACCGGCCTGCGAAACGCTGCAGGTACCAGTAGCAGAACAGGTGGTCCGGCTCCTCCGGGTCGGCGACGAACAGCGTCCGCGGGCCCAGGTCGGTGACCCAGGCTGCGTAGTCGTTCGCGACCTGTCCGGGCGGGCGCGAGGCCCGCCGCGTCAGGAGCCAGTCCTCGGCCCGGGTGCGCCAGCCGGCCAGCGCGGTCGGGTGCAGGGTGGCCCCCGGGAGCTCCCGGAGGTTGGCGGAGAAGGTGCCGATCAGGACCCCGCCCGCGCCGTACGCGGAGGAGGTCAGGGTGAGCAGGGAGTGCGGGCCCGGGATCGGGCCGTCGGTGTGGACGTGCGTCGTGACGTGGATCGACGACGCGGTGTGGGACTCGGGGGGCATGACGGATCCTGTGACGTCTCGGTCGAACTGGGACGGCTCACGGCGCGGCAGGGCCGGCGTGGTGAGGGGATCCGCGGCGCGGTACTCCGCGTGGCGGCAGTTCCGGGCCCCGTGGATCGGGCACACGGGTCGGCTGTGGAGTTGTGACGTGCGTGCCGCGGGCGCCGTTCGACGTGCGCGACAGCACGAACGCTAGGCCGCCGGGGCCCGGCCGGTCAACGGTCCGTGAGCGGACCGCCGCCCGGAGCCACGGCGCGGACCGGGTCGGTCGCGAGCCGCCCCAGTACGAGGACGTCGACGCGGGTGCCGTCGACCGGCCAGGCCTGTCGCAGCCGTCCCTCCGGGGTGAACCCCAGCGCCGCGGCGACGGCGGCGGACGCCCGGTTCGGCTCGGCGTGCAGCCAGGTGACGCGGTGCAGCCCGAGCCCGCCGAACGCGAAGCGGACCACCGCCCCGGCCGCGGTGCCCGCCAGGCCGCGGCCCCGGGCCCCGGGCAGCGTCCAGCAGCGCAGCTCCGCGGTGCCGTGGACGAGGTCCAGCTGCTCCAGGGTGACCTCGCCGAGCATCTCGCCGGTCGTCGGCTCGGCGACGGCCCAGGCGCAGCGGGTGCCGCGGGCCCAGCCGTCGATCCGGTCCGCGACGTGCGCGCTCACCTGCTCGTCGAAGTCCGGGGCGGCCGGGTCCGGACGGTTGCGCCAGCGCCGGATCTCACCGTCCCGGCAGGACGCCGCGACGGCCGGGCGGTCGTCCACCCGGCCGTCGAGGCGCGGTCCGCGCAGGTACCAGGCCCCGGCGTTGATCTCGACGGGGTCCAGCGGGCTCAGTCCTTGATCTCGCAGATCACGGTGCCCTGGGTGACCGAGGCGCCCTGCTCGGCGTCCAGGCCGGTCACGGTGCCGGCCTTGGTCGCGGTGACCGGGTTCTCCATCTTCATCGCCTCCAGGACGACGATCAGGTCCCCGGCCTCGACCGTGTCGCCCTCGGAGACGGCGACCTTGATGATCGTGCCCTGCATGGGCGCGGTGACGGCGTCGCCGGAGGCCTTCGTCCCGCCGCCGCCCTTGCCGCCGCGCTTGCGCGGGGCCGCCTTGGCCGCGCCGCCGCCGGAGCCGCCCCCGCCGAGGGCGAGGTCACCGGGCAGCGAGACCTCCAGGCGTCGCCCGCCGACCTCGACGACGACGGTCTGCCGCTCGCCGGACTCCTCGTCCGCGCCCGCGCCGCCCTCGAACGGGGCGACGGTGTTGTCCCACTCGGTCTCGATCCAGCGGGTGTGCACGGTGAAGTCCTCGAGGGTCTCCGCGGCGTAGGCCGGGTCCTCGACGACCAGACGGTGGAACTCCAGGACGGTCGCCATGCCCTCGACCGTGAACTCGCCGAGCGCGCGCCGCGCCCGCTGCAGGGCCTGCTGCCGGTCGCTGCCCCACACGATCAGCTTCGCCAGCAGCGAGTCGAACTGCCCGCCGATGACCGAGCCGTCCTCGACGCCGGCGTCCATCCGGACACCCGGGCCGGCCGGGTACCAGATCCGCTCGACGGTGCCCGGGGCCGGCAGGAAGTTGCGCCCGGCGTCCTCGCCGTTGATCCGGAACTCGATCGCGTGGCCGCGCGGCTCCGGGTCGCCGTCGAAGTCCAGCTCCTGGCCCTCGGCGATGCGGAACATCTGGCGGACCAGGTCGATCCCGGTGGTCTCCTCCGAGACCGGGTGCTCGACCTGCAGGCGGGTGTTCACCTCGAGGAAGGTGATCATGCCGTCCTGGCCGATGAGGAACTCGACGGTGCCGGCGCCGTAGTAGCCGGCCTCCGTGCAGATGGCCTTCGACGCGTCGTACAGCGTCTTCTTCTGCTCGTCGGTCAGGAACGGCGCGGGCGCCTCCTCGACGAGCTTCTGGAAGCGGCGCTGCAGCGAGCAGTCCCGGGTGCCGACGACGACCACGTTGCCGTGCTGGTCGGCGAGCACCTGGGTCTCGACGTGACGCGGCTTGTCCAGGTAGCGCTCGACGAAGCACTCGCCGCGACCGAACGCGGCGGTGGCCTCGCGGACCGCGGACTCGTAGAGCTCGGCGATCTCCGAGCGCTCGCGGGCGACCTTCATGCCGCGCCCGCCACCGCCGAAGGCGGCCTTGATGGCGACCGGCAGGCCGTGCTCGTCGGCGAAGGCGATGACCTCGTCGGCGTCCTTCACCGGGTCCTTGGTGCCCGGGACCAGCGGGGCGCCGGCCTTCAGGGCGATGTGGCGGGCGGTCACCTTGTCGCCGAGGTCGCGGATCGACTGCGGGGACGGCCCGATCCAGGTGATGCCGGCGTCGATCACGGCCTGGGCGAAGTCGGCGTTCTCCGACAGGAAGCCGTAGCCGGGGTGGATCGCGTCGGCGCCGGCCTGCGTCGCGGCGCCGATGACCTTCTCGATGTCGAGGTAGGACTCGGCGGCGGTGGAGCCGCCCAGCGCGAAGGCCTCGTCGGCGAGCCGGACGAACATGGCGTCGCGGTCCGGGTCGGCGTAGACGGCGACGCTGGCGAGCCCCGCGTCCTTGGCCGCGCGGATCACGCGGACGGCGATCTCTCCCCGGTTGGCGACGAGCACTTTGCGCAGTGCGGGCACGGTGGAACTCCTCCGGTCGCGCGCGCCGGCCCGATGCTCCGGCGCAGGGTTACCGGGGAGTGTAGAAGTCGGGCCCGGCAGAAACCCGGGGAGGGACTGTGGCGATGGCAACGTCTGACCCCATCGGGTGCCGCATGATCGATTCGGAAACGAGACCGCCGTCACCGCGGACGTCCGCGCCACCACCGCGCGAGCACCGGTCGCGGCCGTGGGGCGGTGCGCCCGTCGTAGCGCGACGCGGCCTCGCGGGCGGCGAGCTCGCGCAGCGCCCCGGGGCCGAGCCGCCCGGCCGCGGCCAGCTCACGGGCCAGGTCCCAGCCCTCCCGCTCGGCCCCGTACGGCGCGACACCGGCGAATCGGGCGTCGAACAGCTCCTGCCAGGCCGGGCCCGCACCCGCGGCCAGCAGCGGCCAGGCCGCCGCGACCAGGCCGGCGCGCTTGCGCAGCAGCGCCCGCCGCGTCGCGGCCAGGCGCTGCGGGTCGAACCCGGCCGGGGTCGCGCCGCCCGCGACGAGCGCGGCGACCAGCGCCGCCTGCCGCCGGGCCAGGTCCCCGCCGGACGGGGGCGCGCTCACCGCGGACCGCCCGCCGGCAGCGGCGGGCGGTGCCCGGCCGCCGCCGCGACCGCGTCCAGCTCGGCGCGCAGCCGGGCGGCCGGCGGGTAGCGGCCGTCGCGCTCCAGCATCACCGCGGGCGGCCCGGGCAGTTGCGCGACGGTGTGCGCGAGCAGGTCCAGGACGGCGCCGGGCACCGGGTCGGTGTGGGTGTCGTGGAGCAGCCCGTCGTGCACGGCGCTGCCCGCGACGTGGCAGTACGCGACGGCGCCCGGCGGCAGCCCGGCCAGCAGCGCGTCGATCTCCGCGCGCGGGTCCCGGCCGCGGTTGACCGCGTTGACGTGCACGTTCGCCACGTCGAGCAGCAGCGGCGCGCCGGTGCGGTCGTGCAGCCGGTGCAGGAAGCCGGCCTCGTCGAACTCGTCGTCGGGCCAGTCGAACAGCGCCGCGATCGGCTCCAGTGCCAGCGGTACGGCCAGCTCGGCGCGGGTGCGGGCGACGTTGGCCGCGAGCACGTCGAGGGCCTCGCGGGTGCGCGGCAGCGGCAGCAGGTGCCCGGTCTCGATCCCGCCCGCGCGGGTGAAGGCGATGTGCTCGCTCACCAGCACCGCACCGGTCGCCTCGGCGCAGGCGGCCAGGTGCGCGACCCGGTCCGGGGCGACGCCGTCGGGCGAGCCCGGCGAGAGCCGCACCCCGTGCACGACGACCGGGCGGCGCCGCAGCGACCCCGGGACCGCGCCGGGGTGCAGCGACTCGGCGATCACCTCGTGGAAGCCGAGGCCGTCCAGGTCGTCGAGGACGGCGGCGATGCCCGTCCGCCACCCGACCCCGGTGCCCCGCGGGCCACCGTCCATGCCGACCTCCGGTGAGCGGGCCGTCCCCGCAGCTCTGCACCCCCCTCGGCGGAGCTGCGGGGACGGCGGCCCCGGATCCCCCCGGGGCAGTCCTGTTCCGGCCGTCCGGCCGGCTCTCAGCCGCCGCAGCCGCCCCCGCCGCCGCAGCCGCCGCCCCCGCCGCCGCAGCTGCTGCCGCCGTCGGCGGAGACGCTGCCGCCGGACCCGCCGGTGGCGGGCACCCCGCCGAGGGTGGCCGCCTTCTGCGCGGCGATCTCCTCGGCGAACGCGGGCTCCGCGGCGAGCAGGGCGCCGACCCCGAACGCGCCGACCGACAGCGCCGCCGCGGCCGGCCCGACCGCCGTCCAGTCCGGGCGCATCGACGGGGCGAGCGCGGCGTGCCGGTCGCGCACGACGCCCAGGGCGGCGTCCCCGGCGCGGGTCCGCGCCGGCACCCGGCCGGCGAGCACGACGGCCACCACCGCGGCGATCACGACCAGGACCAGCAGGAAGCCGACCGGGCGGTCGTTGCCGAGGCCGGCGACGACGCGGACCGCGCCCGCGGCGGCGACGAGCGCGATCGGCCAGGCGGCGGCCCGGTGGCGCGAGCGCTCGTCCGGGGACAGCAGCAGCCCCGCGGTCTCGAGCCGCTGCGCGATGCGCACCAGCTCGGTGCGGACCGGCTCGTGGGTGTGCAGCATCCGGCCGGGCGTCAGGCGCTGCGCGGCGCGGTGGATCGCCCGCTGCAGCGGTGTCGCCCCGTGGCCGGGCGGGCGGCCCGCGCGGACCTGGCCGGTCGTCCGGCCGGAGGTGAGCAGGCTGCCGTCGACGTGCATCGCCGACAGCGCGGCGTAGACGGCCAGCTCCGGTCCGCCGTTGAGGTACGCGACGTCCTCGGGGCGACCGTCGAGCGACTGGGCGCCGCGGGGGTCGCCGTGGGCGATCCGCGCGCGCCGGTGCACCCCGGCGGCCACCGTGACCGTCAGCACGACGACGTAGAGGACCAGGAACGTGGACCCCGGGATGCCCCAGGTGTCCCCGGTGAGGTTCGTGCCCATCTCGACCACCCCCTGCGGTGAGGCGACACTTCGTCGTTCGAAGCAGTGTGCGCCCCTTCACTCGTCCGAGTCCCCGATTTGAGCCGGACTTGAGGTTGGGGCGCACACGACGACGGCCGGGGTCACCCAGGGTGACCCCGGCCGTCGCGGGGAGTGGCGATCGGGGGTCAGGCCGTGGCGGCCCGGACCTGGTTCTTGATGCGCGCCAGCATCGCCGCGATGCCGCGCAGCCGCAGCGGGCTGACGGCCTCGGCGAGGCCGAGGTCGGTGTAGAAGTCGTCCGGCACGGCGAGCACGGTCGCGGCCGGCTGCCCGTCGAGCCCGGTCACCATGATCGAGGCGAACCCGCGCGTGGTGGGGGCCTCCTTCGGTGCCGAGAAGAACAGGTGCACCGGCCGGTCGTCGCCGTCCTCCACCTCGACGGCGAGGAACAGCGGCGACTGGCACTCGTGGACCTGCTCCATGGTGTCCGCCGCGTCGGCGTAGCGCTCCGGCAGGTCGGGCAGCTCCTGGGACAGCTCCAGCAGCAGCTGCAGCCGGTCCTTCGGCCCGACCGCGCCGAAGTCGTCGACGAGCTCGGCGAGCTCGGGCGGCAGGCTCACCCGCGCTCCTCGCCCTGGGCGATCGGCACGCGCACCGCGTTGCCCCACTCGGTCCAGCTGCCGTCGTAGTTGCGGACGTGGTCGAAGCCGAGCAGGTGGGTCAGGACGAACCAGGTGTGGCTGGAGCGCTCGCCGATGCGGCAGTACGCGACGACCTCGTCGGAGCCCGACAGGCCCTGCTCCTGCTCGTAGATGGCCGACAGCTCCGCGCGGGTCCGGAACGAGCCGTCCTCGGCGGCGGCACGGGCCCACGGCACGCTCGCGGCGCCGGGGATGTGCCCGCCGCGCACGGCGCCCTCCTGCGGATAGTCGGGCATGTGCAGCTTCTCGCCGGTGTACTCCTGCGGGGAGCGCACGTCGACCAGGGGCTTGCCCAGGTGGGCGAGCACGTCGTCCTTGAAGGCGCGGATCGCGGTGTCGTCGCGCTCGACGACGGGGTAGTCGGCCCGCTCCGGGGCCGGGGCGTCGGTCACCATCTCGCGGCCCTCGGCGACCCACTTGGAACGGCCGCCGTCGAGCAGGCGGACGTCGGCGTGGCCGAACAGGGAGAACACCCACAGCGCGTAGGCGGCCCACCAGTTGTTCTTGTCGCCGTAGACGACGATCGTGGTGTCCCGGCCGATGCCGCGCTCGGACATGATCTCGGCGAAGCGGGTGCCGTCGACGTAGTCGCGGGTGACGGGGTCGTTGAGCTCGGTGTGCCAGTCGACCTTCACCGCGCCGGGGACGTGCCCGGTCTCGTAGAGCAGCACGTCCTCGTCGGACTCCACGACCACCAGGCCGGGGTCCTTGAGATGGTCCGCCAGCCAGGCGGTGGTGACCAGGCGCTCCGGGTGGGCGTACTCGGCGAGCTTCGGGTCGGGGTCGTGTCCGACAGTCATGGCCGCAGGGTAACCACGCGGGCCGGCACTCACACGGGGATGTCGGTCGTGTCCCCGTCGGCGCGCGGTCCGTGGATCCGGCGCTCGGCCTCGGTGATCAGCAGGTCGTTGATGCTGGCCTCCCGGCGGCGCATGAGCCCGTTCTCCGCGAACTCCCAGTTCTCGTTGCCGTAGCTGCGCCACCACCGGCCGTCGGCGTCGCGGCACTCGTACTGGAAGCGGACCGCGATCCGGTCGCCGCCGAAGGTCCACAGCGACTTGCGCAGCGCGTAGTCGCGCTCGCGCTCCCACTTGGCGGTGAGGAAGGCGACGACCTCGGCGCGGCCGTGCAGCCAGGTGTCGCGGTTGCGCCACACGGTGTCCGGTGTGTACGCGAGCGCCACCTTCTCCGGGTCGCGGGTGTTCCAGGCGGCCTCGGCGGCGAGGACCTTGCGCCGGGCCGCGGCCTCGTCGAAGGGCGGGAACGGGGGACGGGACCCGTCAGGCACCGGGGCTCCTCCAGAGGTCGACCACGGACACGCCGACCCCGGCCAGCAGGCGGCGCAGCAGCGGGAGGCTGATCCCGATGACGTTCGACGGGTCGCCGTCGATGCCCTCCACGAACCAGCCGCCCAGCCCGTCGAGGGTGAACGCGCCGGCGACCTTCAGCGGCTCGCCGGTCGCGAGGTAGGCGTCGAGCTCGGCGTCGGTCGGCTCGGCGAAGCGCACCCCGGTGGCGGCGTGCCCCTCGGCCTCCGCCGCGACGGCGCCGCCGGACAGCCGCAGCACCGCGTGCCCGGTCAGCAGCTCACCGGTGCGCCCGGCCATCGCCTTCCAGCGGCGCCGCGCGGTCTCGGGGTCGTGCGGCTTGCCGACCAGCTCGCCGTCGACGAGCAGCATCGAGTCGCAGCCCACGACCACGTGGTCCCCGTCCAGCCGGGTGGCGACGGCCGCGGCCTTGGCCGCGGCCAGCAGGGTCACCTTCGAGGCCGGGTCGGCGTCGGGGTGGGCGTCGAGCAGGGCGTCCTCGTCGACGTCGGAGACCTCGACGGCCGGGTCGGCCCCGGCGGCGCGCAGCACGGACAGGCGGGCGGGGGAGGCGGACGCGAGAACCAGTCGCACGGTCCGACGCTACCGGCCCGTCGCGTGCTCCGGCGACACGCGGCCCGCGTCGGCCGTCGCGTCCCGGCTCACCCGGTGCAGGCGCAGGGCGAGGTGGAGGTGGAAGCGGCCCTCCGGCGTCCGCCACGCCCCACCGAGCAGGTCGTCGACCCGTTCGAGGCGCTGCCGCACGGTGTTCGGGTGCACCGAGAGCGCCTCGGCGGCCGGGGCGAGCAGCTCCCCGGCGGTGAACCAGTGCCAGAGCGTGTCGGCGAGACGGGTGCGCCGCCGCCGGTCGTAGTCGAGCACCGGGCCGAGGTGGCGGCGCACGATCTCCCGCGACGTCGTCCCGGTCCGGTCCCGCACGACCGCCCCGACCGCGCCGAGGGAGGCGAAGTCCGCGTGCCCGGTCCGCCTGCCCAGCGCCCGCGCCGCGGCGGCGACGTCGGCGGCCTCGGCGTGCGCGCGCCGCAGGTCCGACGGGCTCCCGCTCGCGCTGCGCGCGGAGCCGACCAGCGCGGGCGCCCCGGCCGCGGCCAGGCCGTCGGAGACCACGGCGGCCGGGTCGCCCCCGCGGGGACCCGCCGCGATCACGCACACGTGCCCGTCGTGCACCGAGACCAGCCAGCGGAGGGCCCCGTCCAGGGCCCGCACGGCGCGGGCGACCGTCACCGTGTCGACCGGCGGGGCGCCGTCGCGGCCGGTGCCCGGGTCGGTGTCGACGACCAGGACGGTCGCCGGCGCCACGGGGGAGACGCCGTAGGGGGCCAGCCGCGCGCCCAGCGTCGGCCGCGGTGGCACCCGGCTGTCGACGAGCTCCTCGACCAGCGAGGTCTGGGCGGCCTCGTCGGCCTCGGCCAGCGCGCGCTCGACGAGCAGCGCCACCGTCACGAACGCCGAGGCGTGCGCGAGCCGCGCGACGGCGTCGTCGTCGGCCCCCTCCATCACCAGGGTCGCGAGGTGCTCCCCGGCGGTGGTGATGGCGAGCAGGGCGTAGGTCCCGCCGTCGGGCAGGTGCGCGATCGCGACCCCGCCGCCCTGCTGGGAGGTGCGGACCGCGGCCCGCAGCCGGTCGCCGGACAGCTGGTCGGGGGTGAGCAGCCGCCGTCCGGTCCGCAGGGCGCCGGACGGGTCGTGCAGCGACAGCGGGTGGCCGAGCGACTCGGCCAGGACCGAGAACACCCCCGCGGCCTCGGCGGTGGACCCGGCCATGGCCCCCATCAGGCGCTCGTCGAGGTGGACGAGGTGCTCCAGGCGCAGCCGGGCGCCGGGGTCGGAGCCGTCGTCGCGGGTGGTCCGCAGCCGGCGGATCTCCTCGCCGCGCCGGGTCTGCTCGAGCGCGAGTGCGGCCTGCACGGCCATGTGCTCCAGGGCGGCGCGGGCGGCCGGGCCCAGGAGGCGGGGCGTGCGGTGCGCGACCAGCAGCGCGCCGACGACCCGCCCGCCGAGCCGCATGGGGGCGCCCGCGATCGCCCGGACGCCCTCGCCGCGCACGATCGTGTCGATCGCCGCGAGATGGTTCAGGGCCCGGTCGGCCAGGTAGTCCGCGGTCGCGACCGTCTCCGCGCCGGCGGCGGCCCGGCCGAGCACACCGGTGCCGAACGGCATCCGGATCGCCCGGTACTCCGGGGTGCGCACGCCGTCGGTCAGCTCGATCCAGGTGGTGCCGGAGTGCAGCTCGTTGAGGCTGAGGTAGGCCATGTCGGCGTCCAGCAGGGCCCGGGTGCGGCGCAGCACCGCGCCGAGCATGACCTCGCGTTCCCCGACGTTGGCCAGGTCCACCGCGGTGTCGCCGACGGCGGTGAGGACCGCGTCCGGGCTCGGCTCGGGGAACGACGGGACCTGCCGCATGGCGGTGATCCTATGTGTCCGGCTGCCATGTCCTGCGATCAAGACAGGCGCATACGACCATGGACGGTGGGCCCGGGCTTCCCGAGACTGGCCCGGCAACGAGCTGCCAGCACCCCTCCAGTGACGAAGGGACTCCTCATGGCCACGGCGAACAAGCTGAGCGTCATCCCCTGCGGGGCGATGCACGCCAACCTCCCGTTCCTGCTCCTCAAGCCCGGTGTCAGCATCAAGCCACGCGCGGAGAAGGACGCCCCGATCGACTGGGTCGAGGTGCCGACGCACTGCGTCCTGGTCGAGACCGACGAGGGCAAGCTGCTGTGGGACACCAGCTGCCCGTCGGACTGGGAGACCCGCTGGGCGCCGACGGGCCTGCAGGAGTTCTTCCCCTACGACCAGGTCGCCGACGACGAGTACCTCGACAAGCAGCTGCACAAGATGGGCGTGGGTCTCGACGAGATCGACTACGTCGTGCTGTCGCACCTGCACTTCGACCACGCCGGCAACGCCCAGATGTTCAAGAACACGAACGCGAAGATGATCTGCTCGGACAAGGAGAAGGAGTTCGCGCTCGGCTTCGAGGGCCCGTTCAACGGTGCCCACCTCAAGGCCGACTACGAGGGCATCGACTGGGAGATCGTCTCCGGCGACGTCGAGCTGCTCCCCGGGGTCAGCATGATCCAGACCCCGGGCCACACGCCCGGCTGCATGTCGATGCGCGTCGACCTCCCCGACACCGGGACGATGATCTTCACCTCCGACGCGGTGTACATGGGCGAGAGCTACGGCCCGCCCGCCGCGCCCGCCGCGATCGTCAACAACCTCGAGGACTGGTTCTCCTCGGTGGAGAAGCTGCGCGGCATCCAGGAGCAGACGAACGCGCAGATGGTCTTCGGCCACGACGCCGAGCAGATCCACCAGCTGCGCAAGGCACCGGAGGGGTCGTACACCTGATGACGTTCGAGGTTCCCGAGCTCACCGAGGAGACGATCTTCACCTGGGGCGCGCCCCCGCTGAAGTTCGGCGCCGGGGCGATCGACGAGGTCGGTTTCGAGATGTCGGCCTACGACGTGTCGCGGGTCCTGATCGTCACCGACCCGGGGGTGAACGCGCTCGGCGCCCCGCAGCGCCTGGCCGACAACCTGTCCCGCTACGGCATCGAGTCCGAGATCTTCGACGGCGTGCACGTCGAGCCGACCGACGACTCGATGAACAAGGCCACCGAGTACGCCCGCGCGCAGGGCCCGTGGGACGGCTTCGTCGCCGTCGGCGGCGGGTCGGCGATCGACACCGCCAAGGCCATCAACCTGCTCACCAGCCACCCGGGCGAGCTGATGGACTACATCAACAAGCCGATCGGCGGTGCGAAGGTGCCGCCCGGGCAGCTCAAGCCGCTGATCGCCGTCCCGACGACGGCGGGCACCGGCTCGGAGTCCACCGCGATGTGCGTGCTGGACATCCTGTCGATGAAGGTCAAGACCGGGATCAGCCACTGGCGGCTGCGCCCGACCCTGGCCGTCATCGACCCGCTGCTGACGATGACGCTGCCGCCGCAGGTCACCGCGGCGGCCGGGATGGACATCACCTGCCACGCGGTGGAGAGCTACACCGCGCGGTACTACACGACCTTCGACCGCAAGAAGCCCGAGGAGCGGGTGACCTACTGCGGGTCGAACCCGGTCTCGGACCTGTGGTGCGAGAAGGCGATGTCGCTGCTGGCGAAGTCGTTCCGGACGGCCGTCGAGCGCGGCGCCGAGGACGTCGGGGCCCGCTCGGACATGATGATGGCCGCGACGTTCGCCGGGATGGGCTTCGGCAACTCCGGCGTGCACATCCCGCACGCCAACGCCTACCCGATCGCCGGCATGGTCAAGGACTACCGGCCGCAGGGCTACCCGCAGGACGAGGCGATGGTCCCGCACGGGGAGTCGGTGTCGCTGACGGCGCCGGAGGCGTTCCGGTTCTCCTTCGACTCCGCCCCCGAGCGGCACCTGCGGGCGGCGGAGCTGATGGACCCGCGGGCGGACAAGGTGAACGACCCGCGCGAGCAGCTGCCGGGCGTGCTGACCCGGCTGATGCGCGACATCGGCATCCCGAACGGCATCGGCGGCGTCGGGTACACCGAGGCCGACGTCCCCGACCTGGTGCCGGGCACGATGAAGCAGCAGCGGCTGCTCGCGACGTGCCCGCGCACCCCCACCGAGGACGACATCGCCGACATCCTCACGAAGTCCGTCGAGAACTGGTGACCCCCGCGCCCGCCGGTGGACCCGTACGGGGCCACCGGCGGGCGCCGAGGAGAGAGCAGCAGATGCCGATCTACGTCTTCCGGTGCACGTGCGGATCCCGCTTCGAGCACCTCGCGTCCATGTCGGACGACCACACCCCGCCGTGCCCGGTCTGCGGGGGCGGCGAGACCACCAAGGTCCCGGCCGGGTTCGCGCTCGGCGGGCAGGCCAGCCCCGGCCTGTCCAAGGACGAGATGCCGCAGACCTGGAAGGGCGTCTACAACGGCAACAGCGAGTACATCGACTCGATGCGCCGCACCTGGGACCAGCGGCGCCGGCTGGAGGAGAAGTACCCGGAGATCGCCGGGGACCAGCGGCCGATCCTGGCGCACGAGGGCAAGTACCACGACGCCCCGCTGCGGGCCGGGGACATCCGGATCGGCGGCACCGCCCCCATGCCCGGCGCGGGCGTGGCGGCCAAGCAGGGCCACGGCCACGGCCACGGCCACGGCCACGGGCACGGGCACGGCCACACCTCCGCACCGACACCCCCCGCCACCGGCACCACCACCGACTGACCCGCCGGATCCACACCCCCCGGCCGGTCCCCACACCCGTCACGACAGGTGTGGGGACCGGCCAGGGGTGTGGACGCCGGGCCGCGCCGCGCGAGACGGCGTCAGCGGCCGGCGAGGCCGTGCCGGTAGGCGTAGCCGACGGCCTGGGCCCGGTCGCGCAGCCCGGTCTTGGCGAACAGGTGGTTGACGTGGGTCTTCACCGTCGCCTCGCCGACGACGAGCCGCCGGGCGATCTCGGTGTTGGACAGGCCCTCGGCGATCAGGCCGAGGACCTCCACCTCGCGCGGGGTGAGCCCGTCCGGGGGCTCGGCCGGGGTGGCCGGTGCGGACCCGGCGCGGGCGGCGACGAGCCGCGACAGCACGGCGGCGTCGACGGTGGACACGCCGTCCGCGGCCGAGCGCAGGGCGCGGGCGATGGCCTCGGCGTCGGCGTCCTTGGACAGCCAGCCCGAGGCCCCGGCGGCGATGGCGTCGACGACGGCGTCGTCGTCGACGTAGGTGGTGAGCACGACCACCGCGGTGCCCGGGTGCTCCGCGCGCACCCGGCGGGTGGCGGCGACGCCGTCCCCCGCGGGCATCCGCAGGTCGGTGAGCAGCACGTCCGGGGCCAGCCCGGCGACCAGGCCGACGGCCTCGTCACCGCCGGCGGCGGTGCCGACGACCTCGATGCCCTCGAGCAGGCCCAGGACGGTGGCCAGGCCGTCCCGGACGATCCGCTGGTCGTCGGCCAGCACCACCCGCAGCGCGCTCACGGTGCGATCCTGCCGTGTGCGGGCAGCAGCAGGCGCACCCGCCAGCCGTCCGGGGTGGGGCCGGTCTCCAGCTCGGCGCCGACGAGCGCGGCCCGCTCGGCCATCCCGGTCAGGCCGGACCCCGCGCCGTCGCCGGGCGGGGGCGGGGCGCCGGCGACGTCGACGACCTCCAGCTCGGCGCCGTCGCCGTCCTGGCGCAGGGACACCGTGACGGGCGCGCCGGGGGCGTGCTTGCGGGCGTTGGACAGCGCCTCCTGCGCGGTCCGCAGCACGGTCTCGCCCTCGCGGGCGCCCAGCCGCAGTCCCTCGTCGACGTCCACGGTCGCGCCCGGGTGGGCGCGGCCGAGCTCGCGCAGCTCCCCGGCGACGTCCACCGGGCCGGGTCCCTCGCGCAGCGCCCGCACGGCGCGGCGGGCCTCGGTGATGCCGTCGGAGGCGAGCCGCTGGGCCCGCTCGATCTGGGCGACGGTGTCGGGGGCGGCACCGTCGCGCAGCGCCATCAGCCGGGCGCCCTGCAGCTGCACGGCCAGCGCCGACAGCGAGTGGGCGAGCACGTCGTGGACGTCGCGGGCGACCCGGGCGCGGTCGGCGATCGCCTCGGCGCGGGCGTGCTCCTCGCGGGCCCGCGCGTCGGCGACCAGCGCCTTCTCGTGCTCCTCGGCGCGGCGGCGGGCGTCGCGCCGGCCGAAGCCGAACAGCACCATCGCGGTCAGCGCGGCCACCACGAGCAGGACGTCCCACACCGAGCCGTAGGGCCCGACGACGATCGTGGTCACCGCGATCAGCGGCACGTCGACGAGCAGCGCGGCCCGGTAGGGCAGCCGCATCGCCGCGACGAACACGGCCATCATCGGGAACGCCGCCGACGTCGTCCACCCGTCGGACCCGGCCAGCAGCACGATGCCCCCGCCGGCGAGGAACACGCTGGTCAGCACGGTCGCCGGCGGCGAGAGCTCGCGGCGCAGGGCGAACAGCAGCCAGCCGCCGACCGCGGGCACCAGCCCGGCCCAGAGCCAGGCCGGGGCCACGCCCTGCCCGGGTGTGAGGAACAGCAGGGCGAGCACGATCGGCAGCCAGATCAGCGAGACCAGCCGGCGCGGCACCCCGAACAGCGGGGACCGGTCGACGTCCGAGCGGGTGCTCACGGTGTCACTCTGGCACAGCGGGCGCGGTGGCCGGGGCGCTCAGACCGCGGCCCGGGCGCGACGCCCGCGGCCGGGGTGCAGGGGCAGCCCGGCGGCGGCCACCCGGTGGCGCAGCACCAGGCTCTGCACGAGCAGGCTGCCCCCGAAGACCAGCGCGGACGTCGTCGACAGCAGCAGACCGGCCCCGGCGGCCGCGCCGAGGAACCCGGCACCGAGCCGCACCGCGATCGTCAGGGCCCATGCGGCCAGCAGCGCGGCCGAGCCGCTGCGGTACGCCCAGCCGTCGCGGGTGCCGAGCCGGAAGGCGTAGCCGCGCACCGCGCCCAGCCCGGCGACGAGCACGAGCTCCGCGGCGAGCAGGGCGACCCCGGCCGTGGTGACGGCCGGGTGGGCCTGCGCGACGGTCAGCACCCCGATGCCCATGACGACGCACGGCAGCACGAGGTCGCGGCCGCCGACGAACCGCCCGCGGAACTGCTTGACCAGGACCAGGCCGACGATCGCGACCGTGACGACGAGGGAGATGGTGGTGTCCATGGCGACCACGATCGCCCGCGGGAGGGGGCCGTCGCGTCGGCGCCGGGACCGATCCGGGGTGGATCAGCGGGCTCCACCCGGGGGTGGAGACGCCGGCGCCGCGACCCCGTCCCGGCGGTCCCGCACGCGACGACGCCCGGCCGCGGCACGCGGGGTGCCGGGACCGGGCGTCGGTCTGCGGGGTGTCAGCGCGGCAGGCCGGATGCCCGCCAGGCGCCCGGGCCGGCGTGCAGCGGCGCGCGCAGCTGGGCCGCCGGGTGCGACCACGGGTCCGGCGTGCGCACCGGCTCCGGCGGACCGCCGGCGCTCGCCGCCGCCGCGACCACGGCGGTCAGCGCGGCCAGCTCGTGGTCGTCCGGGGCGCCGCGGACCACCCGGAACAGCGCGCGGCGCTGCTCCGGGGACTGCTCGGTGGCCTCGTCGGTGGGCTCCTCGGCGGCCATCAGAGCGGGATGTTCCCGTGCTTGCGGGTCGGGCCCTGCTCCCGCTTCGTGGACAGCATCCGCAGCGCCCGTCCCACGTAGCCGCGGGTGTGCGACGGCGGGACGACCGCGTCGATGTAGCCCCGGTCGGCGGCGATGTAGGGGTTGCAGAGGGTGTCCTCGTAGTCCTGCTGGAGCTCGGCGCGCTTGGTGGCGAGCTCGTCGCCGTCGAGGCCCTTGAGGTCCTTGCGGTACAGGATCGACACCGCACCCTGCGCGCCGGTGACGGCGATCTGCGCGGTCGGCCAGGCGATGTTGACGTCGGCGCCGAGGTGCTTGGAGCCCATGACGTCGTAGGCGCCGCCGTAGGCCTTGCGGGTGATCACGGTGACCTTCGGGACGGTCGCCTCGGCGTAGGCGTAGATCAGCTTCGCGCCGCGGCGGATGATGCCGTTCCACTCCTGGTCGGTGCCGGGCAGGAAGCCGGGCACGTCGACGAAGGTCAGCACCGGGATGTTGAACGCGTCGCAGGTCCGCACGAACCGGGCGGCCTTCTCCGAGGCGTCGATGTCCAGGCAGCCGGCGAACTGGGTCGGCTGGTTGGCGACGATGCCGACGCTGCGGCCCTCGACGCGGGCGTAGCCGATCACGATGTTCGGCGCCCACAGCTCCTGGACCTCGAGGAAGTCCTCGTCGTCGACGACGCGGTTGATGACCTCGCGGATGTCGTAGGGCGTGTTCGCCGAGTCCGGGATCAGCGTGTCGAGCTCGCGGTCGGAGTCGATGATCCCGTCCTCGATCGAGCCCTCGACGGGCTCGGAGGCGGGGAACGACGGCGGCTCGGACAGGTTGTTCGACGGCAGGAAGCTCAGGAGCTGCTTGACGTAGTCCAGCGCGTCGGCCTCGTCGCCGGCCAGGTAGTGCGCGACGCCGGACTTCGAGTTGTGGGCCCGGCCGCCGCCGAGCTCCTCCATGTCGACGTCCTCACCGGTGACGGTCTTGATGACGTCCGGGCCGGTGATGAACATGTGGCTGGTCTCGTCGACCATCACGGTGAAGTCGGTGATGGCGGGGGAGTACACCGCGCCGCCCGCGCACGGGCCCATGATCAGCGAGATCTGCGGGATCACGCCGGAGCTGCGGACGTTGCGGGTGAAGATCTCGCCGTAGAGGCCGAGGGCGACCACGCCCTCCTGGATGCGGGCGCCGCCGCCGTCGTTGATGCCGACGACCGGGCAGCCGATCTTGGCGGCCACGTCCATGACCTTGACGATCTTCTCGCCGTAGACCTCGCCCAGCGCGCCGCCGAACACCGTGGCGTCCTGGGAGAACACCGCGACCGGGCGGCCGTCGATGGTGCCGGTGCCGGTCACGACGCCGTCGCCGAACGGGCGCTTGGCGTCCATCCCGAAGTTCGTGGACCGGTGCCGGGTCAGCGCGTCCAGCTCGACGAACGAGCCGGGGTCGAGCAGCTGGTCGATCCGCTCGCGGGCGGTCTGCCGCCCCTTCGCGTGCTGCTTCTCGACCGCGGCCGCCGAACCGGCGTGGACCGCGTCGTCGAAACGCTGGTAGAGGTCGGCGAGCTTGCCCGCCGTGGTGTGGATGTCGGGCTCTGCCCCACCACTGTCCGGGGTCGCCATCGGCTCCGTTGCGGCGCTCATGAGAGCGGAGCCTAACCCGCGAGTAGCCCCGGCCCGGGGGTGACGTCCGCCGCAGCCGACCGGGGGTCCCCCCGTCGACACCGTTACCGATCCGTGCACGCGCCGCCGTCCGCCGCCGCGTGCCGGGCCGTTACGGTGCGCGGTGATGACGACCGGGACGAACGACGCGGCGGGTGGCCCGCTGGACCAGTACGCGCTGCGGACGGCCGTGCTGCGTCCCGCGGGCGGCTGGGCGGCGCTCGACGTGGTGGCCTCGACCGGCTCGACGAACGCCGACCTGCTCGCCGAGGCCGTCCGCGGTGCCCCCGACCGGTCGGTCCTGATCGCCGAGGACCAGGTCCGCGGCCGCGGCCGGCTGGACCGCACGTGGATCTCCCGGCCCGGGGCGGCGCTGACGATGTCGGTGCTCTGGCGGCCCGAGGGCGTGCCCGCCGACCGGCTGGGCTGGCTGCCGATGCTCGCCGGCGTCGCGCTGGCCGACGCGATCGCGGAGCTGGCCCCGGACCTGCCGGTGGCCCTGAAGTGGCCCAACGACCTGCTGGCCGGGTCGTCGCGGGGCAAGGCCGCGGGGATCCTGGCCGAGATGACCGCGCTGTCCGGCGGCGGGCCGGGGATCGTGCTCGGCATCGGGCTCAACATCTCCACGCCGGGCACCGACCTGCCGTGGGGCGCGACCGCGCTGGCCGTGCACGGGTTCACCGCGACCCGGGCCGAGACGGTCGTCGCGCTGCTCGCGCACCTGCACCGGCGCGAGTCCGCGTGGCGCGCCGCCGGCGGCGACGCCGACGCGTGCGGGCTGCGGCGCGACTACCGTTCCCGCTGCGCGAGCCTGGGGGCGCGGGTGCGCGTCGAGCGCCCGGCCGGGGACCACCTCGTCGGGATGGCCGAGGACGTCGACCCGCAGGGCCGGCTGCTGGTCCACGCCGACGGGGGCGAGCGGGTCGCGGTGGCCGCCGGCGACATCGTCCATCTGCGTCCCGCGGATCACCCGTAGCGCTGACCTGCACATTCGGCTCCGCGCGTCGCGGGCGCGGCACGGCGCGGCCGTCCTACCGTGGGGTCATGGCGTTCCCGGACGACGCTCTCGACGACGGCGAGCACGTCGTGCTGCACGGCCACCCGCACTGGCGCCTGGGCCTGCGCCCGGGCGCGGTGCTCGTCGCGGTCTGCGCGGGCGCCGGGTTCGCCGCGGCCGTCGTCCGGCTGCAGACCTGGGCGCCCGGGGCGTGGCTGGCGCTCGCGCTGCTGGCGGCCGTGGCGGCCGTGCGGTTCACCGTGCTGCCGCTGGCCCGCTGGCGCTCCACCCACCTGATCGTCACCAACCGGCGGATCATGGTCCGCGAGGGGCTGCTGGTGCGCGACGGGATCGACGTGCCGATCGACCGGATCGACGCGGTCCGGGTGCACGCCGGCGCCACGGAGCGCCTGCTCGGCTGCGGCACCCTGCTGCTCGACGTGGCGGGGGAGCGGCTGCGCTTCACCGACGTCCCGGCCGTCGAGCGGGTCCAGGCCCGGCTGCACCGCGAGATCGGGCGCCTCGCCGAGCGGCGCCGCACGGCGGATAAGGAGAGCGAGCACACGGCCCGGCGCGGGTACGCCGACGCCGCGGTCCGGGGCAGGATGGAGGACCCCGCACCGCAGCGAGAGAGGGCAGCCCTGTGAGCACCGGTCTCCCGGCCACGTTCCGCGACCCCGCGCTCCCCGATCGCGTGGAGATCTACGAGGTCGGCCCGCGCGACGGCCTGCAGAACGAGAAGGCCGTCGTCCCGGTGGCGGTCAAGGCGGAGTTCCTCGACCGGCTCGCCGACGCGGGCCTGCGCACGCTGGAGGCGACCAGCTTCGTGCACCCGCGGTGGGTGCCCCAGCTCGCCGACGCCGCCGACCTGCTCGCGGTGCTGGACCGCCGCGCCGGGCTGGACTACCCGGTGCTCACCCCCAACGAGCGCGGCCTGGACCGGGCGATCGAGGCGGGCTGCGACCACGTCGCCGTCTTCGCCTCGGCCACCGAGACCTTCGCGAAGCGCAACCTCAACCGCACCCTCGACGAGCAGTTCGCGATGTTCGAGCCCACCGTCACCCGCGCCGTGCGCGAGGGGCTGCGGGTGCGCGCCTACGTGTCGATGGTGTTCGGCGACCCGTGGGAGGGCGCTGTGGACCCGGACCAGGCGGCCGCGGTCGGCGCGCGGCTGATGGAGATGGGCTGCGACCAGCTCTCCCTCGGCGACACCATCGGCGTCGCGACCCCGGCGCACGTCGGCGCCGTCCTCGACGCCTGCGTCGCCCGCGGGGTCGGGGTGGACCGGCTCGCGGTGCACTTCCACGACACCTACGGCCAGGCGCTGTCCAACACCCTGGCCGCGCTGCGCCACGGCGTCACGACCGTGGACGCCAGCGCGGGCGGGCTCGGCGGCTGCCCCTACGCCGGGTCGGCGACCGGCAACCTCGCCACCGAGGACCTGGTGTGGATGCTCGACGGGCTCGGCATCGCCCACGGCGTCGACCTGCGCGCGCTCGTCGGGACCAGCGTGTGGATGGCCGGGCACCTGGGGCGGCCGTCGCCGTCGCGGGTGGTGACGGCGCTCGCCCCGGAGGACTGAGCGCGCCCGGGGCGGGGGTTCAGGGCTCCTGCGGCGCGCGGACCCCGAACATCCCGGTGAACCGGGACCGGAACACGCAGGTCCCGTCGCGCTCCAGCGTGCCGAGCAGGGTGACCAGCCCCATCGACGGGCGGCTGCGCGAGACGCGGGCGGCCAGCACCTCCATCCGGGCGTGCAGCTCGTCGCCGGCGAACACCGGCGCGGGCCAGGAGATCTCGTCGCCGCCCGGCGAGCCGAGCGAGTCCGCGCGCGACAGCAGGGTGTCGACGTAGGCGCGCATCCACAGCCCCGCGGTGAACCAGCCGGACGCGGCGAGCCCGCCGAACACCCGCTCGCCGGCCACCGGGTCCAGGTGGAACGGCTGCGGGTCGAAGCGGGCGGAGAACGCGACCATCTCGTCGTGGTCGACGACGGTGGTGCCGAGGTCGAACACGGCGCCCGCGGGCAGGTCCTCGAAGTGCAGCTCAGCCACGGAGCACCCCCAGCACCGCGTCGTGCAGCAGACCGTTGCTGGTCAGGCCGTGCCCGCCGGAGAACGTCGGGTTGCCGGCCAGGTCGGTCAGCCGCCCGCCCGCCTCGGCGACGACGGCGGCCGGCGCGGCCAGGTCCCACGGGTTCGCCGCGGGCTCCACGGCGGCGTCGATGACGCCCTCGGCGACGAGCACGTGCTGCCAGAAGTCGCCGAACGCGCGGGACTCCCAGCAGGCCTCGGTGAGCGCGATCCAGCCGTCGCGGGTGGCCGGGGACGGCTCGGCGCGGAAGGTGTCGGTGTTCGTGGTGGACACGTAGGCGTCGGCGACGTCGGCGACGCCGGACACCGCGATCCGCCGCGGCGTGCCCGAGGGCAGGTCCCGCGCCCACGCCCCGGCACCGGCCGAGCCCCACCAGCGGCGGTGCAGCGCCGGGGCGCTCACCACGCCGATCACCGGCACCCCGTCGACGACCAGCGCGATCAGCGTGGCCCACGCGGGCACGCCGCGGGAGAAGTTCTTGGTGCCGTCGATCGGGTCGATCACCCAGCCGCGCCCGCCCGCGTCGACGGTGCCGCCGCGCTCCTCGCCGAGGATCGCGTCGCCGGGGCGCTCGTGGCCCAGCGCGGCGCGGATCGCGTCCTCGGCCGCGGTGTCGGCGTCGGTGACCGGGGTGCGGTCGGGCTTGCGCTCGACCCTCAGGTCGGCCGCGCGGAACCGGGGCAGCGTGATCGCGTCGGCGAGGTCCGCCAGCCGCAGGGCGAGATCCAGATCACCGGGATCGGCGGGCACGCATCGCTCGGGCTTCACGTTGGGCGAGCATGCCAGTCCGTACAGCCGCCGCCCCAGGGGGCCGGAGCCCTATGCTCGGCGAGATGACCACCGTGGTTCTGGCCGAGGACGACGCGGCGATCGCCGAGCCGCTGTCGCGGGCCCTGCAGCGCGAGGGGTACGACGTCGAGGTGGTCGGCGACGGCGTCGGCGCCGTCGACCGCGTCACCGGCGCCCAGGTCGACCTGCTCGTGCTGGACCTCGGCCTGCCCGGCATGGACGGGCTGGAGGTGTGCCGGCGGGTCCGCACGACCCTGCCCGACCTGCCCGTCCTCATGCTCACCGCCCGCACCGACGAGGTCGACTTCGTCGTCGGCCTCGACGCGGGCGCCGACGACTACGTCTCCAAGCCGTTCCGCCTCGCCGAGCTGCTCGCCCGGGTGCGGGCGCTGCTGCGCCGTCGCACCCAGGACGTCGTCGAGGTCGGGGGGCTGCGGATGGAGCTGTCGGGCCGCCGGGTGCTGCTCGACGGCGACGAGGTCACCCTCGCCAACAAGGAGTTCGAGCTGCTGCGGGTGCTGATGACCCACGCCGGGCAGGTCGTGACCCGGGAGGAGATCCTGCACGCCGTGTGGGGCGACGCGGACATGAAGTCGTCGAAGACGCTGGACATGCACATGTCGTGGCTGCGCCGCAAGATCGGCGGCGAGAAGCGCATCGCGACCGTGCGCGGCGTCGGCTTCCGCTACAACGCCGACTGAGCCCGCCCGTGCGCCGCCGGATCCTGATCTCCACGCTGCTGACGGTGGCGCTGACCGCGCTGTTCCTGGGCGGCCCGCTGGCGCTGGCCACCTGGCAGCTGGTCGAGGACTTCACCCGCGCCGAGCTGACCCAGCGCCTGGAGCAGGTGACCGAGACCGTCGAGGAGTACGGCACCGGGGCGCAGTCGCGCCGCCTGGTGGAGGCGGCCATCCCGCCGAACAGCCGCCTGGTCGTGCTGCCGCCGGACGGGGTGCCGATCGCCTACGGCGTGGCCTCGGTCGACGACCCGGTGACCGAGACGCTCCCGTTCGGGCCCGGCGGGATCATGGAGCTGTCCCAGCCGACCTCGGTGATGCGCAGCCAGCAGACGCAGGTCGTCGCCGTCGTCGTGCTGCTGGTCGGGTTCTCGGTGACGGTCGGGACCGGCGTCGCCGTCTACACCGCGCGCCGGCTGTCGGACCCGCTGCGCGACCTGGCCGCCCGCGCGGCCCGGCTCGGCGCCGGGGACTTCCGGCGCTCCCCGGCCCGCTACGACATCGCCGAGCTGGACCGCGTCTCGGAGGTCCTCGACTCCTCGGCCACGGCCCTGTCGCAGCTGCTGCACCGCGAGCGCTCGCTGGTCGGGGACGTGTCGCACCAGCTGCGCAGCCGGATCACCGCGCTGCAGCTGCGCCTGGACGAGCTGGCCTGCCACCCCGACCCGGACGCCCGGCGCGAGGCCAACGCCGCGCTGGAGCAGACCGAGCGGCTCACCGCGGTCCTCGACGACCTGCTGGAGTCCGCGCGGGCCGCCCGCGCGGTCGGTGCCGAGCCGGTGGACCTGGCCGAGGCGGTCGCCGACGCCGAGCGCGAGTGGCGCGGCCCGCTCACCGCGGCCGGGCGCTCGCTGAAGGTCCGGGTGCCCGACGGGCTGCTCGCCCGGGTCACCGCGGCGCGGCTGCGGGAGGCGATCGGGGTGCTCGTCGACAACGCCCTGCAGCACGGCGACGGCCCCGTCACGATCGCGGCGCGGACGGGGGAGAACGCGCTGCTCGTCGAGGTCTCCGACACCGGGCCGGGGGTGCCGGAGGACCTGGTCCCGCACGTGTTCGACCGCGGGATCTCCGCGCAGTCCTCGACCGGTCTGGGCCTGGCGCTGGCCCGCACGCTCGTCGAGGCCGACGGCGGGCGCCTGGAGCTGTCCCGGGCGCGGCCGCCGGTGTTCCGGCTCTACCTTCCGGCCGCGCGCACCGACGACGTCGCGGCGGCGGCCCCGGTGCCCGACCGCACCGGCCCCCGGTAGCGGCCCCGGCTCAGTCCTGCGGGGCGGGCGCCGGGGGCGGCGGCTGGCGCCGCACGTGCTGGTCGGGCCACACGAACCGGCGGAACGCCCACCAGCGGAACGCCATCCCGACCAGGGTGCCGACGATCTGCCCGGCGACGAAGTCCGCGGACTCCTGGGCCACCAGCGACACCACCGGGACCTGCAGCTCGAACACGTAGCGCGAGACCCACAGCGGCGCCGAGTACACCGCGACACCGATCCCGCTGATGACGAAGAACAGCGCGGCCTCGTGGTGCCGCTCGCGCCCGCCGCGGGTCCGGAAGGACCACTCGCGGTTCAGCACGTAGGACACCATGGTCGCCACCAGCACCGCGATCACCTTGGCGGTCACCGGCTTGTCGGCGAGCACCGTGGCCTTGAGCACCAGGAACACCACGGTGTCGATCACCCAGGTGCTACCGCCGACCATCAGGAACTTGATCAGCTCGCGGTGCTTGATGGCCTTGTCGCGGTACGGCTGGGGGATCCGGGCGAGTGTCGCCTCCACCACCGTCACGCCGACGATCGTGCCAGATTAGGCTTCCCGTCTCGTGGAGAGGGTTGACACGCCAGACGCCGCGATGCCCGTCGTCGGGATGGTCGGCGGCGGCCAGCTGGCCCGGATGACCGCACAGGCCGCCGTCGCGCTCGGGCAGACGTTGCGGGTGCTCGCCGCGTCGCCGCAGGACCCGGCCGCGCGGGTGACGCCGGACGTCGTCCTCGGCGACCCGGACGACGCCGCGGCGCTGCGCGAGCTCGCGACCGGCTGCTCGGCCGTCACGTTCGACCACGAGGGCGTGCCGCAGGAGGTGCTGGTCCCGCTGGCCGAGGCCGGTGTCCCGCTGCGCCCGCCGCCCGCGGCGCTCGTGCACGCGCAGGACAAGCTCGTGATGCGACGGCGGCTGGCCGGCATGGGCCTGCCCGTCCCGGCGTTCGCCGAGGTGACCGCGCCCGGCGACGTCACCGCGTTCGGCGCCGAGCACGGCTGGCCGGTGGTGCTCAAGGCCACCCGCGGCGGCTACGACGGCCGCGGCGTCTGGTTCCTGCGTGCCGACGACCCCGGCCACGTCGCCGCGCTGCTCGACGCCGGCACCCCGCTGCTCGTCGAGTCCGCGGTCCCGATGACCCGGGAGCTGGCCGCGAGCGTCGCCCGGTCCCCGTACGGCCAGGCCGCGGCCTGGCCGGTCGTCGAGACCCTGCAGGTCGACGGCCAGTGCGCACGGGTCACCGCCCCCGCGCCGGGTCTGGGCCTTGCCGACACGGCGCGTGTCCAGGAGCTGGCGCTGCGGATCGCCGACGAGCTCGGCGTCGTCGGGCTGATGACGGTCGAGCTGTTCGAGACCGCGCCCGGGCAGGTGGTGGTCAACGAGCTCGCGATGCGCCCGCACAACTCCGGGCACTGGACGATCGAGGGCTCGGTCACCTCGCAGTTCGAGCAGCACCTGCGCGCGGTCCTGGACTACCCGCTCGGCTCGACCGCCCCGGTCGCGCCGGTCGCGGTGATGGCGAACGTCCTCGGTGCGGCGCAGGAGCCGTCGATGGGCATGGACGAGCGGCTGCACCACTGCTTCGCCCGCTTCCCCGAGGCGAAGGTGCACCTCTACGCCAAGGACGGCCGCCCGGCCCGGAAGATCGGCCACGTGACGGTGCTGGGCACCGACGAGGACGACGTGCGCACCCGCGCCGAGCTGGCCGCCGGCTGGCTGGCCACCGCGACCTGGGCCGACGGCTGGTCCGCCCACACCGGCGACGGCGGCACCGGTGCCGCCGGCGCCCACCCGGAAGGAACCCGATGACCCAGACCGGCTCCCCGCGCGTCGGCGTGATCATGGGCAGCGACTCCGACTGGCCGGTCATGGAGGCCGCCGGTGCCGCGCTCGACGAGTTCGGCGTGCCGTGGGAGGTGGGCGTCTACTCCGCGCACCGCACCCCGCAGCGGATGCTCGACTACGCCGCGTCGGCCGCCGACCGCGGGCTGCAGGCCATCGTCGCCGGGGCCGGCGGCGCCGCGCACCTGCCCGGCATGGTCGCCGCCGCGACGCCGCTGCCGGTGATCGGCGTGCCCGTGCCGCTGAAGTACCTCGACGGCCTGGACTCGCTGCTGTCGATCGTCCAGATGCCCGCCGGGGTGCCGGTCGCGACGGTCGCGGTGGGCAACGCCCGCAACGCCGGGCTGCTCGCGGTGCGCATCCTCGGCGCCGGCGACGAGCGGCTGCGCCAGGCGATGCTGGAGTACCAGTCCGACCTGGAGAACAGCGTGCTGGACAAGGACGCCGCGCTGCGCGCCGCGGCGCGCGAGCGGGACTGATTTTTTCCGCTGGCGCCCGCGCCGGACCCGTGCGTACGGTGGCGGTACACGGGAGAGGAGGTGGTCCAGCAGATGAGCTACAGCAGGACACGTGAGGTGGCCGTCAGCTAGCACCACGTTCTGCTCCGGGGCGGGAGAACCGGCCCGGAGAGACGGTCGTGGAAGCCGGTGTGGTGCCGGCGAGTTCCCGACGGTCACCCGTGATCCCCGGGTCCGAACCTTGTCCGGTTCGGTGACGCACGCCCGTGCGGCCCGGGGATCACGCATGTCCGGGGCCGTGCGGCCCGCACCCGGCCGTCAGCCGGTCCGGGACGACGCGCCCTGCTCCAGCGCGCGGGCGGCGCGCTCCAGCCGCCGCGTGACGCTCTCCAGGTCCGGCGCGGAGGCCTGCTCCGACGCGTCGTCCAGCGGCAGCATCGGCGCCACCCGCCGGAAGTGCTCCAGGGCCCCGGGCAGGTCGGCGTCGCGGGCGCCGTCGGCCAGCCAGCGGCGCAGGGCCTGGTTGTGCGCGGCGACCACGGCGGCGGCGGTCACCGTCGCGCGCAGCTCGCCGTCGGGCCGCCCACCCAGCCGGGCGGTGAGCTCGCGGGTGAACAGCCGCCGGTAGTGGTGCACCGAGGCCGCCTCGCGGTCGCGCAGGGCCGGCACCGCACCGACCAGCGCGAAGCGCATCCGGGCCACGTGGGCGTCCTCGGTGTAGAGCTCGAACACGGTCTCCGCGGCACGCAGTGCCAGTGACGGCAGCGGCTCGTCGGGGTGGGCGCCGTCGAACACCTCGGAGATCCGGGCGAGCCCCCGCTCGTGGTCGGGGGACAGCGCGTCCTCCTTGCCGCGGAAGTAGCGGAAGAACGTGCGGCGCCCGACGCCCGCGGCGGCGGCGATGTCGTCGACGGTCGTCTCGTCGTAGCCGCGGTCGGTGAACAGCTGCGCGGCGGCCGCCACGAGGTCCCGGCGCACCTCGGCGCGGCCCTCGGGGGAACGGCCGCGCCGAGTGCTGCTCGTCATGGCACGGAGGGTAGCAAGGTCCCGTGACATGTGGCACGGAGTGCCGTTAGCATGGGCGCCATGAACAGCGACTTCGACAGCTACCGGCTCAGCGACGAGCACGAGGCCCTCCGCGAGGCCGTCCGCGACCTGGCGGAGAAGGAGATCGCTCCGCACGCCGCCGACGTCGACGAGCAGGGCCGCTACCCGACCGAGGCCCGCGACGCGCTGACGAAGGCCGGTTTCCAGGCCGTGATCATCCCCGAGGAGTACGGCGGCCAGGGCGCCGACGAGCTCGCGGGCTGCATCGTCATCGAGGAGGTCGCCCGGGTCTGCGCGTCGTCGTCGCTGATCCCCGGCGTGAACGGGCTCGGGCTCACCCCGATCCTGCTGTCGGCCTCGGACGAGCTGAAGAAGCAGGTGCTGCCCTCGGTCGCGTCCGGCGAGGCCATGGTGAGCTACGCGCTGTCCGAGCGCGAGGCCGGCTCCGACGCCGCGTCGATGAAGACCCGCGCCCGCCGCGACGGCGACGAGTGGGTCCTCAACGGCACGAAGTGCTGGATCACCAACGCCGGAGAGTCCACCTGGTACACGGTCATGGCCGTCACCGACCCGGAGAAGAAGGCGAACGGGATCTCCGCGTTCGTCGTGCACGCCGACGACCCGGGCTTCGTGATCGGGACCAAGGAGCGCAAGCTCGGCATCCACGGCTCGCCGACCCGCGAGATCCACTTCGAGGACGCCCGGATCCCCGCCGACCGGATCATCGGCGCCGAGGGCACCGGCTTCAAGACCGCGCTGCGCACGCTCGACCACACCCGCCCGACGATCGGCGCGCAGGCCGTCGGCATCGCCCAGGGCGCGCTCGACGTCGCGACGCGCTACCTCAAGGAGCGCAAGCAGTTCGGCAGGCACCTGGCCGAGTTCCAGGGCCTGCAGTTCATGCTCGCCGACATGGCGATGAAGGTCGAGGCCGCCCGCCAGCTCTGCTACGTCGCCGCGTCGCGCGCCGAGCGCGGCGAGCCCGACCTGGGCTTCGTCTCCTCGGCCGCCAAGTGCTTCGCCTCCGACACCGCGATGCAGGTGACCACCGACGCCGTGCAGCTGCTGGGCGGGGCCGGTTACACCCGCGACTTCCCGGCCGAGCGGATGATGCGCGACGCGAAGATCACCCAGATCTACGAGGGCACCAACCAGATCCAGCGGATGGTGATGGCGCGCAACCTGCTGAAGTGACAGCCTGACGCCATGGTCGACCCGGCGTTGCTCGACTGGCTGCTCGACACCGACCCGGCGCTGCGCTGGCAGGTCGAACGCGACCTGGCCGGCGCGCCGCCGGCGGTGTGGGAGACGACGCGCGCCCGGGTCGCGACCGAGGGGATGGGCGCGCGGCTGCTCGCCCGTCAGGACCCCGGGGGCACGTGGGCGGGCGGCGCGTACTTCCCGGCGGACGGCTCGGCCGTGGCGGGCCAGCCCTGGACGGCGACGACCTGGTCGCTCAACGCCCTGCGCGAGTGGGGCCTCGACCCGGCGGTGCTGGCCGGCACGGCGGAGAAGCTCGAGTCCTGCCGCTGGGAGTACGACGACCTGCCCTACTGGGGCGGCGAGGTCGACGCCTGCATCAACGCGTTCACCGTCGCCAACGGGCTCTGGCTCGGCCGCGACATGGACGTCCTGGCCGCCTGGTTCGACGAGCACCGGCTCGCCGACGGCGGCTGGAACTGCTTCTGGGTGGACGGCGCGGTGCGGTCGTCGTTCCACTCGACGCTCAACGCGGTGGGCGGCCTGCTGGCCCACGAGCGGGCCACCGGCGGCACCCCCGCGACCCGGGGGGCGCGGCGCGCCGGCGAGGAGTACCTGCTGGTCCGGGGGCTGCTGTACCGGTTGTCGACCGGCGAGCCCGTCGAGCTGGAACGCGCCCCGGACGACCTGGCGTACCCGCTGCGCTGGCGCCACGACGTGCTGCGCGCCACCGACCACTTCCGGCGCGCCGCCGAGCTCGACGGCGCCGCCCCCGACCCGCGGCTCGCCGACGCGATCGCGCTGCTGCGGGCCCGGCGCGGCCCGGACGGCCGCTGGACGCAGGGCGAGCGCGACCCCGGGGAGATGTGGTTCGAGGTCGACGTCGCGCCCGGCGAGCCGTCGCCGTGGCTGACCCTGCACGCCACCCGCGTCCTGTCCTGGTGGGACTCCGCGGCCTGACGACCGGGCCGTGGCTAGGGTCGGCGGGTGGGTCGTTCCTGGGCACAGCCGGTGTCGGTCGGCGTGGTCTCCGCGGTCGTCGGGGTCACCAGCTCGTTCGCCGTCGTGCTGGCCGGGCTGCGCGGCGCCGGCGCCGACCCGGCGCAGGCCGCGTCCGGGCTGGTCGTACTCACCGCGCTCATGGGCGTGGCGACACTGTGGCTCTCACGCCGCTTCCGCCGCCCGCTGACCGTCGCGTGGTCCACCCCCGGCGCCGCGCTGCTGGCCTCGACCGGCGCCGTCGCGGGCGGCTGGCCCGCGGTGGTGGGGGCGTTCGTCGTGACCGGCGTGCTGATCGTGGCGACCGGGCTGGTGCGGCCGCTCGGACGGCTGGTCGCGGCCATCCCCGCGCCGATCGCGCAGGCGATGCTCGCGGGGGTGCTGCTGCCGCTGTGCCTGGCCCCGGTGCGCGCGCTGGTCGAGCAGCCGCTGCTCGTCGCGCCGATCGTCGTGCTGTGGGTGGTGCTGCAGCGGTTCGCGCCCCGCTGGGCGTCGCCCGCGGCGTTCGGGCTGGCGCTGGTCGTGGTGATCGTGCTCGCCGACGGCTGGGGCTGGCTGCGGGCCCCGGCGCTCGCGTTCACGGTACCCTCGTTCTCCGTCGCGGCGGTGGTCGGGGTGGCGCTGCCGCTGTGGGTGGTCACGATGGCCTCGCAGAACGTGCCCGGCGTCGCGGTCCTCGCGGCGGCCGGCTACACCGTGCCCTGGCGCTACGCGATGGTGCTCACCGGCGCCGGGACGGTGCTGGGCGCGCCCGCGGGGGCGCACGCGATCAACCTCGCCGCGATCACCGCCGCGCTGCCCGCGTCCCCGGAGTCCCACCCCGACCCGGCCCGCCGGTGGGTCGCCTGCCAGGCCAACGGGGTCACCTGCCTGGTGCTCGCCCCGCTCGCGACGACGCTGGCCGCGCTGGTCGCCGCGGCCCCGCCGGGCGTGGTCGAGTCCGTCGCGGGCCTGGCCCTGCTCGCGACGTTCGGGGCGGCGCTGGCCGGGGCGCTGACCGTCCCGGAGGGGGCGGGCGACGCGGCCGTCGCGCGGGTGCCCGCGGCGGCGGCGTTCCTGCTCAGCGCGGCCGGGGTGACGGTCGCCGGGATCGGGGCGGCGTTCTGGGGGCTGGTCGCCGGGGTCGTGCTGCACCTGGTGCTGGGCCGCCGGACCGGCTGAGGCCGCGGCTACAGGATGAAGCCGAACAGCGGGCTGTCCGGCGGGATCGGCTCGATGTGCGGGGGCGCCTCGTCCATCCGCTTGAGCAGCGCGGGCAGGTCGTCCGGGCTGCCCAGCTCGATGCCGACCAGCGCCGGGCCGGTCTCCCGGTTGGAGCGCTTGGTGTACTCGAACAGGGTGATGTCGTCGTCCGGGCCGAGGACGTCGTCGAGGAACCGGCGCAGCGCGCCCGGCTCCTGCGGGAACTCGACCAGGAAGTAGTGCTTGCGGCCCTCGAAGACCAGCGCGCGCTCGACGATGTCGGCGTAGCGCGAGACGTCGTTGTTGCCGCCGGAGAGCAGGCACACCGTCGTCGCGTCGCGGGGGATGTCGAGCCGGTCCAGCGCGGCGGGGGACAGCGCCCCGGCGGGCTCGGCGATGATGCCGTCGGACTGGTAGAGCGCGAGCATCTCCACGCAGATCCGGCCCTCGGGCACCGCGAGCAGCTCGACCCCGGCGTCGCGGACGACGTCGAAGGTGGCCGCGCCGACCCGGCGCACGGCGGCGCCGTCGACGAACGGGTCCAGCGACCCCAGCTCCACCGGCTCGCCCGCGGCGACCGCGGCGGCCATGCTCGCCGCCCCGGCCGGCTCGACGCCGACGATCCGGGTGCCCGGCGAGTGCTCGCGCAGGTAGGTGATCGCCCCGGCGAGCAGCCCGCCGCCGCCGACCGGCACGACCAGCACGTCCGGCGGGTCGGCCAGCTGGGACAGGATCTCGCGGGCGATGGTGCCCTGGCCGGCGACGGTGCGCGGGTCGTCGAACGCGGGCACCTGGGTGGCGCCGGTGGACTCGGCGTCGGCGCGGGCGGCCGCGGCGGCCTCGTCGTAGGTGTTGCCGACCACCCGCACCTCGACGGCGTCGCGGCCCAGGCGCGCGACGCGGTCGCGCTTCTGGCGCGGGGTCGTCCCGGGCAGGTACACCCGCCCGGTCACGCCGAGGCGCTGGCAGGCGAACGCGACGCCCTGGGCGTGGTTGCCCGCGCTGGCGCAGACCACCCCGGCGAGGCGGTCGGCCTCGGGCAGCTGGGCGATCAGGTTGTACGCGCCGCGGATCTTGTACGAACGGACCGGCTGCAGGTCCTCGCGCTTGACCCAGACCTCGCCGCCGAGCGCGTCGGACAGGCGCGGGTTGAGCTGCAGCGGGGTCGGGCCGATGACGGCGCGCAGCCGGGCCGCCGCGTCGTCGACGTCCCGGGCGCTCACAGAGGGGGTCACGGTCGTCCAGGGTGTCATGGACCGCGGCCGTGACCTGCGGCTACCCCAGGCGCAGCGTGACCCGCTCGGTCTCCGCGCGCCGGACGAGCGCGTCGGGGGCCGGGTTGACCGTCTGCACCAGCGACGCCCCGGCGGCCAGCACCGCGAGCAGCCCGTCGCGCAGCCCGTCGGCGGTGTCCCAGCCGGTCGTCGACAGCACCCGGTCGCCCGCGCCGATCCCCAGCGCGCCGGCCCGCTCGCGGGCGGCGGCCAGGACCTGCTCGCCGGTGGCGCCGTCCCAGGCGGGCGCGTCGCCGCCGACCGGGTCCCACGGGACGAAGTCGTCGCCGTGCACCCGGACCTCGGTCGCGAAGTCGACGACGCCCGCGGGCAGGCCGGGCAGCCCGCGCCCGAACGCGTCGAGCGAGAACGCCACGACGGTGCCCGCGCCCGCGCCGAGCGCCCGGTCCAGGCGGGCGGCGTCGGCGAGGACGACGTCGGCGCCGGACGGGTCGCCGGCCAGCTCCGCGCCGCACGCCCAGACGGCGAGCAGCACCGTGGCGGTCTGCCAGTGCGCGGGCAGCAGCGCGGAGACCCGCGAGCCCGGCTCGACGTCGAGCTCGTCGCGCAGCAGGTTCGCGGCCTTCGCCGTCCAGTTCGCCGCGGTGGTGCCCGACAGCTCCACGCGCTCGCCGGTGGCGTCGTCGTAGTGGGTGAACAGCGGGCGCGCGGCGGCGGCGCCCAGCGCCGGGCCGAGCAGCGCGTCGGGCAGGAACAGGCCGGAGCCGAAGACGGTGTCCATCGCAGGCCGACGCTACGTCAGTCGATGCAGGGCACCCCGCCCGCGGTGATCGGCGGGGTCGAGGGGCCGGCCGCGGCGGCGGGTGCGGCCGCCGCGGCGGTGGTGCGCGAGCCGGTCGCGCGGTCGGTGCCGAGCAGCACCTGCACCCGGCCCTGGGCGACGGCGTCGGACTGCTCGACGCCGATCCCGCCGAGCGCCTCGGCGACCCTGCGGGCCGCGGCGTCGCCGTCGGCCTGGCTGTAGCGGACCACCGAGGTGGTGCGGTCCGGGGCGTTGGCGACCTCGCCGGGGGTGAACCCGTCGCGGCCGAGGGTGTCGGCGACCTGCGCGGCGAGCCCGGTGACCCCGGACCCGTTGGCGACGTCGGCCACGACCGGCGCCGGTGCCTGCTCCGAGGTCGCGGCGGCCTCCTGCGGCTCGGGCTCGGGCGCGGTGTGGGTGCTGACGAACTCGCGCACCAGGACCGGGTCGACGACCAGCACGTCCTTGCCGCGGGTGGTCTCCGGGCCGCCGGTCGGGATGGTGAGGAAGTCCATCCGCCCGGCCGCGATCGACGACGCCTCGCGGGCGAAGGACAGCAGGTCCCAGCCGCTGTCGATGACGACCGACTGCTGCACCACGTCGATCAGCGACCCCAGCTTCGTCGGGTCGGTCAGCGTGCCCGAGGACAGCACCTTCGCGGCCACCGCGGCCAGGAACACCTGCTGGCGGTTGATCCGCGACAGGTCGCCCCCGGCGAGGCCGTGGCGCTGGCGGACGAAGGCGAGCGCGTCGGCGCCGGAGATCGTCTGCGGGCCGGCGGGGAAGTCGGCGCCGGAGAACGCGTCCTTGGCCGGCGCCGTGAGGCAGACCTCGACGCCGCCGATGGCGTTGGTGAGGTTGTAGAAGCCGAGCAGGTTGACCTCGGCGAAGTGGTCGATGCCCAGGCCGGTGAGGTCCTGCACGGTGGTGATCAGCGCCTGCCGGCCGGCCTGGGAGGACTCCTGGTCGACCCGCCGCGGGTCGGTGACGCCCTCGGCGACCAGCCGCGACGCGGTCTGCGCCTTGGTCTGCGGGTACGCCGCGTTGATCTTGTTGCGGCCGAGGCCCGGGATCGACACCTCGGAGTCGCGCGGGATGGAGAACGCGGTGGCGCTGCCGCCGTCGGCGGGCAGGTGCACCACGATGATCGTGTCGGAGTTGAGGACGCCGGACTCCGCGCCGCTGCGCAGCTGGGCGAGCACCTCGGCCGGCAGCGGGTCGCCCTGGGCGTCGGTGCGGCTGTCGACGCCGACGAGCAGGATGTTCTGCTCGCCGCCCGCCGAGCCGCCGAACAGCAGGTTCGTCGTCGTGATGCCGCCGGTGACGTCGCGGTAGAGGGTCCACACCGCGCCGGTCAGCAGCACCGTGAGCGCCGACAGCACCGCGACGGCGAGCCGCAGCCGGGCCAGCAGCCGGTGGCCGCGGCCGCGCCGCGCGGCCGGGGCCGTGCGGGTGGGGTGGGCCGGGTGGGCGTCGACGGCCCGGCCCGCGCCGGGGCGGGACCAGCCCGCGGGACCGGCGGGACGGTCCCGCCCGGCCGCCCCGGCGCGGACGGCGGGGGAGCGCGACCAGCTCTGCGGGGCGGCGGAGCGGCCGGCGCGGCGCGCGGCGGCGCGCTCGGCCGCCGAGGGCCGGGAGCGGTCGCGGCCGTCGCCCATGCTCGCTCCCCTCGCTCGGCCCCACCCGCACGGGTGACACCGGTCAACCGGGCCGGGTCCCGGACGTCCGTAGGACCGGACGGGCCGGCCGGGCACCAGGGTGCAGCATGCGGGCGGCCGGCGCGGGCCGTGACGGCCTGCGTGTCGGGCGGCTCGCCCGGTCGTCGTAGGGTCGGTGGACTTGAGAGTGACGGGCGGGTGTCACCCGTCGTCGCTGCTCGGGGCCGTCGCGGGGATGACGACAGGGTGTCGCGGACCCGGCGGTGATCACTCGGTGTGATCTTCGCGGGCGCGAACGGGCGTCCCGGCGGACCGCGGGCCGACGGGTCTGGTTGGGTTGCGGGCGTGCAGGAGAGGGGAGCAGCGGTGGGTGAGGGCGTGCCGGGGTACGGCGACGGGCTCGCCGTCGTCACGGTGACCTACTCGCCGGGCGCTCTGCTGGACACGTTCCTGGACTCGCTGCGCGGCGCGACCACCCGGACCGGGGTGCCGGTCGTGCTCGCCGACAACGGCTCGGTCGACGGCGCCCCCGAGCGCGCCGCCCGGGCACGGCCGGAGGTCACCTTCCTGCCGATCGGCGAGAACGTCGGCTACGGCGCCGCGGCGAACCGCGGGGTCGCGTCGCTGCCGCGCGAGATCGGGTGGGTCGTCGTCGCCAACCCGGACCTGGAGTGGGGCGCCGGCTCGCTGGACACCCTGCTCGACGCGGCCCGCCGCCACCCGCGCGCGGGGTCGCTGGGGCCGCTGATCCGCGAGCCCTCCGGCGAGGTCTACCCGTCGGCGCGGGAGCTGCCGTCGCTGGTCGCGGGGGCCGGGCACGCCGCGCTCGGGCCGGTCTGGCCCGCGAACCCGTGGACGGCGGCCTACCGGCGCAGCCGCGAGGACCTGACCGAACGGGCCGCGGGCTGGCTGTCCGGGTCGTGCCTGCTCCTGCGCCGCAGCGCCTTCGACTCCGTCGACGGTTTCGACCCGCGCTACTTCATGTACTTCGAGGACGTCGACCTGGGCGAACGCCTGGGTCTCGCCGGATGGCGAAACGTGTACGTCCCGTCCGCCGATGTCGTACACGTGGGCGGAGCGTCCACGGGCAAGCCGGAGGTGTCGGCGCGGATGCTCGCCGAGCACCACCGCAGCGCCTACCGCTACCTGGCCGACCGCCACCGCGGCCCGGCCCGCGCACCGCTGCGCGCCGCGTTCCGGGCGGGCCTGGCCGTGCGTTCGGCCCTGACGACCCGGTAGCCGACCGAGAGAAACACCAGAGGGAGAACCGTGCACGACGTCGAGGCGGTCGTACTGGTCGGGGGCAAGGGCACCCGGCTGCGGCCACTGACCCTGTCGGCACCCAAGCCGATGCTGCCGACCGCGGGCGTGCCGTTCCTGGCGCACCTGCTGTCCCGGATCCGCGAGGCGGGCATCCGCCGGGCCGTGCTGGGCACCAGCTACCTGGCCGAGACCTTCGAGGAGCACTTCGGCGACGGCTCGTCGCTGGGGCTGGACCTCACCTACGTGACCGAGACCGAGCCGCTGGGCACCGGCGGCGGGATCCGCAACGTCGCCGGGAAGCTGTCGGCCGAGCACGTCATGATCTTCAACGGCGACGTGCTCGCGGGCACCGACCTGCGCGCGGTCGTCGACACCCACAAGGACGCGCGGGCCGACGTGACCCTGCACCTGGTGCGGGTGCAGAACCCGCGGGCGTTCGGCTGCGTGCCGACCGACCCCAGCGGGCGGGTGCTGGAGTTCCTGGAGAAGACCGAGGACCCGCCCACCGACCAGATCAACGCCGGGTGCTACGTCTTCCGGCGCGAGGTCATCGACACCATCCCGGAGGGGCGGCCGGTGTCGGTCGAGCGCGAGACGTTCCCCGACCTGCTGGCCTCCGGCGCGCACGTGCAGGGCCACGTCGACGTCGCCTACTGGCGCGACATGGGCACCCCCGGCGACCTGGTCCACGGCTCGGCGGACCTGGTCCGCGGGGTGGCGCCGTCCGCGGCGCTGCCCGGCCCGACCGGCGAGTCGATGGTGCTCGAGGGCGCCGAGGTGGCCGCCGACGCGTTCGTGTTCGGTGGGACGACCGTCGGGCGCGGCGCCCGGATCGGCTCCGGCGCCCGCGTCGAGGGCTCGATGCTCTTCGACGGCGCCGTCGTCGAGGCGGGGGCGGTCGTGGAGAACTCCGTGATCGGGGCCGGCGCGGTGGTCGAGGAGGGCGCGAGCATCCGCGACACCGTCGTCGGCGACCGGGCCGTCATCGGCGCGCACTGCGAGCTGCGCAACAACATGCGGATCTGGCCCGACGTCACCCTCCCGCCCCACGGCGTCCGGTTCTCCCCGGACGTGTGACCATCGGGTCGTGACGACGGCCGCGGCGGTGGTGGACCGGGAGTGGCGCCCGCCCTTCCCGCTCGACCTGTACGGCGTGCTGGCCCCGCTGCGCCGCGGCCGGGGCGACCCCACCTGGCGCACCGCCGCCGACGGCGCGGTGATCTGGCGGGTGTCGACCACGCCCGCCGGGGCCGCGACGACCGCGATCCGCCGCCGGGCCGACGGCACCGTGCGGGCCACCGGCTGGGGCCCGGGCGCGGCCTGGGAGATCGACCGGCTGCCGTCGCTGCTGGGGGCCGACGACGACCCGTCGGCGTTCGTCGCGCACCACCCGCTGGTCGCCGACGCGCACCGCCGCCGCCCCGGGCTGCGGCTCGGCTCCACCGGCCGGGTCTGGGACGCGCTGCTGCCCGCGGTGCTGGAGCAGAAGGTCACCGGCACCGAGGCGCACCGCAGCCACCGCGAGCTCGCGTGGCGCTTCGGCGATCCGGCGCCCGGGCCGGCCGGGATCGTGCCCGCCGGGATGCGGGTGCCGCCGACCCCCGGCCAGGTCCGCGCGATCCCGGAATGGGAGTGGCACCGCGCCGGTGTCGACCACGCGCGGCGCACGGCGATCCTGCACGCGGCCGTCGTCGCGCACCGGCTGGAGCGGGCCGCGGAGCTGCGGGGCGAGGCGGGCCGGGTCCTGCTGCGCCGGGTCCGCGGCATCGGGGTGTGGACGGCGGCGGAGATCGCCCAGCGGGCGTGGGGCGACCCGGACGCGGTCAGCTTCGGCGACTTCCACGTGCCCAACACCGTCGGCTGGGCGCTGCTCGGCCACGACCTCGACGACGCCGGGATGGCGGAGGTGCTCGCCCCGTACGTCCCGCAGCGCCAGCGGGCGGTGCGCTACATCGAGTCCTCGGGGTTCCGGCGCCCCCGGTTCGGGCCCCGGTTCTCCCCGCGCGACTACCGGTCGCTCTGACGGACGTAGGGTCTGGCGCGTGAAGGTCACCGTTCTGGTCGGCGGGGTCGGCGGCGCCCGCTTCCTGCAAGGCGTCAAGCTCGCGCTCGGGCTGCCCCCGGTCGGGCCCGCCCCGGCCGCGGCGGAGCACGAGATCACCGCGGTGGTCAACGTCGGCGACGACATCTGGCTGCACGGCCTGCGCGTCTGCCCGGACCTCGACACCTGCATGTACACCCTCGGCGGCGGCATCGACGTCGAGAAGGGCTGGGGGCGGTCGGAGGAGACCTGGTCGGTCACGGCCGAGCTGGAGGCCTACGGCGCCGACGCGACCTGGTTCGGGCTCGGCGACCGCGACGTCGCCACCCACCTCGTCCGCACCCGGATGCTGCGCGCCGGCTACCCGCTCTCCCAGGTCACCGAGGCCCTGTGCCACCGCTGGCAGCCCGGCGTGACGCTGCTGCCCGCCTCCGACGACCGCGTCGAGACCCACGTCGTGATCGACAACCCGGACCCGGCCGCGGTGGAGGAGACCCCGCAGGTCGCGATCCACTTCCAGGAGTGGTGGATCCGCCACCGGGCCGCGCCGAAGGCGTACCGGTTCGCCTCGGTGGGGGCCGACCAGGCCGCGATCCTGCCCGAGGCGCGCGCCGCGATCGCCGGGGCCGACGTCGTGCTCGTCGCGCCGTCGAACCCGGTCGTCTCGATCGGCACGATCGTGTCGGTGCCCGGGGTCGCGCAGGCCCTCGCGGCGACGCCCGCGCCGGTCGTCGGGCTGTCGCCGATCGTCGGCGGCGCCCCGGTGCGCGGCATGGCCGACGCCTGCCTGAGCGCCATCGCCGTCGAGACCAGCGCCGAGGGCGTCGGGCGGCACTACGGCGGCCGCGGCGAGGGCGGTCTGCTCGACGGCTACCTGGTGCACACCGGCGACGCCGCGACCGTGCCCGGCGCGACCGTGCGCGAGGTCCCGCTGCTGATGACCGACCACGAGGCGACCGCCGCGATGGCGCGCGCCGCGTTCGACCTGGCGGGCGTGGGTGTCTGAGCCGGTCGGCGACCACGCCGCGGACCGGCTGGAGATCCTGCCGGTCACCGGGCTGCCGGAGTTCCGCCCCGGCGACGACCTCACCGCCGCGCTCGCCGACCGGCTGGGCTGGCTGCGCGACGGCGACGTCGTGGTCGTCACCTCGAAGGTGTTCTCCAAGGTCGAGGGACGGCTCGTGCCGGCCCCGGTCGACGACGAGGAGCGCGACGCGCTGCGCCGCAGGCTCGTCGACCAGGAGACCGAGCGCGTCGTCGCCCGGACCGGGAAGACGCTGATCGTCGCCGGGAAGCTCGGCATCGTGCAGGCCGCGGCCGGGATCGACGGATCCAACGTGCGGCGCGACGAGCTGGCCCTGCTGCCCGCCGACCCCGACGCCAGCGCCGCCGGGCTGCGCGCCGGGCTGCGGGAGCGGCTCGGGGTGGACGTGGGCGTCGTCGTCACCGACACGCTGGGCCGCAGCTGGCGGGTCGGGCAGACCGACATCGCGATCGGCGCGGCCGGGCTGACGGTCCTGCACGGCTACGGCGGCGCCGTCGACGGCCAGGGCAACGACCTGGTCGTCACCGAGATCGCGGTCGCCGACGAGATCGCCGCGGCCGCCGACCTGGTGAAGGGCAAGCTCGGCGCGCTGCCGGTCGCGGTGGTGCGCGGCATGACCCTGTCCGACGACGGGTCGACGGCCCGCGACCTGATCCGCCCGATCGAGAACGACCTGTTCCGGCTCGGGACCGCCGAGGCGATCGCCCGCGGCCGCGGCGAGGCGGTCCTGCTGCGCCGCAGCACCCGCGACTTCGCGCCCGACCCCGTCGACGCCGACGCCCTGCGCCGCGCCGTCGGCGTCGCGCTGACCGCGCCCGCCCCGCACCACAGCACGCCGTTCCGGTTCGTGTGGCTGCGCGACCCCGCGCGGCGCAGCGCCGTGCTCGACGCGCTGCGCGAGCGCTGGCGCGCCGACCTCGAGGCCGACGGCCGCCCCGCCGAGGAGGTCGCGCGCCGCCTCGCCCGCGGGGACCTGCTGCGCCGGGCGCCGGAGCTGGTGCTGGCGTTCCGGTCGCGCGCGGGGATGCACGCCTACGGCGACGCCCGCGACGCCGCCGAGCGGGACATGTTCACCGTCGCGGGCGGGGCGGCGGTGCAGTCGCTGCTCGTCGCGCTGGCCGCGGAGGGGCTCGCGTCCTGCTGGGTCGGGTCGACGATCTTCGCCGCCGACGTGGCCCGGGCGGCGCTGGGGCTGCCCGGCGACTGGGAGGCCCTCGGCGCCGTCGCCGTCGGGGTGCCGGTCGAGCCGCTCACCCCCCGCGCCCCGCGGGACCCCGGCGACGCGCTGGTGGAGCGGTGAGCCCCGGCCCGGCCGGCCGGCGGAGCGCGACGTGGTGACCGCGGCGGCGGCGGCCGGCGAGCTCGGCGCCTGGGAGCCCCCCGACGCGGGGCAGCGCGCGCTGCGCCACGCCCTGCTGGCGTTCCTCGACGCCCGCCCCGACGACGCGTGCGAGCGCTCCTGCGTGCCCGGGCACCTGACCGCGTCGGCGCTGCTGCTCGACGCGACCGGCGAGCACACGCTGCTGACCCTGCACCCGCGGGTGGGCCGCTGGATCCAGCTCGGCGGGCACTGCGAGCCCGGCGACGCGTCGCTGCGCGCCGCCGCCCTGCGCGAGGCCACCGAGGAGTCGGGGATGGACGGCCTGGAGATCGGCGAGCACCCGCTGCACGTCGACGTCCACCCGGTCACCTGCTCGCTGGGGGTGCCGACCCGCCACCTCGACGTCCGCTACCTGGTCCGGGCCCCCGCCGGGGCGACCCCGCGGATCAGCGACGAGTCGCTGGACCTGCGCTGGTGGCCGGTCGGCGCGCTCCCGGACGACGACGACACCGTCGCCACCATGGTCGCCGCCGCCCGCTGACGGGGGTCAGAGGCTCCGCCAGAAGAACAGGGCCGAGTACCCGACGGAGAGCAGCTCCCGGTCCCCGCCGGCCGCGCCGAACAGCAGCTGGGTCACGGCGAAGAAGATCGCGCTCACCCCCGGCACGAACAGCAGCAGGCCCAGCAGCACCAGCGGCGCCCACGGCCGCACCCGCTCGCCGAGCCGCTGCGCCGGCACCGACAGGTACGGCTCCAGCGCGCCCCAGCCGTCGAGGCCGGGGACCGGCAGCATGTTCAGCACGAACGCGATGATCTGGAAGAAGGCCAGCGCGCTGAGCCCGGCCGCGAGCGGCAGCGGCATCGCCGGCAGCGCGGCCACCGTGATGATCAACACGACGCCCAGGGCGAGGTTGGCGAACGGCCCGGCGAGGGAGACCGCGCTGCGCCGGGCCCGCGACCGCAGCGCCCACTGGTTGATCCACACCGCGCCGCCGGGCAGCGGCAGGCCGCCGACCAGCAGGATCACCAGCGGGAGCACCAGCGAGAGCCCGGGATCGGTGTAGCGGCGCACGTCGAGGGTGAGATAGCCCTTCGCCGCGACCGAGGTGTCGCCGCCGCGGTAGGCGGTGATCGCGTGCGCGTACTCGTGCAGGCACAGCGACACGACCCACCCGCCCAGGACCAGGACGAACACGCCGGCCGTCGCGAGCGCGGAGGAGCGGGCGGGCACGGCGGCGACCGCGAGGACACCTCCGGACAGGGTGATGCCGACGATCAGGAGGAACCACGGGCTGATCCGGCGCGTCAGAGCTGGCACGTACCCATACTCCACGTGGGAGGAAACGCCCGCGCGCGACCCTTCACTCAATCGGCAGAGCCGGCTTGCACACAGCGACTGTCAGCGCTGTACTTACAGCGGTGTCATTCGCCGGTGCGTTGCGGGGAGGTGGGCGAGTGGACGACGTCGAGGGTTTCATGCGGATGTTGCGGCCGGTGGGGGCCGACGCCGCGGTCACGAACGAGCGGTCCGGTCCGGAGATGGCCGACTACGACCAGGTGGCGCAGGTCCTGGACCTGAAGGGCCTGCTGGACGAGGGGCCCTCGGACGAGGTCCCGGACTGGCAGGAACGCGCGCTGTGCGCGCAGACCGACCCGGAGGCGTTCTTCCCCGAGAAGGGCGGCTCCACCCGCGAGGCCAAGCGCATCTGTTCCGGCTGCGAGGTCCGGGCCGAGTGCCTGGAGTACGCGCTGGCGCAGGACGAGCGCTTCGGCATCTGGGGCGGGCTGTCCGAGCGCGAGCGCCGGCGCCTGCGCCGCGCCGCGGTCTGAACCCGGTCCACGGAGCCACGAGGGGCCGGCCACCGCACGGTGGCCGGCCCCTCGTCCGTGTGACGGGTGCGTGCCCGGCTCAGCCGCCGTCGACGGCGTCGGGCTCGATGTTGAGGTACTCCGCGACCTGCTCCACGAGCACCTCGTGGACGAGGTCGGCGAGGTCCTCGCCGTTGCGCGCCCGCGCCTCCAGCGGACGGCGGTAGAGCACGATCCGCGCGCGCGTCGGGATCCCGGCGGAGTCGACCCCCGCCGGGACGAGGTGCGCCAGCGGCACGCCGACGTCGGCGAGCACCCCGGTGCCCCACACGACCTCGTCGGGCGAGGTGCGGTCGACCGACGGGACGTCGTCGACGGCCAGGTCGAGGTCGGCCAGCTCCGGTCCCCAGCGGGCCTCGATCGGCTCCAGCGCCTCGAGCACCTTCGCGTCGAAGCGTTCGGCGCGGGTGCGGAAGGCCGGCGTCGTCACCGGGTACATCAGCCCGCGCAGGCCGCGCCCGCGACGGTCCCGCCGGCGGGGGCTGCGCGGCGGCCGGCGGTCGGGGTCGGGACGGGTACCGGGCACGCGCCCAGTCTAGGACCCCGCCGCCCCCACCGGCGCCGACCCGCGAGCGCGGCGGGCGCACCGTCCGCCGAGCGGGGTGCGCGTCGCAGTGCGGCGGCGGGCCGGCGACGGGTTATCGTCCCCGTCGTGTTGAGTGTGCGGAGATGTTCACGGACGGGCTGCACCGAGCTCGCCGTCGCCACGCTCACCTACGTCTACGCCGACTCCACCGCCGTCGTCGGCCCGCTCGCCACGCAGGCCGAGCCGCACTCCTACGACCTGTGCACCGGGCACGCGCACAACCTGACCGCCCCGCGCGGGTGGGAGGTCGTCCGGTTCGAGGGGGAGTTCGCCCAGCCCCAGCACAGCGGCGAGGACCTGACCGCGCTCGCCGACGCCGTCCGCGAGGCGGGCCGGGTGGACCGGCCGGTCGAGGTGGTGGCCCGGCCCGGCGGCACCGGCCGGCGCGGCCACCTGCGGGTCCTGCCGACCCCCGAGGACGGCTGACGCACCCCACGGTGACCGGTCGTGCACGTCCCGTCGGCACGCCGCGGTGACGGGGTGGACCTGCGCGGACGGGTGACGGGCCTGCGCTAGGGTCGTGCGTCGTGCCCGACCTCTCGGCGATCGTGAAGGCCTACGACATCCGCGGTGTCGTCGGCGACCAGCTGGACGAGCCCACCGCCCGCGCGCTCGGCGCGGCCACCGCCCGGCTCGTGGCGGGCGACGACCCGGCCCCGTCCGCGGTCGTGGTCGGCCGCGACATGCGCGACAGCTCGCCCGCGCTGGCCGCGGCGTTCGCCGACGGCGTCACCGCGCAGGGGCTCGACGTCGTCGACATCGGACTGGCCAGCACCGACATGCTCTACTACGCCTCCGGCACGCTGGACCTGCCCGGCGCGATGTTCACCGCGAGCCACAACCCGGCCGCCTACAACGGCATCAAGCTGTGCCGCGCGGGCGCGGTGCCGATCGGGCAGGACAGCGGGCTCGCCACCCTCCGCGACGACGCCGCCCGCCTGCTGGACGAGGGCGTCCCGGCGGTGGCCGCGCCCGGCACCGTGCGCACCGAGGACATGCTCGCCGGCTACGCGGGCTACCTGCGCGGCCTGGTCGACCTGTCGTCGCTGGACGCCGGCCCGGAGCTGACCGTCGTCGTCGACGCCGGCAACGGGATGGGCGGGCACACCGTGCCGACCGTGTTCGACGGTCTGAACGTGCGCGTCGTGCCGCTGTACTTCGAGCTCGACGGCACGTTCCCGAACCACGAGGCCAACCCGCTGGACCCGGCCAACCTGGTGGACCTGCAGAAGCGGGTCGTCGCCGAGGGCGCGGACCTGGGCCTGGCCTTCGACGGCGACGCCGACCGCTGCTTCGCCGTCGACGAGCGCGGCGAGGCCGTCAGCCCCAGCGCGATCACCGGGCTGGTCGCCGCCCGTGAGATCGCCCGGGCCCGGGCCGCGGGGGAGACCGGGGTCGCAGTCATCCACAACCTCATCACCTCCCGGGCGGTGCCCGAGCTCGTCGCCGAGCACGGCGGGCGTGCCGTCCGGACCCGGGTCGGGCACTCGTTCATCAAGCAGACGATGGCCGAGACCGGCGCCGTGTTCGGCGGCGAGCACTCCGCGCACTACTACTTCCGCGACTTCTGGAAGGCCGACTCCGGCATGCTCGCGGCGCTGCACCTGCTCGCCGCGCTGGGCGAGCACCGGGCCGTGCCCGGGGCGACGCTGTCGGGCCTGATGGGCGGCTACGACCGCTACGCCGCCTCCGGGGAGATCAACTCCACGGTCGCGGACCAGGCCGCGAAGGTCGCCGAGATCGAGGGGATCTACGGCCCGCGCGACGGCGTGGACCTCGACCGGCTGGACGGCCTGACCGTCTCGCTGCCGGACGGCTCGTGGTTCAACCTGCGCGCGTCCAACACCGAGCCGCTGCTGCGGCTCAACGTCGAGGCCGCCGACGAGGCCGCGGTCCGCGCCCTGACCGACGAGGTCCTCGCGGTCGTCCGGGGCTGACCCGCGTACCTGCGGTGAGCACGGCGTACCCGGTCGGCTGCCGCGAACTGTCGGTACCGGGTGGCAGCATCGACGAGCGCGACACGACGACGAGGAGAACCGTGGCCCTACAGCTCGACCCCCAGCTGCTGGAGATCCTGGCGTGCCCGTGCGACGCGCACGCGGCCCTGAACCCGGGCGAGGACCGGCTGACCTGCACCGACTGCGGGCGTGCGTTCCCCGTGACCGACGGGATCCCGGTGCTGCTGCTCGACGAGGCCCTGCCGGGCACCGGACCGGCGGGAGACGGACGGGACGACGGGTGAACGGGGTGCTCGACGACACGCTGCTGGCGGACCCCGCGGAGCTGGCGGCGCGCGACACCACGGGTGTCCTGCGGGCGGCCGCGACCGCGGGCGCACAGGTCCGGTCCGCTCTGCACACCGCGGGCGACGCGGGGCTGGACCGGCTGCGGGGGCACCGCCCGCGCGCGCTGGTGCTGCTGCACCGTCCCGGCGTCTCCGGGGTGGTGGCCGACCTCGTCGGCGCCCTGCTCGGGGACCGCTGCCCGGTGCCGGTGGTGCCCGCCGAGCGGGTGCCCGGCTGGATCGGGCCGCTGGACGTCGTCGTCGCGCACACCGCCGACCCCGCCGACCACGAGTTGGCCGAGTCGGTCGCGGTCGCCGTGCACCGCGGCGCGGAGGTCGTGCTGTCCGCGCCGGACGCCGGGCCGGTCGCGCAGGCCGGTGCCGGACGCGCCCGGCTGGTCGAGCCCCGGATCCCGCTGCCCGAGGGGCTCGGGTTCGCGCAGGCGCTGACGGTGGCGCTGGTCGCCGTCGCCGAGCTGGACCTGCTGCCGGGGATGCGCAGCGAGGAGCTGCCGGCCCGGCTCGACGCGCTGGCCGACGCGCTCGACGCCGAGGCCGAGCGCTGCCAGCCGGGGCACGAGCCGTTCGTGAACCCGGCGAAGTCGCTGGCCCTGCGCCTGGCCGAGCGGACCCCGCTGCTGTGGGGCGTCGACCCGGCCGCGGCCGCGGTCGCCCGGCACGGGGCGCTCGCGCTGGCCACCCACGCCGGCGTCGTCGCGCACGCCGACACGCTCGCGCAGGCCGGCACCCTGGCCGGGCTGCGGGTCGCCGTGGACCTGTCCGAGCGCGGCGGCGGCGACATCTTCCACGACCCGTTCGACGACCCGGCCCCCGGCGGCGACGCACCGCCCCCGCGGCTGGTGCTGCTCGGCACGGGCGAGGAGGACCCGCAGTCGGTGAGCCGGCGCGTCCTCGGCCGCGAGTGGCCGAACGCCGACCTGGCGCACCCGGTCGACGAGGTGCCCCGCGGCACCCGCGACGCGGCGCTGCTGCGGGCGGGGGTGCTGGCCCTGCGGGCCGACATCGCCGCCGTCTACCTCGGCCTGGCCACCGGCGCCACCCTCATCACCTGACCCGGGAGACCCGTGGAACTGCTGGAGAACCCGATCCGCACCTACGCCTGGGGCTCGCGCACGGTCATCGCCGAGCTGCTCGGCCAGCCCGTCCCCGCCCCGCACCCGCAGGCGGAGATGTGGCTGGGAGCGCACCCGGCCGCCCCGTCGACGGTGGCCGGCGAGGCGCGCCCGCTGCACGAGCTCATCGGCGCCGACCCGGCCGCCGCGCTGGGCCGGGGCCGCGAGCGCTGGCAGGGGCGGCTGCCGTTCCTGCTGAAGGTGCTCGCGGCGGAGGAGCCGCTGAGCCTGCAGGCCCACCCCAGCCTGGAGCAGGCCCGTGAGGGGTGGGAGCGGGAGAACGCCGCCGGCATCGCCGTCGACGCGCCGCACCGCAACTACCGCGACGCGCACCACAAGCCCGAGCTCATCTGCGCGCTGACCGAGTTCGACGCGCTCGTCGGGTTCCGCGAGCCGACGCGGACGGTGGAGCTGCTGCGCGCGCTCGACGTCCCCGAGCTCGCCGCCTACACCGAGCTGCTGGCCGGACAGCCCTGCCCGGACGGGCTGCGCGCGCTGTTCACGACCTGGATCACGCTGCCGCAGTCGGTGCTCGACGGCCTCGTCCGCGCCCTGCAGGACGGCGCGGTCCGCCTCCTGGAGCGCGGCGACGCCCGCGGCTGGACCGCCGAGGCCCGGACCATCCTGGACCTGTCCGAGCGCTACCCCGACGACGCGGGCGTGCTGGCGGCGCTGCTGCTCAACCGGATCACGCTGCAGCCGGGCGAGGCGCTGTACCTGCCCGCCGGGAACCTGCACGCCTACCTCTCCGGGGCGGGCATCGAGGTCATGGCCAACTCCGACAACGTGCTGCGCGGCGGGCTGACGCCCAAGCACGTCGACGTGCCCGAGCTGCTGCGGGTGCTGGACTTCACGGCCCCGCCGCCCCCGGTGCGCACCCCGGCGCCCGATGCGGCCGCCGACGGCTGGCAGCGCTACGACGTGCCGGTCGAGGAGTTCCTGCTGCGCCGCGCGGTGAGCACCGGCCGCGACAAGCTCGACGTGCCCGGCGACGGCGCCCGGATCCTGCTCTGCACCGACGGGGAGCTCACCGTGGACGTCGGTGCCCGCTCGTGCGAGCTGTCCCGCGGCGGTGCGGTGTTCCTCGCGGCCGCCGACGCCGGCGCGATCCTGACGACCGGCGACGACGGCGCCACCGTCTTCCTGGCGGGCGACGCGCTGTAGCCCCGCCCGGCCGGGACCGGCACCGGCTCAGTAGGTGTCGGGCGCCCGGTGGTGCTCGAAGATCAGCGAGGTACGGGTGCCCGCGATCTCCGGCCAGGAGTTGAGCGCCCCGACCAGGTCGCGCAGCGCGACCGTGCCCGAGGTGGCGACGCGGATCATGTAGTCGTCCTCGCCGGCGAGGAAGTAGACGTCGCGGACCTCGGGACGGCGCGAGACGTGGCGGACGAACTCGTCGAGCCGGTCGCGAGCGTCGGCCTGCAGCCGGACCGAGATCATCGCCTGCAGCGGGTGCCCGATCGCGGCCGGGTCGACGTCGGCGTGGTACCCGCGGATGACCCCGGCGGCGCGCAGCGCCCGGACCCGGCCGAGGCAGGTCGAGGGCGCGATGCCCACCGCCGCGGCGAGTGCGTTGTTCGGTGTGCGGGCATCCCGCTCCAGCAGCCGCAGCAGCGCGCGGTCGGTGCCGTCGAGCCGAACAGGGTTCGGCGGGACCGGCCCCCGCGCCGCCGCGGACGAAGAATCGTCGGTCATCCTGCCCTCTGGAGAATCATCGTCGTTCCTGTTGGCATCCTACCGGCGCTTGTTCACCATTGACCGCAGCCGAGCGAAGGGGAACGACGATGCGCGTCGCAGTGCCGAAGGAGACCAAGGACAACGAGTTCCGGGTCGCGCTCACACCCGCCGGGGTGCACGAGCTCGTCTCCCGGGGGCACGAGGTCGTCGTCGAGCACGACGCCGGCGCCGGGTCCGCCATCTCCGACGCCGACTTCAAGGCGGCCGGCGCCCAGATCGTCGCCGACACCGGTGAGGTCTGGGGCTCCGCGGAGCTGCTGCTGAAGGTCAAGGAGCCGATCGAGTCCGAGTACGGCTACCTGCGCGAGGACCTGACGCTGTTCACCTACCTGCACCTGGCCGCGTCGCGGCCGTGCACGGACGCGCTGCTCGCCGCGGGCACCACCGCCATCGCCTACGAGACCGTCACCGACGCCCGCGGCCGGCTGCCGCTGCTCGCCCCGATGAGCGAGGTCGCGGGCCGGCTCGCGCCGCAGGCCGGTGCGTACCACCTGATGCGCTCGGCGGGCGGGCGCGGCGTGCTCATGGGCGGTGTGCCGGGCGCCCCGGGCGCCGACGTCGTCGTGCTGGGTGCCGGTGTCGCGGGGGCGAACGCCATCGCCATCGCCGCCGGCCTGCGCGCGAAGCTGACCGTCCTCGACGTCGACGTGGACAAGCTCCGCGCCATCGACGAGCAGTACGCGGGCGCGGTGCGCACCCAGTACTCCACCGCCCTGTCGGTGCACGAGGCGGTGACCAACGCCGACCTCGTGATCGGCGCGGTCCTGGTGCCGGGCGCGAAGGCGCCCACCCTGGTGTCCAACGAGCTCGTCGCGCAGATGCGTCCGGGCGCCGTGCTCGTCGACATCGCGATCGACCAGGGCGGATGCTTCGCCGACTCCCGGCCCACCACCCACGCCGACCCGACGTACCGGGTGCACGACGCGGTCTTCTACTGCGTCGCGAACATGCCGGGCGCGGTGCCGCACACCTCCACCCGGGCGCTGACCAACGCCACGCTGCCGCACGTGCTGCGCCTGGCCGACCAGGGCTGGCGCGCGGCCACCGAGGCCGACCCGCACCTGGCCGACGGCCTGTCGACCCACGCGGGGACGCTGCTCTCGGAGGAGGTCGCGCAGGCGCACGGGCTGCCGCACGGCACCGTCTGACCGCCCACCCGGGTGCGCCCCGGACGCCGGCCCGGCGTCCGGGGCGCACGCGTGCCCGGACGAGCGGGCCCGAAACGGACAAATCGTTGCGCAATCTCATCGTGACCCTAAATATCGCCCAGGGGGCGTGACGCAGGCCGCACCGCGGTCGTAGCTTCACCGGTCATGACGGTCACGAGCCGTGGTGGCGGCATGTTCCGCACCAAGACGGTCGAGCAATCCATCCGGGACACCGACGAACCGGACACCCGGCTGAAGAAGGACCTCGGGACGATCGACCTGATCGTCTTCGGGGTCGCGGTGGTCATCGGCGCCGGTATCTTCACCCTCGCCGCGAGCACGGCCGGCAACATCGCGGGCCCCGCGGTGTCGCTGTCGTTCGTGCTCGCCGCGGTCGCCTGCGGCCTCGCCGCGCTCTGCTACGCCGAGTTCGCCTCGACGGTGCCGGTCGCCGGCAGCGCCTACACCTTCTCCTACGCCACCTTCGGCGAGTTCCTGGCCTGGATCATCGGCTGGGACCTCGTGCTGGAGTTCGCGGTCGGGTCGGCCTACGTGGCCAAGGGCTGGTCGGAGTACCTGGCCCAGACGCTCGGCCTGATCGGCATCGACGTCTCGACCTCGTTCGAGCTGGGCAGCTTCTTCTCCTTCGACTGGGGCGCGCTGCTGCTCGTGGTGGTCCTGGCGTTCCTGCTCTACCGCGGCACCAAGCTCTCGAGCCGGGTCAGCCTGGTCATCACCACGATCAAGGTCGCGATCGTGCTGTTCGTGATCATCCTCGGCGCGTTCTTCATCAACGCCGCGAACTACACCCCGTTCGTCCCCGAGCCCACGCCCGGCTCGGTCGAGACCGGCACCGGCATCCAGCAGTCGCTGCTGTCGTTCTTCGGCGGCGCGTCGTCGAGCGTGTTCGGCACCTACGGCGTGTTCGCCGCCGCCGCGATCGTGTTCTTCGCCTTCATCGGTTTCGACGCCGTCGCCACGACGGCGGAGGAGACCAAGAACCCGTCGAAGGCGCTGCCGCGCGGCATCCTCGGCTCGCTCGCGATCGTCACCGTGCTCTACGTCGCGGTCGCCCTGGTGATCACCGGGATGGTGCCCTACACCGACCTGGCGACCAAGCCCGACGGCACCCGCGCCACCCTGGCCACCGCGTTCGCCTCGCTCGGCATCAACTGGGCCGCGACGATCATCGCGGTCGGCGCGCTGCTCGGCCTCACCACCGTGGTCATGGTGCTGATGCTCGGCCAGATCCGCGTCATCTTCGCGATGTCGCGCGACGGCCTGCTGCCCACCGCCCTGGCGCGCACCAACCGCTTCGGCACCCCGGGCCGCGCCACCTGGCTGATCGGCGTCGTGATCGCCCTGGTCGCGACGTTCTTCCCGGCCCAGGACCTCGAGCAGATGGTCAACATCGGCACGCTGTTCGCGTTCGTGCTGGTCTCGATCGGCGTGGTGATCCTGCGCCGGACCCGCCCGGACCTGCCGCGTGGCTTCCGCACCCCGCTGGTGCCGGTCGTGCCGATCCTGGCCGTGCTGGCGTGTGTGTGGCTGATGCTGAACCTGTCGGTCGAGACCTGGCTGCGGTTCGTCATCTGGATGGTGATCGGCGTGGTCGTGTACTTCACGTACTCGCGCAAGAACTCCGTGCTGGGGCGCCGCGAGCGCGGTGAGCTCCCCGCGCAGGCGACCTCCTCCTCCGACTGACCCCACCTCCGCACGCGCGACGGCGGCGACCCCGGCCCGGGGTCGCCGCCGTCGCGCGTGTGGGGCTCAGTCCGGCAGCGCGTAGCCGTCGAACCGCTCGCGCAGGGTCTTCTTGGAGAACTTCCCGACGCTGGTCTTCGGGACCTCGTCGATGAGCTCCAGCGCGTCGGGCAGCCACCACTTCGCCACCCGCGCCTCCAGGAACTCCCGTAGCTCGTCGAGGGTCAGCGTCTGTCCCTCCTCGACGACGACGCAGGCCAGCGGCCGCTCCACCCACTGCGGGTGCGCGACGCCGATCACCGCGGCCTCGGCGACCTTCGGGTGCGCCATGATCTCGTTCTCCAGCTCGACGGTGCCGATCCACTCCCCGCCGGACTTGATGAGGTCCTTCGTGCGGTCGACCAGCCGGAACGACCCGTACGGGTCGACGGTGGCGACGTCGCCGGTCTTGAGCCAGCCGTCGTCGGTGAACTGGGAGCCGCCGCCCTCCCCGCGGAAGTACTCCGAGGCGATCCACGGGCCGGCCGCCTGCACCTCGCCGGAGGCGTGGTCGTCCCACGGCATCTGCTCGCCGGTCTCGGGGTCGGCGATGCGCATCTCCACCAGCGGCATCGGGCGGCCCTGGCGGACGCGGGCGGCGGCCAGCTCCTCGTCGGAGGCGTCGTCGAGGTGCGAGCCGAGCACGCCCATCGTCCCGATCGGTGAGGTCTCGGTCATGCCCCAGATGTGCAGCAGCGGCACCCCGAGCCGGGTCCGGTACTCCTCGCACAGCGCCTTGGGGATCGCCGACCCGCCGCAGAAGATCGTGCGCAGCGACGACAGGTCGCGGGTGTCGATCAGCGGCAGGACGTTCATCCAGATCGTCGGCACCCCGCCGGTGATCGTCACCCGGTGCCGCTCGACGAGGTCGACCAGCGCGGCGGGGGACAGGTCCGGGCCCGGGAACACCAGGTCGGTGCCGGCGAGCAGGCAGCCGTAGGGCAGACCCCACGCGTTCGCGTGGAACATCGGCACGACGGGCATCACCACGTCGCGCTCGGACAGCGCGGGGCCGTCGGCGATCAGGGTGATCAGCGAGTGCAGCATCGTCGAGCGGTGGCTGTAGACCACGCCCTTCGGGTTGCCGGTCGTGCCGGAGGTGTAGCACATCGCGGCGGCGGAGTTCTCGTCCTCGACGACGAACCGGCCGGCGAACGGCTCGGCCGCGGCGAGCAGCTCCTCGTGGTCGCGGATCCGCGGGTCGTCCGGGATCTCGGTGTCCGAGCCGTCGTCGAGCACGACGACGTGGCGGACCCCGGGCAGCCGGTCCACGTGCGGCCAGAACAGCGACAGCAGCGACCGGTCGACGAACACGACCTCGTCGCCCGCGTGCTCGGCGACGTAGACCAGCTGGTCGGGGTGCAGCCGGATGTTGAGGGTGTGCAGCACCCGGCCGGTGCACGGCGCGGCGAGGTAGAGCTCCAGGTGCCGGGAGGTGTTCCAGCAGAACGTGCCGACCCGGCCGTCCGCGGAGACCCCGAGGGTGTCCAGGACGGTCGCGAGCCGGCGGACCCGCTCGGCCCACTGCGCCACCGTCACGACGTCCTCGCCGCCGTCCGGTCGCGCGGTCACCATCCGTTTGTGGCCGAACAGCTGCTCCGCACGGTGGAACACGTGGGGCAGGGACAGCGGGCGGTCCTGCATGAGTCCGAGCACGGCCCCACGCTAGCGCCCGGGGTGACGGCGATCACCCACCGCTCGGGCAGGGTCCGATCGGTTGCGGACACTGCCTGTGACCGCCCGGCCGCAGTACGCTCGCCGTCCATGACCGCACCGCCCCCGGCCGGGCCGGACGACCCGCGCGCCGCCGCGGTGTGCCTGGATGTCGGCTCCTGCTGGACCAAGGCCGTGCTGGTGCTGCCCGACGGCACCCCGGCCGGGTTCGCCGAGCACCCCACCACCCCCGACGTGCTGACCGGGGTCGACGCCGCCGTCGCGGCCGCCGCGGCCGCCGCCGGGCGCGGCAGCGGCGCCCCGCGGGTGCTGGCGTGCTCGTCGGCGGGCGGGCCGCTGCGGGTGGCCGTGGTGGGGGCGGAGACGCTGCTCGCGACCGAGGCGGGGCACCGCGTGTGCCGGTCGGCGGGGGCCCGGGTGGTCGGGGTGCACTCCGGGCCGCTGGAGACCGACGCGGTGCAGGAGCTGTCGCGCCGCCGGCCCGGCGCGGTGCTGCTGCTCGGTGGCGCCGACGGCGCCGACCCCGCCGTGCTGCTGCACAACGCGGGCCGGCTGGCCCGCACCCGCGGCCGGTGGCCGGTGCTGCTCGCCGTCGACGACGGCGCCCGCGCCGACGCGCTCGACCTGCTGCTGGCGGGCGGGCGGGCCGTCACGACCTGCCCCAACGTCACGCCCCGCCCGGGCGAGATCGTCGCCGGGCCGGTGCGCGACGCCGTCGCCGCGCTCTACGCCCGGCACGTCCTCGGGGCCGGGGCCGGCCGTTTCGGCGCGCTCGCCCGCACCGGGACGCACGCCGCCGTCGGCGACGCCGCCGGGGTGCTGGCCCGGGTGTCGGGGACCGGCGTGCTCGTCGTCGACGTCGGGTCGGCGACGACCGACGTGCACCGCGGGGTGCCCGGCCCCGGTCCGGTCACGGCCACCGTCGAGGGCGACCTCGGCGTCCGCGACGGCGCCGCCGGCGTACTGGTCGAGGCGCAGGCCGAGGGCATCGTCGACCCGGTGGAGGCCGACCTGCTCGGCCCGGCCGTCGCCGCGCTGGAGGACTCGCGCGCCACCGTCCCGGCCGACCGGGGCGCCGCCGCGGAGGACCGGCGGCTCGCCGCGATCGCCGCCGTCGTCGCGCTGCGCCGGCACCTGCGCCACACCGGGGTCCTGGACGAGCCGGGGTCCGGCGGGCCGGGCCGGGACGCGCCCGTCGCGGGTGAGATCGGTCTCGTCGTGCTGACCGGCGGGGTCTTCCGCCAGCGCGACGCGGCCGGGCTGGCGGCCGCCGCGCGGACCGTGCGCCACGACGGCGCGCTGTGCGCCGCGCTCGGCGGGGCCGAGGTCGTCGTGGACAGCGAGTCCGTGCTGGCCCCGGCGGGGCTGCTCGCCGCCCACGGCCGGGAGGCCGCGGCCCGCTCGCTGCTCGCGGAGCACCTGCCCGGCTGAGCCGGCACCGCCCACCCGGACGGGTGCCGGGTCGGTCACCGTCCGGTTGACACCTCCGCGGCGTCTCGGAACCATGGGGAACGCGAGATCGCCGGGCGCCGAGAGGCGCTGCAGCGGCCGCCCCGTCCGGGGCCGGCCGCCACGCTCGGGCCCGGCCGGCACGGACGAAGGAAAGGGCGCCTGTCTCCGACGAGGAGGGAGGCTTCCGTGACCCCCGTGTCCCGCGCCTCCTCCCCGCCGGGGCGAACCCGTCGTCCGGACCGTCCCGCGACGAGAGAAGCCTGAGGAGGCGCACCCACCCCATGACCGATCACCCGAAGCTGCAGCACGCCGGCGGCCTGGACTTCGCGATCGCCGACATCTCCGAGGCGGAGTACGGCCGCAAGGACATCCGGCTCGCCGAGAACGAGATGCCGGGCCTGATCGACCTGCGCCGCGAGTACGGGGAGTCCAAGCCGCTGACCGGCGCGCGGATCGCCGGCTCGCTGCACATGACCACCCAGACCGCCGTCCTGATCGAGACGCTGGTCGCGCTCGGCGCCGACGTGCGCTGGGTGTCCTGCAACATCTTCTCCACCCAGGACTACGCCGCCGCGGCGACCGTCGTCGGCCCGCACGGCACCCCCGAGGAGCCGAAGGGCGTGCCGGTCTTCGCCTGGAAGGGCGAGTCCCTGGAGGACTACTGGTGGTGCACCGAGCAGCTGTTCAAGTTCCGTGACGCCGACGGCAACATCGTCGGCCCGAACATGATCCTCGACGACGGCGGCGACGCCACCCTGCTCGTGCACAAGGGCGTCGAGTTCGAGAAGACCGGCGTCGTGCCGACCTTCGACGACGACGACCTCACCGTCTCCGACGAGGAGCGGGTCGTGTTCGACACCCTGCGCCGCAGCCTCGCCGAGGACCCGCAGCGCTGGACGACGATCAACTCCGACATCCGCGGCGTCACCGAGGAGACCACCACCGGCGTCAACCGCCTGTACCAGCTGGCCGAGCGCGGCGAGCTGCTGTTCCCGGCGATCAACGTCAACGACTCGGTCACCAAGTCGAAGTTCGACAACAAGTACGGCATCCGCCACTCGCTGGTGGACGGCCTGAACCGCGCCACCGACGTGCTGCTCGGCGGCAAGGTCGCGGTCGTCGCCGCCTACGGCGACACCGGCAAGGGCTCGGTCGAGGCGCTGGCCGGGCAGGGCGCGCGCGTCATCGTCGCCGAGGTCGACCCGATCTGCGCCCTGCAGGCGCTGCTCGAGGGCCACGAGGTCAACACCCTCGAGAACGTCATCGAGAAGGCCGACATCGTCGTGACCGCGACCGGCAACAAGGACATCGTCACGGTCGACCTGATGAAGCGCATGAAGAACCAGGCGATCGTCGCGAACGTCGGGCACTTCGACAACGAGATCGACATGGCCGGCCTCGGCCGCGTCGAGGGCATCCGCAAGATCAACATCAAGCCGCAGGTCGACGAGTGGGTGTTCCCGGACGGGCACTCGATCATCGTGCTGTCCGAGGGCCGGCTGATGAACCTGGGCAACGCGACCGGCCACCCGTCGTTCGTGATGTCCAACAGCTTCTCCAACCAGGTGATCGCGCAGATCGAGCTGTTCACCAAGCACGAGGAGTACAACAAGGACGTCTACCGGCTGCCGAAGCACCTGGACGAGAAGGTCGCGCGCATCCACGTGCAGGCCCTCGGTGGCGAGCTGACCAAGCTCTCCAAGGACCAGGCGGAGTACATCGGCGTCGACGTCGAGGGGCCCTACAAGCCCGAGCACTACCGGTACTGAGCACCACCACCCCCGACGGCGCGTCGGCCCCGCACGGGCCGGCGCGCCGTCGGCGTGTCCGGGGGTTACCGTCGAGGTGATGATCGAGGCGGGGTCCGGTGACGGGTGGGTGCGCTGCGACCGGGGCCACCGGCACTGGGGGCTGTTCGGTGCGGCCGGGCTGCTGGTGCGCCACCGCGACGCCACCGACCCGGCCGGGGTCGACCGCATCCTGCTGCAGCACCGGGCGTCCTGGAGCCACCACGGCGGGACCTGGGGCATCCCCGGCGGCGCCCGCGACCACGGCGAGGACGCCGCGGCCGCGGCGCTGCGCGAGGCCGTCGAGGAGAGCACCCTCGACACCACCGCGCTGGAGCCGGTGCAGGCGTTCGTCGACGACCACGGCGGCTGGAGCTACACCACCGTCGTCGTGCGGGCGGCCGCCGCGCCGCCGGTGCGGGTGCGCGGCGCGGAGAGCACCGAGCTGCGCTGGGTGCGCACCGACCGGCTCGGCGAGCTGGAGCTGCACCCCGGGTTCGCGACGAGCTGGCCCACCGTCTCGGCGATCGGTGCCTGACCTACCCTCGACCGCCGTGGGGAGACTGGTGATCGTCGAGGGGCTGGACGGCGCGGGCAAGCGCACGTTCACCACGCAGCTGGTCGCGGGGCTGCGCGGGCACGGCGCCGCGGTGACCACGCTCGCCTTCCCCCGCTACGACGACGACGTGCACGCCGAGCTGGCCCGCGACGCGCTCTACGGGCGGATGGGCGACCTCGCCTCCTCGGTGCACGCGATGGCGGTGCTGTTCGCCCTCGACCGCCGCGCCGCCGCGGACGGCCTGCGGTCCGCGCTGGAGCGCCACGACGTCGTGCTCGTCGACCGCTACGTCGCCTCCAACGCCGCCTACAGCGCCGCCCGCCTCGGGCAGGACGCCGCGGGCGAGGTCGTCGGCTGGGTCCGCGAGCTGGAGCTCGGCCGCTTCGGGATCCCGCGGCCCGACCACCAGCTGCTGCTCGCCCCGCCCCGCGAGGTCGCCGCCGAGCGCGCGCGGTCGCGGGAGGCCACCGAGCCCGGCCGCGCCCGCGACGCCTACGAGAGCGACGACGGTCTGCAGGCCCGCACCGACGCCGTCTACCGCGCCCTCGCGGCGGCCGGCTGGCTGAGCCCGTGGACGGTCCTCGACGGCCCGGCCGCCGCCCCGTCGGCGCTGCTGCCCGCCCTGCTGCACGGGTGCTGATCAGGGGGCTGGGATAGTGACGGACATGAAGTCGCGCGTACTGGTGGTCGACGACGACCCGGCCCTGGCCGAGATGCTCACCATCGTGCTGCGGGGCGAGGGGTTCGAGACCGCCGTCGTGTCCGACGGGACGCGGGCGCTGCCCGCCGTCCGCGACACCCAGCCGGACGTGGTGCTGCTGGACCTGATGCTGCCCGGCATGAACGGCATCGACGTCTGCCGCGCCATCCGCGCCGAGTCCGGCGTCCCGATCGTCATGCTGACGGCGAAGAGCGACACCGTGGACATCGTGCTCGGGCTCGAGTCCGGCGCCGACGACTACGTCGTGAAGCCGTTCAAGCCCAAGGAGCTCGTCGCGCGGATCCGGGCCCGGGTCCGGCGCAACGACGCCGAGCCCGCCGAGCAGCTGTCCATCGGCGAGATCGACATCGACGTCCCGGCGCACCAGGTCGCCCGCGAGGGGAAGCCGATCGCGCTGACCCCGCTGGAGTTCGATCTGCTGGTCGCGCTGGCCCGCAAGCCGCGCCAGGTGTTCACCCGCGAGGTCCTGCTGGAGCAGGTGTGGGGCTACCGGCACGCCGCGGACACCCGGCTGGTGAACGTGCACGTGCAGCGGCTCCGGTCCAAGGTCGAGCGGGACCCGGAGCGCCCCGAGGTGGTCCTGACCGTCCGCGGGGTGGGGTACAAGGCCGGTCCTCCGTGACCGGCCGCGTCCGGGCACGTCCGCCGTGGTGACGCGGCGACGCGGGCTGCGCACGTGGGTGGCCGACCGGCCCGGCGTGCGACGGCTCGCGCGTGCGCTGGCGCCGCTGCGGGCCCAGGCGCTCGAGCTCGGCGCGCTGATCGCCGCGTCCTGGCGGCGCTCGCTGCAGCTGCGGGTCGTCACCTCGACGCTCGCGCTGTCCTCCGCCGTCGTGCTGGTACTCGGCCTGGTGCTGCAGAGCGAGATCGCCGAGCGCCTGCTGCAGAGCAAACTGGACGCGGCCATCGCCCAGTCCGACGCGAACCGGCAGGCGCTGGAGGGCCAGCTCGCGACGGTCGACCCGGACCGCGAGGGCGCGCAGGACGTCCTCGACGACGCGCTCACCCGCATCACCGACACCACCGGGCCCGGCCGCTCGGACTCGGCCGGCGAGTTCAGCGTGGTGCTCACGACCGGCTCGGCCAACGGGCCGGAGGTGTCGGCCGGCGACGTCTCCCAGGTCACCGCCAGCCAGCAGGACACCACCGCGCGCGGCTCGGTGGACAGCCTGAACCGCCAGTACACGACCGTCGACGGCGTCCCGACCCTGGTCATCGGCCAGAAGATCGCCACCGCGGGCCGGGAGCTGCAGTTCTACCTGCTGTTCCCGCTCTCCGGCGAGGACCGCACGCTCGGGCTGGTGCAGAGCACGCTGATCGTCGGCGGGCTCGTGCTGCTGGTGCTGCTCGCCGCGATCGCCAGCCTGGTGACCCGCCAGGTCGTGCGGCCCATCCGGCAGGCGGCCGACGTCGCCGAGCGTTTCGCCGGCGGGCACCTCGACGAACGCATGGCCGTGCGCGGGGAGGACGAGGTCGCCCGGCTCGCCGAGTCCTACAACGAGATGGCCGGCAGCCTGGCCGCCCAGATCGCCCAGCTCGAGGAGTTCGGCGCGCTGCAGCGGCGCTTCACCTCCGACGTGAGCCACGAGCTGCGCACCCCGCTGACCACCGTCCGGATGGCCGCCGACGTGCTCTACGCCTCCCGCGACGAGCTGCTCCCGGCCCTGCGCCGCAGCTCGGAGCTGCTGGTCACCGAGCTGGACCGGTTCGAGGAGCTGCTCGCCGACCTGCTGGAGATCTCCCGGCTCGACGCCGGCGTGGCGGAGCTGGGCGCCGAGCGGGTGGACCTGTCCGCGGTGGTGCGCCGCGCGGTCGACGCCGTGCGCGGCATCGCCGCGGACGCCGGCACCGAGCTCGTCCTGGACCTGCCGTCCGTCGAGCAGGCCGAGGCCGACCCGCGCCGGGTCGAGCGGATCGTGCGCAACCTCGTCGCCAACGCCATCGACCACGGCGAGGGGCGCCCCGTCGAGGTGACGCTGGCCGGCGACGCGTCCGCGGTCGCCGTCGTCGTGCGCGACCACGGCGTCGGCCTGCGCCCGGGCGAGGCGGACCTCGTGTTCAACCGCTTCTGGCGGGCCGAGGAGTCCCGCGCGCGGCGCAGCGGCGGCACCGGGCTGGGGCTGTCGATCAGCATCGAGGACGCCCGGCTGCACGGCGGCTGGCTGCAGGCCTGGGGCGAGCCGGGCAACGGCTCGGCCTTCCGGCTCACCCTGCCCCGCGCCGTCGGCGGGCACATCTCGGCCTCGCCGCTGCCGCTCGGCCCGCCCGCCGCCGCACGGGAGGACGACCCCGGGCGCCGCCACGCCGGTTCGGTGCCCACGCCGCCGCGCGGCATCGGCCGGTCCGCGCCCGGCACCCAGGACGACCTGCCCGAGCCGCGCGAGGACGACCTCTGGCAGCTGCGCGGCGACGAGCACGCCCCGATGCAGCCCGCCGAGCGCGCCATCATGGACCCCGGGGGCGACCGGTGAGCGCCCGGCGGCTGGCGGGCGCGCTGCTGGTCCTGCTCTGCGCGGCGGTGCTCGCCGGCTGCGCGACGGTGCCCCAGCAGTCCGACGTGCAGGTCCTGCGCCAGGGCGAGCAGGAGGCCCGGGCCGGGCTGACCGGCCCGATCGAGGACGGCGACCCGCTCGGCCTGGTCCGCGGCTTCGTCTACCGCTCCGGGGCGCCCGACGACCGGCACGCGCAGGCCCGTCGCTACCTGACCGCCTCGGCGTCGGACTGGGACGACGGCGCCTCGCTCACCGTCCTGTCCGAGCGGTTCGACACGATCGTCTCGCCGGAGAACGCCACCGCGGGCCCCGGCCGGATGGTCGTGCGGGTGCGCGGCACCCGGCTCGGGACGGTGACGCCGGGCGGGGCGTTCGAGGCGTCGCCGCAGCGGGTCGAGATCGACGTCGGCGTCGTCCGGGAGGGCGAGCGCTGGCGGATCGACCGCCCGCCGCCCGGGGTGCTGGTGCGGCTGTCGGACTTCGTCGTGCACTACCGGCAGATGCAGGCCTGGTTCGTGGACCCGACCCGCGGCACGCTGCTGCCCGACACCCACTACGTCCGCAGCGGGCGGCCCGACGAGCTGGCGCTCGACGCGGTCGACGTGCTGCGGCGCGGGCCGTCCGCGGGGCTGGCCGGTGCCGCGCTGACGATGTTCCCGGCGACGGCGCGGATCCGCTCCACGACCACCGACCCGGCCGCGGGCACGGCGACGGTCGACCTCACCGGGGTGTCGGGGCTGTCGACCGCGGACCGGGACACGCTGGCCGCGCAGGTCGCCCAGACCCTGGGCGGGGTCGGGATCCCGCGGGTGGAGCTGCGCGCCGACGGCGAGGCGCTGCTGCCCGGGCGCCCGACCGTCGCCGCCGCCGACTACGACGCGCGTGTCGCCGGGACGGCCCGCCCGCCCGCCTTCCCCTACGTCGTCGACGGCGGCCGGGTCCGCCAGCTCACCGGGAACGGTGCGAGCGCGCCGGTGGCCGGGCAGGCCGGGAACGGCTCGTTCGACGTCACCGCGGCCGCCGCGTCGGCGGTCGGCAACCGGATCGCCGTCGTCTCGCGGGAGGCGACCGGGACCCAGCGGCTGCTCACCGGCCCGCTGGGCGGCGAGCTCACGGCGACCCCGGTCTCCGGCGCGGAGGTGACCGCGCTGAGCTGGAGCGGGGCCGGGGACGAGATCTGGGCGGTCGCCGACGGCCGGCTGCGCCGCGTGCTGGTCCCCGCGGACGCCCCGCCGGTCGAGGCGCCGCTCGACCTCGGCCCGCTCGCGCCGCTGGGCCGGGTCGGGGACCTCGCGCTGGCCCGGGAGGGCGGCCGGATCGCCGTCGTCGTGGACGGGGCCCTGCTCGTCGGGCCGATCGTGCCGGTCGAGGGCCGGGCCGGCGAGGTCGCGGTCGGTCCGCTGCGCCGGCTGCGGCCCGGCGAGCTGGACGACGTGGTGTCGGTCGACTGGCGGTCCGCGGACCGGCTCGCGGTCGCCTCGGACTCCGACCGCCCGATGGCCGACGTGGGCGTGGACGGGCTGCAGCTCGGCCAGCTGCCCTCGGCGAACCTCACCGCCCCGCTGCGCCAGGTCGCCGCGGCGCCCGGCCGGCCGCTGTACGTGACCGACCGGACCGGGCTGTGGAGCTACTCCGGCGGTGAGCTGGACGCCTGGCAGCAGGCCGGTGGCGGATCCACCGCGGCGTCCCCGTTCTACCCCGGCTGAGGCCGCCGCGACGGCTCCGTCCCCGGCCTGTGGACAACCTCCCGGCCTGTGGACGACTGCCGCCGGGCGGGGCCGGCACGCTCTCCGGTGTCGGCGCCGCGGGACAGGATCGGGCCGTGACCGGTACCCGTGCCCCCGCCCCGCTCGCCGCCCTGCTCGACCTCGTGCTGCCCCGGACCTGCGGCGGGTGCGGGGCGGGGCCGCCGGGGTCCGGGGGCTGGTGCCCGGCGTGCGCGCAGGACACGGCGGGGCCGCTGCCGGTCCGGGTGCCCGGAGCGGGCCGGGTGGCCGTGGCCGGGCGGTACGGCGGCCCGCTGCGCCGCGCGGTGCTCGCGTACAAGGAGCGCGGCCGCCGCGACCTCGCGCCGGACCTGGCCGGGCTGCTCGTCGAGCCGGTGGCCGCGGTGCTCGTGCCCCGTCCCGCGACGGCCGACCCCACCGCGGTGCGGCTGGTGCCGGCGCCGTCGCGGCCGTCGGCGGCGCGGGCCCGGGGCGGCGACCACGTGCTGCGCCTGTGCCGGGCGCTGGCGCCGCGGCTGACCGCGGCCGGGCTGCCCGCGCGTGCCGACCCGGTGCTCGCCCTGCACCGCCGGGCGCGCGACTCGGTCGGCCTCGACGCGGCCGGCCGCGCGGCGAACCTGGCGGACGCGCTGCGGGCGGTGGGCACCCCCGTCCCCGCGGCACCGGGGGAGGCGGTCCTCGTCGTCGACGACGTGGTGACCACCGGCGCGACGCTGCGGGCCTGCGCCGCGGTGCTGGCCGGGGCCGGTCTGCCCGCGGCCGGTGCGGTGCTGCTCGCGGACGCCTCGTCCGCCCGCCCGCACCGCATGTGACCGCTGTCACACCCGTTCGCCGGGCGACGGAGCGGGCCCGTGAACGTCCACAGTGGCGGCCGTCGCGGCGATCGGGAGGTGAGCACGGTGGTGCCCGCGCGCGCCGTCACCCGGGTGCCGGACGGTCGTCGCGGACCGCGTTCGTAAGCGACGGGGCGTCCCACGGTCGGGTCGACGAACGACCTGTCCCGGAGGGGGATTTCCCGATAACGTCCGCTGAACTCCGACCGCTACCACATCAGGAGGAACGACCGCGAGCCCACCCCCCGGGGCCGTCGTCGGGTCCCGGGTTCAGCACGACTGAAGCGAGGGATGTTCGAGTGGAGATCGTCGTCACCGGCCGGAACGTCGAGGTGCCGGAGCACTTCCGTGGCCTGGTCCAGGAGAAGCTCAGCCGCCTGGAACGCCACGACCACAAGATCGTCGGAATGGAGGTCGAGCTCTTCCACGAGCCGAACCGCCGCCAGCAGAAGTCCTGCCAGCGCGTCGAGATCACCGGCCGCGGCGGCTGCGGAGCCGTCGCCCGCGCCGAGGCGACCGCCGCCGACTTCTACGCCGCGCTCGACATGGCCGTCGGCAAGCTCGCCGAACGCCTGCGCCGCTCCCACGACCGCCGCAAGCCCAGCCGCCGCGACCGCGTGGCCGCCTCCCGTGCCGCCGCCGACGCCTCGGCCGTCGCGCTCATGGAGCAGGCGCCGCCGGTGGCCGACGTCATCCCCTCGCCCCGCGGCCACGACGAGTCCCTCTCCGACGGCGAGCTGCTCCGCCTGGAACAGCAGTGGGAGGCCGAGTACCGGCCCGGGCGCATCGTGCGGGAGAAGTCGCACCCGGCCGCGCCGATGACCGTCGACGAGGCGCTCTCGCGGATGGAGCTCGTCGGCCACGACTTCTACCTGTTCTCCTGCAGCGACACCGGCCGCGCCTCGGTGGTCTACCGCCGCCGCGGCTACGACTACGGCGTGATCCGGCTCGGCGGCTGAGTCCCGGCGACCGGCGGTGGCCGCGCTGCGGCGGGGAGCACCTCCCCGCCGCGGCGCGGACCGCTCCCGGGGTGCCCGTACCATGGACGGCGGGGCCGGGCCCGTCCGCCGCGTCCGTGCGTGTCGCGGAGCCGGGGCGGGGTGCAGGCCCCGTGTCCTGACCGCGACGTGAATGAGGTCGGCAGTGCCCTTCCTGAGTCGACTCCTCCGGGCCGGCGAGACCAAGCTGGTGAAGCGGCTCGCGAAGATCGCCGCGCACATCGACGGACTGGAGCCCGAGTTCGAGGGCCTCACCGACACGCAGCTGCGCGCCAAGACCGAGGAGTTCCGCCGCCGTCACGCCGACGGCGAGTCGCTCGACGAGCTGCTGCCCGAGGCCTTCGCCGCGGTCCGCGAGGCCGCGCAGCGCACGCTGGGCCAGCGGCCGTTCACGGTGCAGCTGATGGGTGCCGGCGCGCTGCACATGGGCAACGTCGCCGAGATGGGTACCGGTGAGGGCAAGACCCTGACCTCGACCCTGGCGGTCTACCTCAACGCCATCCCCGGCGACGGCGTGCACGTGGTCACCACGAACGACTACCTCGCCAAGCGCGACTCCGAGACCATGGGCCGCATCCACCGCTGGCTCGGCCTCACCGTCGGCGTGATCCTCTCGGAGATGACCCCCGCGCAGCGCCGCGAGCAGTACGCCTGCGACGTCACCTACGGCACGAACAACGAGTTCGGCTTCGACTACCTGCGCGACAACATGGCGTGGAACGCCGCCGACATGGTGCAGCGCGGGCACAACTTCGCGATCGTCGACGAGGCGGACTCGATCCTCATCGACGAGGCCCGCACTCCGCTGATCATCTCCGGGCCGGCCGAGCAGAGCGCCCGCTGGTACCAGGAGTTCGCCCGCCTGGCGCCGATGCTGTCCAAGGACATCCACTACGAGGTCGACGAGCGCAAGCGCACCGTCGGCATCACGGAGGAGGGTGTCGCGCTGATCGAGGACCAGCTCGGCATCGACAACCTCTACGAGTCCGCGAACACCCCCCTGGTCGGCTACCTGAACAACGCCGTCAAGGCCAAGGAGCTGTTCAAGAAGGACAAGGACTACATCGTCAACGACGGCGAGGTCCTGATCGTCGACGAGTTCACCGGCCGTGTGCTCGCCGGGCGTCGCTACAACGAGGGCATGCACCAGGCGATCGAGGCCAAGGAAGGCGTCGAGATCAAGCCGGAGAACCAGACCCTGGCGACGATCACGCTGCAGAACTTCTTCCGGCTCTACGACAAGCTCGCCGGCATGACCGGTACGGCCCAGACCGAGGCCGCCGAGCTCCACGAGATCTACAAGATGTCGGTCGTCTCGATCCCGCCGAACCGGCCGCGGGTGCGCGCCGACCAGGCCGACCTCATCTACAAGACCGAGCCCGCCAAGTTCGAGGCCGTCGCCGACGACATCGCCGAGAAGCACCAGCAGGGCCAGCCGGTCCTGATCGGCACCACGAGCGTCGAGAAGTCGGAGTACCTGGCGAAGCTGCTGCTGCGCCGCGGCGTGCCGCACGAGGTGCTCAACGCGAAGAACCACGCGCGCGAGGCGCAGATCATCGCCCAGGCCGGGCACGCGGGCGCCGTCACCGTCGCCACCAACATGGCGGGCCGCGGTACCGACATCATGCTCGGCGGCAACCCCGAGTTCCTCGCGGACCTGGAGCTGCGGAGCCAGGGCCTGGACCCGGTCGAGACCCGCGAGCAGTACGAGGCCGCGTGGGACGCCGTCCTCGACCGGATGCGCAAGCAGGTCAAGGCCGAGGCCGACGAGGTGCGCGCCGCGGGCGGGCTCTACGTGCTCGGCACCGAGCGCCACGAGTCCCGGCGCATCGACAACCAGCTCCGCGGCCGCTCCGGCCGCCAGGGCGACCCCGGCGAGTCGCGGTTCTACCTCTCGCTCGGTGACGAGCTGATGCGCCGCTTCAACGGCCACGTCGTCGAGTCGATCATGAACCGGTTCAACCTGCCGGACGACGTGCCGATCGAGGCCAAGATGGTCACGCGCGCCATCCGCAGCGCGCAGACCCAGGTCGAGCAGCAGAACTTCGAGATCCGCAAGAACGTCCTCAAGTACGACGAGGTCCTCAACCAGCAGCGCAAGGTCATCTACGACGAGCGCCGCCGGGTACTCGACGGCGAGGACGTCCAGCGCCAGACGCGCAACATGCTGGAGGACGTCGTCCACGGCTACGTCACCGGCGCCACCGCCGAGGGCTACTCCGAGGACTGGGACCTCGAGAAGCTCTGGACCGCCCTCAAGGGCCTGTACCCGGTGTCGCTGGACTGGCGCACCGTCGCCGAGGACGTCGACGACCTCTCCGCCGAGGAGCTGGAGAAGACGATCCTCGCCGACGCCGAGGCCGCCTACGCGCGCCGCGAGGCCGAGATCGACGCGCTCATCGGGCCGCAGGGCGGCATGCGCGAGCTCGAGCGGCAGGTCCTCATGCAGGTCATCGACCGCAAGTGGCGCGAGCACCTCTACGAGATGGACTACCTCAAGGAGGGCATCGGGCTGCGGGCCATGGCCCAGCGCGACCCGGTGATCGAGTACCAGCGCGAGGGGTTCGACATGTTCTCCGCGATGCTCGAGGGCATCAAGGAGGAGACGATCGGCCACCTGTTCAACGTGGTCGTGCAGGTCCAGCAGCCGGCTGCCCCCGTGCAGGAGGCGGAACCGGAGACGACCGAGATCCCCGTCGTGCGCCGCGTGCCCGCCGAGGACCCGGCCGAGTCGACGGTCGTGCTGCCGAACCTGTTCCGCACCAGCCCGCCGCAGAACCTGCAGTACAGCGGCCCGGGTGAGGACGGCGGCGTCGCCCGTCGCGGCGAGGGCGGCGCGCCCGCTCCCGGCACCGGCCGGACCGGTCGCTATGCGGCCCCGGCCCGCGGGAACTCCGGCGCCGTGGCGGCCAACGGCCACGACGGCGGCGCGGGGGTCAACCGGGCCGACCGCCGCCGGGCGGAGAAGGCGAACCGCCGCAGGCGCTGAGGTCGCCGGGGCCGCGGGCGGGTCTCACAGCAGCCGGACGGCGGTGGCGAGCCACCGGCCGTCCGGTGCGCGGTCCAGCCGCAGCGCCAGCGCCCGCAGCCGCCCGGCGACGGTGACGGTCGCGCACACCTCGGCCGCGTCCGGCGCGGGGTGGGCGACGTGCACCCGCGGTGGCCGTCGCGGGGTCGCGCAGCCCGGTGCGCGGGCCCGCCCGCCGGGGCCGGCCCGCCCGCGCGGTGGCCGGGCCGGGGGCACGGAGCGGGCGGCGGCGAGGTAGCGGCGTACCGGTGGGGCGGTCACGGCGGTCAGGGTCGCGGGCGGGCGGCGCCCGGCCAGCACCTCGGTGACCACCCGCACGAGCTCCACGGCCGCGGATCGGACCCGCGCGGCGTCCGGCGGCGCGCTCCCGGCTCCCGGCCCGGTCGGCCCGGTCGGCGCGGCCGGCGGTGTCGCTGCGGCGCGGACCGGCGGGGGCGCCGGCGCCGGCCCGCCGGACATGCGGAACCCTCCGGGCAGGACGACGACGAGCCACGGCGGGAGCACGTCGGGCCCGTCGCCGGGGCAGGTGGCGACGAGCACCGTGCCGCCCCGCGGGGCGACCCCGTCACCGGGGCCGCCGGGCGTGCCGATCCCGCTGCCGCACGGGACGGGTCCGGGGCCCGTGGCCGGGGGCGGCTGCGCGGGAGCGGCGCTCGGCGGGACGGCGGCCGTCCGGGGCGCGGTCGCCGGGGCCGGGGCGGCGGTGGTCGCCGCCGCGGTGGGTGTCGGAGCGCCGATCGTCGTGGTCACGTGCCGAGACTGCGGCCGGGTGGGGCCGGGCCACCGAGGCCCGTCCGGATCCGCCACCGGACCGTCCGGCCCCGGATCATCCGCCGGCGCACGGTCCGGTGCCGGTGCCGGTGCCGGTGCGGGCCGACCGCGCCGTTCGCGACCGCGACCGGTCCCGCCCACCGCGGCCCGGCCGCACACCGTGCGGCCTAGCCTGCCGCGATGCCCGCCCCGCAGCCCGCACCCGGCGCCGGCCGTGCCCGGCGCGGCCTCGACCTGAGCCCGCCCCGCCTCGTCGCGCCGCCGGGTCCGGGCGACGCGCCGCCGGAGTCGCTGGCCGACCTCGTCGTGCGGGCGGGCGCGGCGGTGCTGGCCGACCGCCGCCGTCGTACGGGGTCGCACGGCCTCGGCGTCACCGGGTTCGCGGTGCTCGACACCCTGGCCCGCACCGGCGGGCTGGCCCAGCGCGAGCTCGCTGCCCGGGTGCGCGTCGCGCCGACCAGCCTGACCCCCGTCGTCGACACGCTGGAGGGCGCGGGCCTGGTCGAGCGCCGCGCCGACCCCGTCGACCGGCGCGTCCGGCCCGTCGCGCTCACCGTCGCCGGGCGGGACCGCTGGCGGGCCGCGCGCGCCGACTCCCGCGGCCCCTGGCTGCGCGAGCCGCCGGACGGGCTGGACGAGGCCGTCCGCGGGTATCTGCTCGCGGTGATCGCCGACCTGGAGCAGGATCGCCACGGGTGACCGGTACGGGGGGTGCGATGGGACGGACGGCGGTCGAGGTGGTCGACCTCGTGAAGCGCTATCCGAAGGCACGCGCCAACGCGGTGGACGGACTGTCGTTCTCCGTCGCCGAGGGCGAGGTGTTCGGGCTGCTCGGACCGAACGGGGCGGGCAAGACGACCACCGTCGGCGTGCTCACGACCCGGGTCGTGCCGACGTCGGGCACGGCGCGCGTCGCCGGTCTCGACGTGCGCGCCGACGCCGTCGCCGTCTGCGCGAAGCTGGCCGTCGTCCCGCAGCGCCAGAACCTGGACCGCTCGCTCGGGGTCCGCGACAACCTCGTCTTCCACGCCGCCTACCACGGCGTCGGGCGGGCCGAGCGCAACCGCCGGGCCGACGAGCTGCTGGAGCGGATGGGCCTGACCGACAAGGCGCGGTCGGTCGCCGACGACCTGTCCGGCGGGCAGGCGCAGCGCGTCATGATCGCCCGCGGCCTGATGCACCGGCCCGAGGTGCTGTTCCTCGACGAGCCGTCCACCGGCCTGGACCCGCAGGCCCGGCTGTTCGTGCACGACCAGATCCGCGGCCTGCGCGACGAGGGCGTCACCGTCGTGCTGACCACGCACGACATGGACGAGGCGCACAAGCTCTCCGACCGGATCGGCATCGTCGACCACGGCCGCCTGCTGGCCCTCGACACCCCGGACGCGCTGGTCCGCGGGCTGCCGGGCAGCGCCACCGTCGAGGTCTCGGCCGACCCCGGCCCGGGCGGTGCCGAGCCGCTGCGCGCGGCGCTGGCGGAGCTCGACGGCGTCGCCCGCGCCGAGACGCCGGCGGGCCGCGGCCCCGGCGACGACACCGGGGCCACCGCGTTCCGGCTGTCGGTCGTCGGCGAGCCCGCCGGGCTCCTCGCGCCGGTCGTCGACCTGCTCGGCCGGCACGGGGCGGCCGTGCGCGACGTCAGCCTGGGGCAGGCGACGCTGGAGGACGTGTTCATCGACCTGACGGGACGGGACCTGCGATGACCGGGCGGGCGTTCCTCGCGGTGCTGCGCCGCGACGTGTTCGTGACGGCCAAGGAACTGCCGTCGTTCCTGGCCCAGACGCTGGTGCAGCCGTTCTTCTTCCTGCTGGTGTTCGTCGTCGTGCTGGGGCGCGGCGGGTTCGTCGCCGAGGGCTACGGCGAGATCATGCTGCCCGGCCTCATCGCGCTCAACGCGATGTTCGGCGCACTGCAGTCGGTGACGCTGCCGCTGGTGTTCGAGCTGTCCTGGACCCGCGAGATCGACGACCGGCTGCTCGCCCCGATGCCGGTCTGGGCGGTGGCGGTGGAGAAGGTCGTGTTCGCGGGGCTGCGGGGCCTGCTGGCGAGCCTGCTGATGGTGCCGATCGGCCTGCTGATGATCGACGTCCGGTGGCCGGCCGAGGGGCTGGCCCCGGCCCTGCTGATGATCGTCCTCGGCGCACTGCTCGGTGCGGCGATGGGACTGACGATCGGGACGGCCGTCCCGCCGCGGCGGATCAACATCCTCTTCGCGGTCATCTTCACCCCGCTGCTGTTCACCGGCTCGGTGCAGTACCCGTGGCTGACCCTGGCCGACCTGCGCTGGTTCCAGGTCCTCTCGGCGCTGAACCCGCTGACCTACGTCAGCGAGGGTCTGCGCGCCTCGCTCGTTCCACAGGTGCCCCACATCCCGCTGTGGGTGTGCGTGCTCGTCCCGGTCGTGGCGATCGTGGTGTTCAGCCTGCTGGGGATCCGGGGCTTCCTCAGACGGGCGCTGGACTGAGCCCGCCGGACGCGGCCAGCGCCAGCCGCAGGGCGGCCAGCGCCCGGTGCTGCGCGACGCGGACCGCGCCCGCCGTGGAGCCGAAGGAGCGGGCCACCTCCTCGGCCGACAGCCCGCCGACGATGCGCAGCACCAGGATCTCGGCCTGCCGCGGGTCGAGCGTCGCGAGCAGTCGGGTCACCGTGGCCGCGTCCTCCGCGGCCAGGGCCAGGTCCTCCGGCCGGGGCGCCTGGTCGACCGCGTCCGGCACCTCGGCGACGGCGTCGGTGCGGTTGCGGGCGGCCGCGCGGACGGCGTCGGCGATCTTGTGCCGGGCGATGCCGATGACCACGGCCCGCAGGGGCAGCGCGCCGTCGGCGTCGAACCCCCGCAGCGCCCGGACGGCGGCCAGGCAGATCTCCTGCGTCACGTCGTCGACGTCGGTCCGGCCGTCGTCGCGGCTGCCGAGCCGGGCCCGGGACAGGCGCCGTCCGAGGATCTGCACCTCGGCGAGCACCGCGCGGACGGCGTCCGGGTCACCGGCGACGGCGGCCCGCAGCACCCCGCGCTCGACGAGGTCGCCGGGATCGCGGATCCCGGCGGGAAGGACACGCGGCGCGGGTATGACGGAGTCGTCCGCGCGGGTCCGTTCCGCGCAGAGCTGGATACGGCTCTCGGTCCCCGCTCGCACGCGTTCGGTGTACCGCCTACCGCGTCGTAATGCTATCAGCGGAGCGAGAACATCCGGTTACTCGGCGGCACCTAATCGGAAAGTGCCAGGAAACGCGACGTCGACATGGCTGCGGGAGTCAGATTTTCGGACAGTGACATTGCCACCGGCCGCGTGAGCTGGATCGATATCATCCCTGTGGAGTGGTGGTGGATCGACCTCGTCATGGTGGACGTGCGCGCGGTGATCCGGAGTCGCGCGCCGGGGTGCGGCCGCGGGGTACCGTTCCCCGCATGTCCGGTGCACCGGCCCTGCGCGGCCTGATCGTCGACTACGGCGGCGTCCTGGACGTGCCCGGCGACGGCGAGCTCCTGCTCGGCTACGCCCGCCGGGCCGCGGCCGCGGGCGTGCGCACCGCGTTGTTCTCCGGGGCGCACGCCGTGCCCGACGACGTCGCCGCGGCGTTCGGCACCGTGCTGCTCGGCGCGGTCCGCGGTGCGCGCAAGCCGAGTCCCCACGCCTTCGCCGCCGCGGCGGCGGAGCTGGAGCTGGCCGCGGCCGACTGCGTCGTCGTCGACGACCTCGCGGCCTGCGTGCGCGGGGCCGCCGCGGCCGGCGCCGTCGGGGTCCGGCACACCGGCGCGGACAGCACCCTCGCCGAGCTCGAGGTGCTGCTCGGGGTACCCGCGCAGGGCTGAGCACCGGCCCGTGACGTGCGGAGGCGCCGCCCGCGTCGTGCGGACGGCGCCTCGTGGGGCGTCCCGGCGGTCGCCCGGGACGTCGTGGCGACTACTGCTGCGGGGGCGGCGGCGGGGCCTGGCCCGGCTGCTGGCCCGGCGCCGGGGGCGGCGGCGCCTGGCCGTCGGGGCCCGGCTGTCCGGGCTGCTGCGCCGTGGTGTCGCCGGCGCCGGTCCGCTCGCGCGCGAACTTCGTCGCGGTGTCGATGTGGCCGTCGTGACCGGCGTACTTCTTCTTCGCCGCGTCACCGACCTTGTTCAGGGCCTGGTCGACCTTGTCGTCGTGCTTGCCGAGCAGTTCCTTGGCCTTGTCCAGGAAACTCATGCCCACATCGTCGCGCCCTCAGCGGCCCGGCGCATGCCCGGCGCGTCCCCCGTTCGGGTGCGGGTCGGTCACCGTCGACGAACGGAGCCGTGCGTGCTCCGGGCGGAGGTCCTCGACCCGGGTCACGCCGAGCAGCTGCATCGTGCGCTCCACCTCGGCCCGCAGGATCTCCACCGCCCGCTCCACGCCGGCCTCGCCGCCGGCCATGAGCCCGTAGAGGTACGCGCGGCCGACCAGGGCGGCGCGCGCGCCGAGCGCGACGGCCGCGACGACGTCGCCGCCGTGGGTGATGCCGGTGTCGACCAGGACCTCGGCGTCGTCGCCCAGCTCCTGCACGACCGGCTCGATCAGCTCGGCCGGCACCGGGGCCCGGTCGAGCTGGCGCCCGCCGTGGTTGGACAGCAGCACGCCGTCGGCCCCCGCGTCGGCGACGCGGCGCGCGTCGGTGACCGACTGGACGCCCTTGACCACCAGCGTGCCGGGCCAGGTCTCGCGCAGCCAGGCGACGTCGTCCAGGGTCAGCGCCGGGTCGAAGACCCGGTTGATCACCTCGAACGGCGTGCCGCCGCCCGCGGCGAGCGACTCGAAGGTCAGCGGTTCGGTGGTGAGCAGGTCGAACCACCAGCGGGGGTGGCGGGCACCGTCGAGGAAGGTCCGCAGCGACAGCGCGGGCGGGATGGACAGGCCGTTGCGGGCGTCGCGGCGCCGGTTCCCGCCGACCGGGGTGTCCACGGTGAGCAGCAGCGTGTCGAACCCGGACGCCTGGGCGCGCGAGACCAGCTCGCGGGCGACCGAGCGGTCCCGCCAGAGGTAGAGCTGGAACCAGTGCCGCCCGCCGCGGCCGGCCTCGGCGACGCCCTCGATCGTCGTCGAGCCCATCGTCGACAGCGCGTAGGGGATCCCGGCCCGCGCGGCGACGGCGGCCACGGCGCGCTCGCCCTCGGTGTGCATCATCCGCGTGAACCCGGTCGGGGCCAGCGCGAACGGCAGCGCGGAGCGCACCCCGAGGATCTCGCGGCCGGTGTCGACCCGCGACACGTCGGTGAGCACGGTGGGGGAGAACTCCACCGACGCCCACACCTCGCGGGCCCGGCGCAGGCTCACCTCGTCCTCGGCGGCGCCGTCGGTGTAGTCGAACACCGCCCGCGGGGCCCGGCGGCGGGCCAGCTCGCGCAGGTCGCCGATGCTCGACGCGCGGGCGAGGCGGGCCGCCGTGCGGTCCAGGGTCGGCCTGGCCGGCCGCAGCAGCGGCGCCAGCTCGGACGGGCGGGGCATGCGTCGTCGCACCATCTGCCCGACACTAGGAGCATGCGCGCCGTTCTGCGTACCGCTGCGCACAGCCGGTTCCCGCCGGCGGCGGCGGGGGGTCCGGGTCAGCGCCGGCGCAGCAGCTCGTAGGCGGCGACGGCCCCGGCGGAGGCGACGTTCAGCGACTCCACCCCGCCGTACATCGGCAGCGAGAGGATCCCGTCGAGGCGCTCGCGCACCGGGTCGGTGAGACCGTCGGTCTCGTTGCCCAGCACCAGCGCGACCCGCGGCGGGAGCGTCGCGTCGAGCAGGGAGTCCCCGCCGGCGTCGAGGCCGAACACGCCGAACCCGGCCGCCCGCATGAGCTCGACCCCCTCGGCGGCGGTGCCGGAGCGCAGCACCGGCGCCGCGAACGCCACTCCGGCCGAGGCCTTGATGACCAGCGGGTCGATGGCGGGAACCCCGCGGCGGGGGAGCAGCACGCCGTCCAGGCCGGCGGCCGTCGCGCTGCGCAGGATCATCCCGACGTTCGACGGGTTGGTCACCGCGTCGAGCACCAGCACCGACGCGGGCCGCCGGGTGCCGAGGTCGGACAGGAAGTGCTCCAGCGGCGCCATCCGCGGCGCGACGACGTCGGCGAGCACCCCCTGGTCGTGCCGCCCGTTGCCGGCGAGCACCTTCACCCGCTGCGCGCTCGCGCGCTGCACGGGCACCCCGCGCCCGCGGGCCGCACCGGTGATCTCGCGCTCGGCGCCGCCCCGCACCGAGTCGGCGAGCACGATCTTGTCGACCTGCAGGCCGGGGTCCGCGAGTGCCTCGAGGACGGGCTTGCGGCCGTACACCGTGATGAAGCGGTCCTTGGGCGAGACGGCGGGGTCGGTCACGGCGGCCACGATCCCACGCGCACGTAGGATCGCGACCATGCCGTCCCGGCTCTCCCCCCTCGACGCGTCCTTCCTGTACCTGGAGGAGGCGACCACGCCGATGCACGTCGGCGGCGTCGCCGTGTTCGACCGCCCCGACGACGGCTTCGACCACGGCCGGCTCGTCGAGCTGATCGAGCAGCGGATCGCCCTCGTGCCGCGCTACCGCCAGAAGGTCCGTCACGTCCCGGGGAACCTGGCACGCCCGGTCTGGGTGGACGACCCCGAGTTCGACATCGCCTACCACGTGCGGCGCTCCGCGCTGCCCCGTCCGGGCAGCGAGGACCAGCTGACCGACCTGGTCGGACGTCTGATGTCGCGCCCGCTGGACCACACCCGTCCGCTGTGGGAGATGTACCTGATCGAGGGCCTGTCCGACCCGCAGGGCCACGGGCAGCGCGTCGCGATCCTGACCAAGACCCACCAGGCGATGGTCGACGGGATCTCCGCGATCGACATCGGCCAGGTGATCCTGGACGTCTCCGCCGAGCCGCGCGCCACACCCGACGAGCTGTGGATGCCGCGCCCGGAGCCGACCGACGGCCAGCTGGTGCTCGACGCGCTGTCCGAGGCGGTCACCCGCCCGACCGAGATCGTCGACAACGTCCGGGTCGCCGCGGGCGACGCGCTGGCCACCGTCGGCAAGCTCGCCGGGGCGGCGGGCAAGGTCCTGACGATGGCGCGCACCGCGGGCCGCCGCGCCCCCGGGCTCCCGCTCAACGCCGAGATCTCCACCCAGCGCCGCTTCGCGCTCGCCCGCACCGACCTGGAGGACTACCGCACGGTCCGCGCGGCCTACGGCTGTGACGTCAACGACGTCGTGCTCGCCGTCATCGCCGGGGCCCTGCGGACCTGGCTGATGTCGCGCGGCGAACCGGTGGGCGGGTCGTCGTCGGTGCGCGCGCTGGTGCCGCTGTCGGTGCGCGGCGAGGGCGACGTGCCCAGCTCGGCGACCGGCAGCTCACTCGGCAACCGCGTGGCGTCGTTCCTGGTCGACCTGCCGGTGGGCGAGCCCAGCCCGCTGGTGCGCCTGCACCAGGTCACCCACCAGATGCGCGAGCACACCGACACCGGCGACGCCGTCGGCGCGGACACGCTCGTCCGGATCGGCGGGTTCGCCCCGCCGACCCTGCACGCCGTCGGGGCGCGGGCCGCCAACGGCATGGCGCGGCACTTCTTCAACCTGGTCGTCACCAACGTGCCCGGCCCGCAGTTCCCGCTCTACGCGGCGGGCGCGCGGATGCTGGAGATGTTCCCGGTGGTCCCGCTGGCGAAGGGCCAGGCCGTGTCGATCGGCCTGACCAGCTACGACGGCGGTGTCTACTACGGCCTCAACGGGGACCGCGACGCCATGGGCGACCTGGACGTGCTCGCCGGGATGGTGAACGAGTCGCTCGAGGAGCTCCTCGAGACGTTGCGACAGACGGGATGACACGTGCGGATCTACCTCCCCGCCACCTGGCCGATGCTGGCCCGCACCGTGAAGACGGGACAGTTCGAGCCGCTGGGCGGCACCGCGTTCGCGCTGACGCCGAAGCTGCGCGAGTCCTACACCGCCGGTGACGACGAGGAGCTCGAGTACGCCGCGATGAGCGAGGCCGCGCGGGCGTCGCTGCGGCTGCTCTCGGTCGAGTTCGGGCTCGGCGAGGACGGCACGCCCGCGCGCCGGGTCGTCGTGTCCGCCGACACCGACGACGTGACCCTGCGCCCGGACCTCGACGACGGCGCCGTGCGCGTGACCGGTCCGGTCCCGCTGTCGAAGATCGCCGCCGTGCACGTGGACCTGCCGGAGGCGGAGCACGCGGTGCGGGAGGCGTCGGGCGCGGTGGACAAGGCGGACCTCGGCGACCTCGACGCGGAGTTCCTCGTCGGGGAGGCGGAGGATTTCGAGCTGGCCTGGTACGACGCGTCGGAGCTGCCGTTCCTGGTCGAGCTGGGCTGAACGGGCCTGCCGGGTGCCGGCGGGTCGTCAGCCCGGGCGTCGCTCGCGTGCTCGGCGTTCGGAGGGTCACGGTGGTGGTCGGTCGTCGTGGTGCGGTCGTGATGTGTCTGCTCGCGGTGCTGGTTCCGGCCGGGTGCGGGTCGGTGGGGGAGGTGCCGGCCGGTCCGGTGGGTCCCTTCCCGGTGCGTCCGGTGGCGTTGGATCTGTCGGGTGTGGATCTGTGTGCGACGTTGACGGCGGAGCAGAAGGCGGCGCGGAGCATCGACCGGGAGCGGGCCAAGGTGGCCCAGGTCGGTGGCAAGCCGTCACCGGGGTGCCTGTGGCGCAGTGAGAGCACCGGCATCAGCTGGACGGTCCAGATCGTCGAGGCCTCCGCGGTCACGGCCTGGGTCCCGGGGGAGTCGCGCTTGGTGATCGTCGACGGCTACGGCGCGGTCCGCGAACCGGACGCGGCCCACAACGCCGCAGGAACGGACCCGTTCTGCCAGCTGCCCGTCGACGTGAACGACACGCAGACGGTCCGCGTCCAGGTGGCCGGCAGCGGGGACCAGCGCGACGGCAGCGACCCGGCCGCTGTGGACAACGTCTGTGTACTGGCCTCGGACTTCGCGGGCGAGGTACTCGACAACCTTCGGCGTTGAGCTTCCCGATCGCGAACGACTGCGCCCGGAACTCGCCCGTGCGCCGTCGGAGATGCCTACCGTCGCGGCCGTGACGACCTCTGCGCACGAGCCGCGCCGCACCGCGTCGGACGGTCTGATGCTCCAGGTGAGCGCCGCGAACGTGCTGCAGCTGCATCGTCTCTACCTCGCTCAGTACACGGAGATGGCGGATGCGCTGGAGGAGTCCAGGCTGGCATTCACGCTCGGGCAGCCTGGCCACGACCCGATCTCGCATGACTACACCCCCGACTTCCAGACCCGGGTGAATGCGATCGTTGCGATGTACAAGACCGAGCGAGATGAGCTGCGGGAGGTGAGCGAGCGGCTCGCCGAGGCCGCGCGGGAGTACGGCCACGCCGAGGCCGAGATCGCGGACTCGTTCCGGCGGGCCTACCCGCACCTCGCCCCGCCGCCCGTGACGCGGTGACCCGGTGACCGGCGCCGTCCCGTTCCGGGAGTACAGGTTCGAGGCGTTCCCGATCCAGGAGAAGGCGGCCTGGCTCGCCGACGCGCCCGGTGCCGCCGTCGTCGATCCCACCGGCGACCTGCTGACGACCCTGGCCCACGTCTCGTCGTCCGCGTCGGACCGGACGCGGGAGGGCATCCGCAAGCTGGGCGTCGAGTGGAGCGGCCCCGCGTCGGACGCGGCTCGGCAGCGTTCGGACGCCACCGCGTCCGGGCTCTCGACGGCGTCGGCGTCCGCGACGGGCGGGGGCGACAGCCTGGCCGCGTACTCGCAGTCGTTCACCGAGATGCGGGGCCGGGTCGTGTACGACGACCCGGCGCGGGGCGGCTGGCTGGGATGGAGCAGGAACGACTGGTGGCAGGCCGCGTTCGGGGTGCTCGACAGCCGCCTGTCCTACTCCGAGGCCAACGCCGCGAACTCGGAGCGGGCCGACCATGCGCTGCGCGCGCACAACATCACGACCTGGCAGGCGGCGAACGCGTTCGTGGTGCCCACGCCGGGTGCCGCCGGGCCTGCGGACCCCGTCGGCGGGCACGGCGGTGGCGCGGGTCCGGGCGCACCCGGACCCGCGGGAGTCGGGGCGGCCCCCGGGGCCGGCGGTCGATACCCCGGATCGGGCGACGGCGCCGGTGGCGGAGCGACGGGCGGCGCGGGCCGGTCGGGGACGGACGACCCCCCGACGGACGACCGCACGACGACCGGCGGCACCACGGACGGCGGCGTCGGCGACGGCGTCGGGACCGCCCGGGGCCCGGGGATCGGTAGCTCCACCGGGGACGGCACAACCGACCCCCGGAACCGTCCGGATGTCACGACCCGGCCCGCCGACACCGGACCGGCGCCGGACGGCCGTCCGGCTCCCACGGTGCCCGACCGGACGACGGCCTTCGACGACTCCCTGGCCCGGAACCGGATCCCGCCGCCACCCGAGCCCGTCGCCGGCCCGGCCCCGTGGCCGCCGCCCGGTCAGGCCGCCGGCCCCGCGACCCCGCGGGGCACCGGCGCCCGGTCGGTCCCGTGGGGGACCGGCGGCGGGACGGTTCCGTGGGGGTCCGGCGGCGGGACGGTTCCGTGGGGGTCCGGCGGCACGCCCCCGCAGCCCGGCACCGGGAACGGGACCGCCGCCCCCGGCCGCGGGAGCGGGCACCCGGAGACCGCCGGACCGCGTTCCGCGGAACGCGGCACGGCCCTGCCGGGCCACGGACCCGTGGCGACCGGGGCGGGCGGTGGGGACCGGCCGGAGCACCGCAACCGCTACGTCGTCGCGTCGGACTCCCTGTTCGACGTGGGCGCGGCGGCCGTGGACGCGGTGCTGGCCCCCGAGGAGACGGAGCGCCGATGAGCGGGGTCCGGGAGCTGCGCGGCGCGACGGTGCTGAGCACCACCGAGTTCGACGTCGCCTGCGACCTGCTCGACCTGCCCCGGCCCGCGGTCCTGGAGCTGACCGGCCCCGGCCGGACCGAACGCGAGCGTGCGCAGGTCGTGCGCGACACCCTGGCCGTGCTCGTCGCCCGCGGCCTGGCCGGACCGGGCGGTGTCGACGCGGGGCTGGCGACCGACCTGGACACGGTCGCGCGCCCGGACCGGACCCGCGAGCTGCACGTGGCCGAGCCGTACCCGCTGCGCGCGGTGGTCGGGCTGCGGGGCCGTCGCGCCGTGCTGGCGGTCCGCAGCGACGACCACGTCGCCGTCGCGCCCGTCGCGGTGGACCGCGCCGCCGCGGTGCTGGTGGAGCTGCTCGGCCCGATCCGGTCCGGTCCCGGCCCGCAGGTCCGGTTGCCGATGCGGGCGCTGGTCGAGGTCGGGCGGGCCTGCGCGCAGGACCGGGACCGCCTGCGACCGGAGCTGCTGCGGCGCGGTGCCACCGCCGCGGAGGTGGCCCTGCTGGAGCGGATGGCGGAGGTCTACGCGCTGGCCGAGCTGGGCGCCGGCGGTGCTCCCGGTTCGCCGCGTCCCCGGGCGTTCCTGCTGGTACAGGCCACGCCGCACGGTCACTACCGCCAGATCCGGACGACGCCGGACCGCCTCGGCGGCGAGCCGTCGGCCGATGCGGTCGTGCGGGCGGGGCCCGCGGACGCGGCGGGTCTGGTCGCCGAGCTGGAGGGCCTCGCCGACGAGGTCGGTCGGGCCGTGGAGCTCCGGGCGCCCGGCGCCCGCTGACGCGGAGGGGCCGGCGCCGTCGACCCCTGTCCGCGGAACGCGATCGCGCACTCCGTGCCCGGAGGCCCGCGCCGTCGCTCAGGTGCCCGGTCCGGCGCGGGTGGACGCACGCACCACGAGCTCCGGGGAGAACACCACGCTGCGCTGCTCGCCGTCGAGCAGGAGCCTGGCCGCCTCGGTGCCGAGCCGCCGGGCGGGCTGGGCGACCGTCGTCAGGGCGACGCTCGCGGTCTCGGCGAAGGAGATGTCGTCGTAGCCGACGACGGACAGCTCGCCCGGCACGTCGACGCCGCGCCGCACGCAGGCGTTGAGCACACCGATCGCGAGCAGGTCGTTCGCGCAGAACACCGCGGTGGGCCGGGTCGTGGCGGGCAGGGCCGCCAGCTCGTCGAGCACGGTCGCACCGGCCCGGATGGTGAGCTCGTCGACGTCGACGACGTGCACCGGCTCCCGGCCGCGGAACCCCGAGCGCAGCCCGTGCAGCCGGTCGACGACCTGGCGCAGGCCGGTCGGCCCGCCGGCGAAGGCGACGCGCTCGTGCCCGGTGTCGCTGAGCAGCTCGCCGACCAGGCCACCGCCACGGACGTCGTCGACGGCGACGGAGGCGAAGCCGGGCCCGGCCGGCACCCGGTCGACGAACACCACCGGCGGACGGGACCGGCGCGACGCGAGCTGGGCCGCGCTCGCGACCTCGTGCACCGGGGAGAGCAGGATGCCCGCGACCTGCTGCTGCAGGAGCCGGTCGAGGTGGCGGGCCTCGCGCGCCGGGTCGCCTGCGCTGTTGCAGACCACGACCTGCGCGTCGTGCTCCTCGGCGACCTCCTCCGCGCCCTCGACGATCTGACCGAAGAACGGGTTGGTGACGTCGAGGACGACGACGGCGACGGTGCGGCTCATCCCGGCGCGCAGCTGGCGGGCGGGCTCGCTGCGGACGAAGCCCAGCTCCTCGATGGCCCGCTCGACCCGGGCGCGGCGCTCGGCGCCGACACGCTCGGGGCGGTTGAGGACGTTGCTGACGGTGCCGAGCGAGACACCGGCGAGCCGCGCGACGTCCTTGATGCTGGCCACGGACCGCCCTCCGGTCGAGCTGGGGTACCGGTCCACGGTAGCCGCCGCGCAGGACACCCCGCGCCCGTCGGGGCGGACACGTCAGCCGGCCGTCGACGCGCCCGGTGCGGGGGTGTGGGCGGCCCGCGGGGACACGACGCCGCCGTGGCGCTCGACCTCGATCTGCTCCAGGGTCTTGCCGCGGGTGTCCGGCGCGAAGACCGCGCCGACCACCAGCGCGACCACCAGGAAGGCGATCATCAGCAGGCCGACCGCGGCGACGCCCCGGCTGGCGAGCAGGGTCGGGAACCAGTAGCTCAGGACGCCGATGGCGGAGCGGACGGCGAAGAAGAGCACGCCCTGCGCGCTCGCCCGGTACCGCGTGGCGAACAGCTCGCTGGTCCACAGTGCGTAGAACGCCTGGGCGCCGATCCCGGCGGACACGCCCCAGCAGACCGCGAACAGCAGCAGCAGTGGCAGGTCCGCCTCCGCGAAGACCAGGACGACCCAGGCGAGGATGCCGAGCGCGGCACCGATCACGTAGAGCGCGCGGCGGCTCATCCGGTCGCCGTAGCGCATGAACCCGAAGTAGGTCGCGAGCACGGTGCAGGTCCACAGCAGCGCCTGCAGCAGGTTCTGCTCGACCTCGCTGGTGACGCCGGAGGTCGCGTAGACCCGCGGCATGAAGATGCCCATCTGTCCGGCGACGAGGTTCCAGAACCCGTAGATGCCGAACAGGACGAGCAGGGCGGTGACGTTGGCCCGCCCGCGGAACAGCGCCCGCAGCCCGGTACCGCCGCCGGCGGTACCGGAGCCCCGGTCCTCCTGCCACATCCGCGACTCCGAGAGCCCGCGACGGATCCACCACACGACGGCTGCGACGACGAACAGGTGGAGGAACACCAGCCGGGCCCCGAGCAGGCCGAGCGGCGCGGTGAGGACGACGGCCAACAGGAACCCGACCACCGGGCCCGCCGACCAGGCGAGCTGGGCGGCACCGACGTGGCGGGCCCGGTCGCGCGCCGGCGCCTGTTCGGCGATGTAGGTCCACGACGCGGGGACACCGGCGCCGACCGCGATCCCGGTGACGAGGAACGCGGCGAGCAGCATCGGGAAGCTGACCGCGAACGTCGCGACCAGCACGCCGACCATGAACACCACGAGGTCGTAGGTGTAGATGAACTTGCGGCCGTAGCGGTCGCAGAGCGGCCCGCCGATCGCGGCGCCGATCGCCGCGCCGAAGGCGTTGGCGCTGAACGCGGCGAGCAGACCGACGGCGAGGTCGTCGATGCCGAAGGCGTCCTGCCAGAGCGACAGGCTGGTGGCGATGGCGATGATCGCTCCGGCCTCGATGTAGTTGGACATGGCGACGGCGGCCGTCGCCTTCCAACCGGTGGTGTTCGTGCTTCCGATTCGCATCGTCGCAGCCCTCTCAGGGGTCGGAAGGTGGGTCGGCTCTCGGTCCGGGTGGACGTACTCGGTGAGACGGGCTTCGTCCCCGGCGGTGTTGGCGGAGAAATGAACCGTTTCACCAATGGCGCCGGCGGAGTGTGGCACGGCACATCGATCCGAGGCAAGGGAGCAAGTGTCGATGGCGGAGCTCGACGATCTTGGCGGCGTTGCGGGGGATTGACCGTCCGGCGGGCGTGACCGTACGGTCGGCGCGAGAAATTTGATTCGTTTCAATCGACTGCCCTGCGGTGGCGGTCGAGCCGAGAACACGGAGTGATCACCGATGACGCCGTCCGAGACGGTCCTGTCCGCGCTGGCCGCGCAGGCGATCGAGCTGCCGAGCTGGGCGTTCGGGAACTCCGGCACCCGGTTCAAGGTCTTCGGGCAGCCGGGTACCGCCCGCACGCCCTACGAGAAGGTGGCCGACGCCGCGACCGTGCACCGGTACACGGGCCTCGCGCCCCGCGTGTCGCTGCACGTCCCGTGGGACCGGGTCGACGACTACGCCGCGCTCTCCGCACACGCCGCCGACGAGGGGGTGGCGATCGGCGCGGTCAACTCGAACCTGTTCCAGGACGACGACTACCGCCTCGGCTCGCTCACCCACCCCGACCCGCTGGTGCGCAGGAAGGCGATCGCCCACCACGCGGAGTGCGTCGAGGTCATGCGGGCCACCGGCTCGACCGACCTCAAGCTCTGGCTGCCCGACGGCACCAACTACGCCGGGCAGGACGACATCCGGGCCCGCCAGGACCGCCTCGCCGAGTCGCTGTCCGAGATCTACGCGCTGCTCGACCCGCACATGCGGCTGCTGCTGGAGTACAAGTTCTTCGAGCCGTACTTCTACGCCACCGACGTCCCGGACTGGGGCACGTCGCTACTGCACTGCCTCGCGCTGGGCGACCGTGCCCACGTCGTGCTCGACACCGGCCACCACGCGCCGAACACCAACATCGAGTTCATCGTGGTGCAGCTGCTGCGCGCCGGGCGGCTGGGCGCCTTCGACTTCAACTCCCGCAACTACGCCGACGACGACCTGATCGTCGGCGCCGCCGACCCGTTCCAGCTGTTCCGGATCATGAACGAGATCGTCGGCAACGGCGCCCTCACCGGCGCCGGCGTGAACTTCATGCTCGACCAGTGCCACAACATCGAGCCGAAGATCCAGGGCCAGATCCGCTCGGTGCTCAACGTGCAGGAGGCCACCGCCAGGGCGCTGCTCGTCGATCGCGCCGCGCTGCGCCGGGCGCAGACCGCCGGGGACGTCCTCGGCGCGCACCAGGTGCTCGTCGACGCCTACGCCACCGACGTCCGTCCCCTGCTGGCCGAGTTCCGCGAGGCGCGGGGCCTGGCCGCCGACCCGTTCGCCGCCTACCGCGCGTCCGGCCACGACCAGCACCTCGCCGCGACGCGCGTCGGCGGCGAGCAGGCGTCCTGGGGCGCCTGACGGCCGGCGACGCCCCACCTCCGGACATCCGAGACCGACCGAGGAGACCATGAGCACCCACCCCGTCGTCGCCGACCTGATCGCCCGCTCGCGCCGCCTGGGCGCCGACCCGCGCACCACCAACTACGCCGGCGGCAACACCTCCGCCAAGGGCACCGCCACCGACCCGGTCACCGGCGGGGACGTCGAGCTGGTCTGGGTCAAGGGTTCCGGCGGTGATCTGGGCACGCTGACCGAGCAGGGCCTGGCCGCGCTGCGCCTGGACCGGCTCCGCTCGCTCGTCGAGGTCTACCCCGGCGTCGAGCGCGAGGACGAGATGGTCGCCGCGTTCGACTACTGCCTGCACGGCCGCGGCGGCGCGGCGCCGTCGATCGACACCGCGATGCACGGCCTCGTCGCCGCGCCGCACGTCGACCACCTGCACCCCGACGCCGGCATCGCGATCGCCTGCGCCGCCGACGGCGAGGCGCTCACCGAGGAGATCTTCGGCGACCGCGTGCTCTGGGTGCCGTGGCGCCGTCCCGGGTTCCAGCTCGGGCTCGACATCGCCGCCGTCGCCGAGGCGAACCCGCAGGCGATCGGCGTGGTCCTCGGCGGACACGGCATCACGGCCTGGGGCGCCGACGCCGAGACGTGCGAGGCGCACTCGCTGGAGATCATCCGCACCGCGCAGCGCTACCTGGACTCCCGGGGCGCGCCGGAGCCCTTCGGCCCGGTGCGTCCCGGGTACGAGCCGCTGCCCGAGGCGCAGCGCCGCGCGAAGGCCGCCGCGCTCGCCCCCGTCGTCCGCGGCCTGGCCTCCACCGACCGCCCGCAGGTCGGGCACCTCACCGACTCCGGCCCGGTGCTGGACTTCCTGTCCCGCGAGAAGCTCGCCCCGCTGGCCGAGCTGGGCACCTCGTGTCCGGACCACTTCCTGCGCACCAAGGTGAGGCCGCTGGTCGTGGACCTGCCGGCGACGGCGACCGTCGATCGGACCGTGGCCCGGCTGCGCGAGCTGCACGCGGCCTACCGCGAGGACTACCGCGCCTACTACGAGCGCCACGCCGAACCCGGCACGCCCGCGATGCGCGGCGCCGACCCCGCGATCGTGCTGGTCCCCGGCGTCGGGATGTTCTCCTTCGGCACGGACAAGCAGACCGCGCGCGTCGCCGGTGAGTTCTACGTCAACGCGATCAACGTGATGCGCGGCGCCGAGGCCGTCTCCACCTACGCCCCGATCGACGAGTCCGAGAAGTTCCGCATCGAGTACTGGGCGCTGGAGGAGGCCAAGCTGGCCCGGATGCCCGCGCCGAAGCCGCTCGCGTCCCGGGTCGCGCTGGTGACCGGCGCGGCCTCCGGGATCGGGAAGGCCGTCGCCGCGCGGCTGGCGGCCGAGGGCGCCTGCGTCGTCGTCGCCGACCTCGACCTGCCCAGGGCCACGGAGGCCGCGGCCGAGCTGGGTGGCACCGACGTCGCGGTCGGGGTGGCCGCCGACGTGTCGTCGGCCGACGGGGTCGCCGCCGCGTTCGCGCAGGCGGCGCTGGCCTTCGGCGGGGTCGACCTGGTCGTCAACAACGCCGGGCTGTCGATCTCCAAGCCGCTGCTGGAGACCACCGAGGCCGACTGGGACCTGCAGCACGACGTGATGGCCAAGGGGTCGTTCCTGGTCTCCCGGGAGGCCGCCCGCATCATGGTCGAGCAGGGGCTCGGCGGAGACATCGTGTACATCTCGTCCAAGAACTCCGTGTTCGCGGGCCCGAACAACGTGGCCTACGGCGCCACGAAGGCCGACCAGGCCCACCAGGTCCGGCTGCTGGCCGCCGAGCTCGGGGGCCACGGGATCCGGGTCAACGGCATCAACCCCGACGGCGTCGTGCGCGGCTCCGGGATCTTCGCCGGCGGCTGGGGCGCGCAGCGCGCCGCCGTCTACGGCGTCGAGGAGTCCGAGCTCGGCGAGTACTACGCGCAGCGCACCATCCTCAAGCGCGAGGTCCTGCCGTCGCACGTCGCGGACGCGGTGTTCGCGCTGACGGGCGGTGACCTGACCCGCACCACCGGGCTGCACGTGCCGGTCGACTCCGGCGTCGCCGCGGCCTTCCTGCGGTGAGCGTCCCGACCGGTACCGCGACCTTCGCCGCGGTCGACCTGGGCGCGTCCAGCGGTCGGGTCATGACCGCCCGCGTCGGGCCGGGGACGCTCGAGCTGACCGAGGCCCACCGGTTCGCCAACCGGCCGGTACGCGTGCGCGGCACCCTGCACTGGGACGTCCTCGACCTGTACCGGGGGGTCCTCGACGGGCTACGGGCGGCGGGCCGCACCGCCGGGCGGCTCGACGGCGTCGGCGTCGACGGCTGGGCGGTCGACGTCGGGCTGCTCGACCGCGACGGCGCGCTGCTCGGCAACCCGGTGCACTACCGCGACCCGTCGCACCGGGCCGGTGTCGACGCGGTGCACGCCGTCGTCGGGCCGGACGAGCTGTACGCGGTCAACGGTCTGCAGCACCTGCCGTTCACCACGGTGTTCCAGCTCGCCGCCCGGCGGGGGTCGGCCGCGCTGGACGCGGCGCACCGGGTGCTGCTGGTGCCCGACCTGGTCGCGCACTGGCTCACCGGCGCCGTCGGCGCCGAGATCACCAACGCCTCCACCACCGGCCTGCTCGACGTGCGGACGCGGCGGTGGGCGGGCGAGCTCGCCGGCCGGCTCGGGCTCGACCCGTCGCTGCTGCCGTCGCTGGTCGAGCCGGGCGACCGGATCGGGGAGCTGCTGCCCGAGGTGCTCCAGGCCACCGGCCTCGCCGGCCCGGTGCCGGTCGGCGCCGTCGGCTCGCACGACACCGCGTCGGCCGTGCTCGGCGTCCCCGCGGCCGGCGACGACTTCGCCTACGTCTCCTGCGGCACCTGGTCGCTGGTCGGGGTGGAGCTGGACGAGCCGGTGCTCACCGACGAGGCCCGTGCCGCCGGTTTCACCAACGAGCTGGGCGTGGACTCGACGGTGCGGTTCCTGCGCAACGTGATGGGTCTGTGGCTGCTGCAGGAGTCGCTGCGCACCTGGACCGAGGCCGACGGCGGCATCCCGCCCGATCTCGGGGCGCTGCTGGCCGCGGCGGCACGGCGGCCGGCGTTCGCCGCCGTCGTCGACGCGGGGGACCCGCGGTTCCTCGAGCCCGGCGACATGCCCGCCCGGATCGCCGCGGCCTGCCGCGAGCGCGGTGAGCCGGTCCCCGGGGACCGGGCCGCCGTCGTGCGGTGCGTGCTGGACAGCCTCGCGCTGGCCTACCGCTCGGCCGTCGACCGGGCCGCCGAGCTGTCCGGGCGCTCCGTGCCGGTCGTGCACCTGGTCGGCGGCGGCGCACGCAACACGCTGCTCTGCGACCTCGCCGCCGACGCCTGCGAACGCCCGGTCGTCGCCGGGCCGGTGGAGGCGGCCGCGCTCGGCAACGCGCTGGTGCAGGCCCGCGCGGCCGGGCTCACCGGCGCCGGCCCGGGCGCGCTGCGGGCCCTGGTCCGGGACACCCAGCCGGTGCGGACCCACCGACCCGATCCGGGCCGGGCCCGTGCGGCCGGCCGCGCACGGGAGCGGCTCGCCGCCCGCTGACCGCCACCGCGCGGCGCGGCGCGCGGCGGGCGGCGACCGCCTCGGCGGTGGCCCTCGGCCGTGGCGTGCGGTTCAGGACCGCCGACCGCGCCGACCCGGTCGTCGGGCCGGTGGACGACCGGGGCCTGCAGCAGGTCGGCGACGAGGTCGAGCCACTCGCCGTCGGGACCGCCGGGTGGTGCCATGACGACCTCCGGCGACCGAGGGTCCCCGGCCGGGGCGGCGGCGTCGTCGTCACGAGTGGGGCTCGCCGGCGGCGAACACCGGCGGACGGCCCTCGAGCCGCGCGGTCACGGCCTCGCGCTGGTTCGGGCTGCCGACGAGGGCGCCGATCTCGGCCTGTTCCGCGGCGAGCTGCTCGGCGGGCGGGCGGGTCGTGCCCAGCAGCCGCGTCGCCGCCCGGACGGCGTGCGGACTCAGACCGGCGATCTCCCTGGCCGTGGCGAGGGCCGCGGCGCGCGGGTCGTCGTCGACGCGCGTCGCCAGCCCGAGCGCGACCGCCTCGGTGCCCGACACCCGGCGCCCGGTGAAGGTGAGGTCCTTCGCCACGTCACGGCCCACCAGCTCCGGCAGCAGCACCGTGCCGCACATGTCCGGCACCAGCCCCCAGTGGACCTCCAGCACGGACAGGGTCGCGTCCGGGGCGACGATCCGCAGGTCCGCGCCCAGCGCGATCTGCAGCCCGCCCCCGAGCGCGTGCCCCTGCACCGCGGCGATCACCGGGACCGGCAGCTCCACCCAGCCGTACACCGCGCGCTGCCCGGTGGCCCGGGCCGGCGACCCGTCGGGCAGCGGCGGCAGGTCGGCGGTGGCGGAGAGCCGCTCGCCGGAGCGCATCGCGCGGAACATGTCCCGGTCCAGCCCGGCGCAGAAGTCCGGACCCTCGCCGGAGAGCACCACCGCGCGGACGTCGGCGCGGTCGCGCAGAGCGTGCGCGGCGTGCACGATCGCGGAGAACATGGCGACGTCGAGGGCGTTGCGCCTGTCCGGACGGGTCAGCCGCACCTCCGCGACGCCGTCGTCGACCGTGGTCCGCACCCGTGCCTCGTTCACGGGGGTGACCGTAACCCGGGGAGGGGGCCGTGACGGTGTTCGTCGCGCCGCAGCTGCACGAGGTGACCCGAGGGCTCGCGTTCCCGGAGGGCCCGGTGGCGCTGTCCGACGGGTCGGTGCTCGTCGTCGAGATCGCGGCCGGGCGCCTGACCCGGGTGCTGCCCGACGGGACGCACGTGCCCGTCGCGGAGACCGGCGGCGGTCCCAACGGCGCGGCGATCGGCCCGGACGGCGCCGTCTACGTCTGCGACAACGGCGGCTTCACCTGGCACACCCGGCCCGACGGCACCGTGTTCCCCGGCAACCAGCCGCCGGACTACCGCGGCGGGGCGATCCTGCGTGTCGACCCGGGCACCGGCGCGTCCCGCGTGCTGTACGACGGTCTGCGCGGTCCCAACGACATCGTCTTCGAGGCCGGCGGCGGCTTCTGGTTCACCGACCTCGGCAAGCGCCGCCCCCGCGAGCTCGACCTCGGTGGGCTGTACTTCGCCCGACCGGACGGCTCCGGGCTCACCGAGGTCGTGCACCCGCTGATCACCCCGAACGGGGTGGGGCTGTCCCCGGACGGCTCGCGCCTCTACGTCGCCGAGACCGCCACCGGCCGCGTCTGGTGCTGGGCGGTGACCGGGCCCGGCACGCTCGCCGCGCCGCCGGAGCTGCCCGGCCCGCCCGGCCCCGGCGACGCCCGGCTGCTGCACGGCTTCCCCGGCTACCGCAACCTCGACTCGCTCGCCGTCGACGGCGACGGCAACGTCTGCGTCGCGACCCTGGTCAGCGGCGAGGTCAGCGTGCTGTCCCCGGCGGGTGAGCTGCTCGGCACCGTCGCCCCGCCCGAGCACGACCCGCACGTCACCAACATCTGCTTCGCCGGTGCCGGCTCGCGCGACGCGTGGGTCACCTCGTCGGGGTGGGGGCGCCTCTACCGCTGCACCTGGCCCGTCGACGGCCTGGACCTCGCGTTCCGGCGGTGAGCGCCGCCGGTCAGCCGCGCACGGGCGGCTCGATGGTGACCGGGGCGCCCCAGCCGTCGTAGCGGACCAGCACGTCCAGCGCGCCGCCGTCGGGCAGCTGCTGGCGCACCCGGGTGCGCAGCGGGCGGCGCTCGGCGTCGAGCCAGATCTCCGAGCTCAGCCGGGTCGCCCCGGCCCGCTGCTGGGCGGCGAGCGCCGCGTGCCGCGCCGGGTCGGTCTCGCTCGCGACGGCCCGCACCAGGTCGACGACGAGGTGGTAGTGCACCGCGGGGACGCCGTCGACGGCGTCGTCGGCCGCGTCGGCGACCAGGACGGCGTCCGGGTAGCGGGCGAGGGCGCCGAGCGGGTCCAGGGCCGCGGCGACGTTCGCGGCGAGCGTCGCGTGCGTCATGTCGTCGGGGTCCAGCGGGACCCGGCCGGCCTCGGCCCAGCCGCCGTCGGACGGGCGCAGCCAGGTCCGCCCGCCGATCCGGATCACCTCGGTGCCGGCCGGGACGGTGCCCGGCGGGCCGGACCGCAGCAGCAGCCGGACGGCGGGGGCCTCCCCGTCCTCGTCGACGTGCAGCGCGCCGTCGCCGGTGACCGGCTCGGTGGTGCCGCCGCGGGTCAGGGTGCCGGCCACGGACAGGGTGGAGCCGCCGTCGAGCCGGGTGCGGGCCCGGACGTCGGTGATCAGCGGGGCGGGGTCGTAGTACTTCGGCAGGGCCGGCGCCGCGGCCGATGGCGGATCGGGGACCGAGCCGAACGAGCCGGGCCAAGCGCAGCCGGACAGGCCGGGGACCAGCACCACGCCGCACAACAGCGCCGCCGCCGCCCGCCGTACCGGCACCGCCGCCCCCACCCGTCAGAACCTGTCGCCCGCCAGCGCCACCAGGATGCGGCGCAGCGCCCCGAGTCTGCCTCCGGCGAGCGCGCCGGAGGCGACCAGGTCGTCCAATGCGCACTCCGGGTCGGCGGGCGGCCCGAGGTGCCCGCAGCCGCGCGGGCAGCCGTCGATCGCGTCGGCGAGGTCGCCGAACGCGGCGACGACGTCGTCCGCGCCCACGTGCGCCAGCCCGAACGAGCGCACCCCCGGGGTGTCGACGACCCAGCCGTCGGCGTGCGGGAACGCCAGCGCCGCGGTGGTGGTGTGCCGCCCCTTGCCGACGCCCGAGACCCGCCCGGTGGCCTGGTCGGCGTCCGGGACGATCGCGTTGACCAGGGTGGACTTGCCGACACCGGAGTGCCCGACGAGCGCGCACAGCCGTCCGGAGAGCTCCGCGCGCAGAGCCTCCAGGCCCGCCGGCGGACCGGAGTCCGACCGCCCGGTCACCAGCACCGGCACGCCGAGCTCGCGGTACTGCGCGGCGAACGGCTCGGGGTCGGCGAGGTCGGACTTGGTCAGGCACAGCACCGGCTGCAGCCCGCCGGCGAACGCGGCGACCAGGCAGCGGTCCACGAACCCGGTGCGCGGGACCGGGTCGGCGACCGCGGTGACGACGACGAGCCGCTCGGCGTTCGCGACGACGACCCGCTCGTAGGGGTCGGTGTCGTCGGCGGTGCGGCGCAGCACGGTGTCGCGCTCGGCGACCCGCACGATCCGGGCCAGGGTGTCCGGTTCCCCGGACAGGTCCCCGACCAGGTCGACCCGGTCCCCGACGACGACCGGGGTGCGCCCCAGCTCCCGGGCCCGCATCGCGACCACCTGCGGCCGGTCCGGGTCGGCGTCGACCGCGCAGGTCCAGCGGCCGCGGTCGACGGCGGTGACCATCGCCCGGGTCGCGTCGGCGTGCGCGGGCCGGCGCTTGCTGCGCGGACGGCTGCCGCGCCGCCCGGGGCGGACGCGGACGTCGGACTCGTCGAGCCTGCTCAGGTCGCGGGCCATGTCAGTTCCCGACCAGCGCCGCCCACCGGCCGGGGAAGTCGGGGATGGTCTTGTCGGTGCAGCCGACGTCGTCGATCTCGACCCCGGGCACGACGAGCCCGATGATCGCCCCGGCGGTCGCCATCCGGTGGTCGGCGTAGGCGCCCCACGGCCGGTCCGCACGCCCGGTGAGCGGCTTCGGCTCGATGACCAGCCCGTCGTCGGTCTCGGTGACGGCGCCGCCGAGCGCGGTGATCTCGGTGGCCAGCGCGGCGAGCCGGTCGGTCTCGTGCCCCCGCAGGTGCCCGATGCCGCGCAGCCGCGAGGTGCCCGACGCGAGCGCGGCGACCGCGGCGACGGTGGGGGCGAGCTCCCCGGCGTCGTGCAGGTCGACGTCGACGCCGCAGATCCGGTCCGGACCGGTCACGGTCAGGCCCCCGGCCCCGGTCTCCACCCGCGCGCCGAACGCCTCCAGCACCGGCAGCACGTCCACCCCGGGCTGGGTGGTCTCGGCCGGCCAGCCGCGCACGGTCACCCGCCCGCCGGTCACGACGGCCGCGGCGAGGAACACCGAGGCGTTGGACAGGTCCGGCTCGATCGCCCAGTCCCGCACCGCGACCGGGCCGGGCCCGACCCGCCAGGTGTTCGGCTCGGCGTCGTCGACCGCGACCCCGGCGGCGCGCAGCATCTCCACGGTCATGGCGATGTGCGGCAGCGACGGCAGCGGCTTCCCGTCGTGGTGGACGGTCACGCCGCGCTCGAACAGCGCCCCCGACAGCAGCAGCCCGGAGACGAACTGCGACGACGCCGACGCGTCGACGGTGACCGTGCCGCCCCGGACCGGGCCCCCGTCGAGGAGGAACGGCAGCGCGTCACCGGAGACCGTCGCGCCGAGGTCGCGCAGCGCGTCCAGCACGGTGCCCATCGGCCGCTCCCGGGCCCGCGGGTCGCCGTCGAAGCGGACCGCGCCCGACGCGGTGGCGGCGGCCGGCGGGACGAAGCGCATGACCGTGCCCGCCAGCCCGCAGTCGACCTGCGCCGGGTGCTCCGGGGTGCCGCCGCGCAGCCCGCCGTGCGCGCCGATCCGCACCGTGTCGCCCTCGGTCGCGACCGGGACGCCGAGCGCGGCGAGGGCGCCGGTCATCAGCGCCGTGTCACGGGTGGGCGGCGCGCCGTCGACGCGGACGTCGCCGCCGGACAGGCCGGCGAGCAGCAGGGCACGGTTGGTCACCGACTTCGACCCGGGCACCGAGACGGTGCCGGTCACCGGGGACCCGGGCGTGGGGGCGGTCCAGTTGCTCACCCCTCCATCCTTCCGCACGTGGAAGGATGGGACGCATGTGCGGCCGTTACGCCTCCACCAAGGCCCCCGCGGACCTGGCCGACGAGTTCCACGCCGTCGACGCGACCGAGGAGACCTCGCAGCGCGCGGACTACAACGTCGCGCCCACCAAGGACATCACCGTCGTCGTCGAGCGCCACCCGCGCGACGACGACGGCACCCCCGACCCGGACACCACCGAGCGCTCGCTGCGCACCGTCCGCTGGGGGCTCGTCCCGTTCTGGGCCAAGGACCCCTCGGCCGGCGCCCGGATGGTCAACGCCCGCTCGGAGACGATCACCGAGAAGCCCGCGTTCCGCCGCGCGGTCGCGTCGCGGCGCTGCCTGTTCCCGATGGACGGCTGGTACGAGTGGCAGCGCCACGACGCCGTCCCGGCGAGCCAGGGCGGCACCGGGAAGCCGACCAAGCAGCCGTACTTCACCCACTACGGCGACGGCGCCACCCTGGCCGTGGCGGGTATCTGGGAGTTCTGGCGCCCGAAGGACGGCGAGCTCGCCGCAAAGTACCCGGACGGCCTGGTCACCGCCTGCGTCCTGACGACGGGGGCGGTCGGCCCGCTGGCGCAGGTGCACGACCGGATGCCGCTGGTGCTGAGCCCCGGCGACTGGGCCGACTGGCTCGACCCGGACGCACGCCCCGACGAGGACCGGGTGTCCCGGCTGCTCGTCCCGCCGACCCCGGAGCTGGTGGCGACCCTGGAGATCCGGCCGGTGTCGCCGCAGGTCAACAACGTGCGCAACAACGGGCCCGAGCTGCTGGAGCGGATCCCGGACGACCAGGTGGTCGAGCCGATCCAGCTCGACCTGCTCTCGTGAGCACACCCTCGTGACCGAGCGGGACGAGGTCGACACCCCGCGCGGCCCGGCCCGGGTGACCCGCCGGCACGCGGCGGGCACCGCCCGCGGGCTGCTGCTGCTCGGGCACGGCGCGGGGGGCGGGGTCGACGCCCCCGACCTGCTCGCGGCGACCGCGGCGGCGACCGCCGCCGGGTTCGACGTCGGGCTGGTCGAGCAGCCCTACCGCGTCGCGGGGCGACGGGCCCCGGCCCCGGCCGGGCACCTCGACGAGGCGTGGACGGCCGTCTGCGCCGCGGTGGCGCCCGGGGCGGGGCCGCTGGTCACCGGCGGGCGCAGCTCGGGCGCCCGGGTCGCCTGCCGCACGGCGCGCGCGACCGGCGCCGCCGCCGTCGTGTGCCTGGCGTTCCCGCTGCACCCGCCGGGGAGGCCGGACCGCACCCGGCTGCCCGAGCTCGACGACGCCGGCGTCCCGGCGCTGGTCGTGCAGGGCCGCTCGGACCGCTTCGGCGTCCCGCCCGGCGGCCCGGACCGGCGCGTGGTCCTGCTCGACGGCGACCACGGCCTGAGGAAGCAGCACGACGAGCTGGGCGCGGCGGTCGCCGCGTGGCTCAGCGCCCTGCCCCGGGGGACCGCACCCGCGCGGTGAGCAGCGCGGTCACGCCGTCGGCGGGGGACGGGAAGCCCAGGTGCCAGCCCTGGCCGATGTCGCAGCCCAGGTCGTGCAGCCGGCGTGCCTGGCCCGCGGTCTCCACCGACTCGGCGACCACGGTGAGCCCCAGGGTGTGCGCCAGGTCGATCATCGCCTCGAGGATCACGGGGCTGTCCACGTCGTGCGCGTCCTCCGCACGCGGGCACGGCACGCCCCGCCCGGTCACGAACGACCCGGCCAGCTTCAGCACGTCCACCGGCAGCCGGTGCAGGTAGACCAGGTTCGAGTAGCCGGTCCCGAAGTCGTCGATGGCGATCCGCACCCCGAGCCGCGACAGCTCCTCCAGCGCCTCCACCGGCCGCCCCGCGGCGGACATGAGGTCGCTCTCGGTCAGCTCCAGCTGCAGTGACGACGCCGGCCACCCCGTCCGGGCCAGGACCTCGGTGATGCGGGCGACGGCGTCCTCGCGGCGCAGCTGGCGGCCCGCGACGTTCACGCTGAGCACCAGCGCCGGGTCCGCGCCCGCGGCGACCCAGCCGCACGCGTCGCGGCAGGCCTGCTCCAGCAGGTGCAGGCCCAGCGGGACGATCAGCCCGGTCTGCTCGGCCAGCGGGATGAACACGTCCGGGCCGAGCCGCTCGCCGTCGGCGGTGCGCCAGCGCGCCAGCGCCTCCACCCCGACGACCCTGCCGTCGCCCAGCGCGACCAGCGGCTGGTACTCCAGGTGGAACTCGCCGCCTTCCAGCGCCCCGGGCATCCGCCCGGCCAGCTCGAACAGGTGGACGTCGTTGCGGTGGCGCTCGGGGTCGAACACCGCGATGCGGTCGCGGCCGTCGCGCTTGGCCCAGTACATCGTGGTGTCGGCGGCCTGCATGAGCGCGGCGGCCGCGCCGCCGCCCTCGTCGGTGGGCACCGGGCGGGCGACGATGCCGATGCTCGCGGACACCACGACCTCGCGGCCGCGCAGCGACACCGGGCGGCGCACCACCTCCAGCGCCCGCTCGGCCACGGCGGTGAGCTGCTCGACGCCGGTGCAGCGCTCCACCAGCACCACGAACTCGTCGCCGCCCATCCGGGCGACGGTGTGCCCGGCGGGCCCGAGCGCGCCCTCGAGCCGGTGCGCGACGGTGCGCAGCAGCTGGTCGCCGGAGTCGTGGCCGAGGGTGTCGTTCACGGCCTTGAAGCCGTCGAGGTCGAGGTAGCAGACGCCGACGGGCGCCGGGGAGCCGTAGGGCCCGGCCAGCGCCGCCTCCAGCCGGCCGAAGAACAGGGTCCGGTTCGGCAGCCCGGTGAGCGGGTCGTGCTCGGCCTGGTGGCGCAGCCGCGACTGCAGCCGCCGCCGTTCGGTGACGTCGGAGACCATCGCGACGAGGTAGCGGGGCTGCCCGTCGGGGGAGCGGACCAGCGAGACCGTCAGCTCGGTCCAGATCTGGGTGCCGTCGGCGCGGAAGTAGGACTTCTCCATCCGCACGTGCCCGACCCGCCCGGCGAGCATGGCCTCGATCTGCGGCCACATCTCCGGGGTGTCCTCGGGGTGGATGAACTCGAACACCGACCGGCCCACGAGCTCGCCGGGGCGGTAGCCGAGCATCGCGGTCAGCGTCCGGTTCGCCTCCAGGATCCGCCCGTCGGTGTCGGCGACGCTGATGCCGAGCACCGAGCTCTCGAAGACGACCCCGTAGCGGGCCTCGGACCGCCACCGGGCGTCCTCGGCGGCGCTGCGCGCGGCGAACGCGGCGCCGCTGATGCGTTCCTGCTCGTTGCGGGTCCGTTCGCGCAGCGCGCGGGCGTAGCCGGCCGCGAGCGCGCCGGTGGCGGCGGTGAAGCGGCGCAGCCGGTCCGGGTCGCGCAGCCGGTCGGCGAAGTGCCCGGACAGCACGTCGACCGAGCAGCGCAGCGCGGCCGGGTCGGTGAGGTGCGCGGCGACCAGCTCGGCGCCGACCTCCTCGGCCATCGCGACCTCGGCCCGGCCGTCGACGACGGCGGCGAGCCACCACGCCGCCCCGGACAGCACCGCGTGCAGGTCGGCGCGGGCGGCGGAGACGAAGCCACGGGCCGCGATCGCGCTCACCCAGGCGTCGGTCAGCGCCGTGGCACCCGGGTCGTGCCCGCCCGGCAGGACGGGGACGGGGTCGGCCACGCCACACCTCCCTCCACGGTCAGGTCCCGGGCCGTTCGGCCGTGCGTGCGACGACGGCGAGCCCGGGGTAGCGCTGCGCGTCGGGCCCCACGGGGCACTCGGGACGCCACAGCGGGATCCGCACGACACCGGGATCCACCGGCTGCAGGTCACCGAGCAGCGCCGTGACCTCCTCGGTGTCGCGCATCCGCATCCGGTTCGGGGACCGGTCCCTGTTGTAGACGTTCTGCGCCCGGCTCGCAGCGGTGTGGCCGCCCTCGTCACTCGCGTGGCTGACGACGACGTGGCTGCCCGGCGCGGTGGCCCCGGCGTAGCCGCGCACGATCCCGGCCGGGTCGGCGGAGTCGGGGACGAAGTGCAGCACCGACACCAGCAGCACCGCGACCGGCTCGGAGAGGTCGAGGTGCGCGCGGGTCGCCGGGTCGGCCATGACCCGCTGCGGGTCGGTCAGGTCGGCGGCCAGCACGGCGGTGGCGTCGTCGCCGGCGAGCAGCGCCCGGCTGTGCGCGACGGCGATCGGGTCGTTGTCCACGTAGAGCACCCGCGGGTCGGCGCCGGCCGCCCGGGCGACCTCGTGCACGGTGCCCACGGTCGGGATGCCCGACCCCAGGTCGAGGAACTGCCGCACCCCCTGCGCGCACAGCATGTGCACCGCGCGGCGCAGGAAGGCCCGGTTCGCCTGCGCGATCGCCGCCATGTCCGGCAGCTCGGCCAGGACGCGGTCGGCGAACTCGCGGTCGGCCTCGAAGTTGTGCGAGCCGCCCAGGTAGTAGTCGTACACCCGGGCCACGCTCGGACTGGTCATGTCCACCTCGTCCGGTGCCCACGCCGGTCGGTCCACAGACGCCCCCTGGCCTCGTCGTCGTCATCGACCCTACTGCCCGCGACGCCCGTGACCGACCCGTGCGGCGCTCAGCCGGTCGCGATCGGCGCGACGACGGCGCCGGTCAGCGCGACGAGGTCGGCCGGGGCGAGCTCGATCTCCAGTCCGCGCCGGCCCCCGGAGCAGAACACGGTGGCGTGCGCGGCCGCCGACGCGTCGACGACGGCGGGCAGCCGCCTGCGCTGCCCGAGCGGGGAGATCCCGCCGGCGACGTAGCCGGTCGCGCGCTCGGCGTCGGCCACCTCGGCCATCACGGCCTTCTTGCCGCCCACCGCGGCGGCCAGCGCCTTGAGGTCGAGCTGCGCGGACACCGGCACGACGCCGACGGTCATCGCTCCGTCGACCAGGGCGACGAGCGTCTTGAACACCCGGCGCGGGTCCTGGCCCAGCACGGCCGCGGCCTCCTCGCCGTAGCCGGCGCCGTCGTGGTGGGTGTAGGTGTGCACCTCGTGCGCCACCCCGCGCTTCGCCAGCAGCGCGGTCGCCGGTGTGCCCCTGCCCGCCATGCCCGTCCTCCGGTCCCGTCCGTGCCCGGGGTGGTGCCCGGGTCGCGGGCAACCTACGGGAATGCCGCCGGGCGCCGCACCGTTGTTCCGGGCGTGACCACAGCAGTGATGGAGAGGCCCGCGGCCGGGTCGCCGTCCGGCCGTGACCCGCGTGGGCGCGTACCCTCCGACGGGTCCGCCGCACCGGTGACCCGCACCGGTGCGCGACTCGTGTCACTGGAGAGGGGACCCTTGTCAGCACAGCCGGATGAGCCGGACACGGCCGGGACCGACACCGGGACCGACGCCGTGGAGGACACCGCCGGCGAGCGGGCCGAGGTCGGCGCCGCCGACGCCGACGGCAACCGCGCGCCGGGGGACGAGAGCGTCGAGGACCGCACCGCCCGCTTCGAGCGGGACGCGATGCCGCTGCTCGACCAGCTCTACGGCGCCGCACTGCGCATGACCCGCAACCCCGCCGACGCCGAGGACCTGGTCCAGGAGACCTTCCTCAAGGCCTACTCGGCGTTCGGGTCGTTCCGCCGCGGCACCAACCTCAAGGCGTGGCTGTACCGGATCCTGACCAACACCTACATCAACGGGTACCGGAAGCGGCAGCGGCAGCCGGTCGCGTCGCCGACCGAGGAGATCACCGACTACCAGCTCGCGCAGGCCGGGGGGCACAGCTCCACCGGGCTGCGGTCCGCCGAGATGGAGGCCCTCGACGCGCTGCCCGACAGCGACGTCAAGGAGGCCCTGCAGGGCCTGCCCGAGGACTTCCGGATGGCGGTCTACCTGGCCGACGTCGAGGGGTTCGCCTACAAGGAGATCGCCGAGATCATGGGCACCCCGATCGGGACCGTGATGTCGCGCCTGCACCGTGGCCGCCGCCAGCTGCGCGACATGCTGACCGACGTCGCGCGTGACCGCGGATTCGTCCGCGACGGGAACCGGGAGGTGACGGCGTCGTGAGCGCGGGAGACCCCTCGGGCACGCAGCCCGAGCGCAACCCCATGATCCAGGACCCGCCGGCGGACACCGGCTGCACCGAGGTGCTGGCCGAGGTCTGGCTGTTCCTCGACCACGAGTGCGACCAGGAGCGACGGCGCCTGCTGCAGCAGCACCTCGACGAGTGCGCCCCGTGCCTGGCCGAGTACGGCATCGACGAGAAGCTCAAGGCGCTGCTCGCCCGCAAGTGCGGCGGCGAGGCCGCCCCGGCGGGCCTGAAGGACCGGCTGCGCTCCCAGATCCGCTCCGCGGTGCTGGAGCAGGCCCAGGTGCGGGTGGAACGCGGCCCGGAGGGCACGAGCGTGTCGGTGTCGCACCAGCGCACCGAGTACCGCTCCCGCTGACCCCGGGCACGACCGGAGGGCGGCACCCCGTGGGGTGACCGCCCTCCCGTCGTACGTGGTGCCGGCTCAGCAGTTCGGCTTCTTGCCGTGGTTGGCGCCCTTCTTGGCGCGGTCACGGCGCTTGCGTGCACGCTTGGACATGTCGACCCCCCTCTCCGTCCCGGGTCGCGGTTCCGCGGCGGTGCCGCGGGAGCGTCGTACGCGCGATTCTCGCATGTGGTGGGATGGGCGATCGTGACCACGCTGAGCGAGCTGCTCGCCGAGCACACGACGATGGACGGCGGGACCGTCGACCACCTCCAGCGCGTGGTCGGTGAATGGCAGTTGCTGGCCGACATGTCCTTCGCCGACTTCCTGCTGTGGGTGCCGCTCGACGACCTCCAGGCCGGCGGGGCGTCCCGGGCGGCGACCGCGCAGTTCCTGTGCGTCGCGCAGGCCCGGCCGACGACCGCGCCGACCGCGCACCCCGACGACGTCGTGGGCCGCCGGGCGGTGCCCGTCGAGGTCGGGCAGCTGCGCCGGGCCGTGCTCGAGGGCCGGATCTGCCGCGACGACGACCCGCGCTGGCACCTGGAGGTGCCCGTTCGCCGCGAGACCATCCCGGTCCGCTTCCGGGGCCGGACGGTGGCCGTGCTGTCGCGCGACACGAACCTGTCGACGCCCCGGGTGCCCTCGCCGCTGGAGATCGCCTACCTGGGCAGCGCGTCGGACCTGTGCCAGATGATCGTCGACGGGACGTTCCCGCCGCAGTCCGGGCCGCCCGGCTCGGCCGAGGGCAGCCCGCGCGCCGGGGACGGCCTGGTCCGGCTCGACGTGCACGGCAACGTCGCCTACGCCAGCCCGAACGCGCTGTCGGCCTACCACCGGATGGGCCACGCCAGCGACGTCGCCGGGGCCGACCTGGCGACCGTGACCAAGGCGCTCGTGCTGGACCCGTTCGACGCGAAGGACGTCGCCGGGCGGATCACCGAGGCCCTCGACGGGGCCCCGTCGACCCGCATGGAGGTCAAGGGGCGCCGCGCCACGATGCTCGTCCGCGCGCTGCCGCTGCGCCCGCGCGGCAACGCCGCGGGCGCCCTGGTGCTCGTGCGCGACGTGACCGACCTGCGGCGCCGGGACGCGGCGCTGATGAGCAAGGACGCCACCATCCGGGAGATCCACCACCGGGTGAAGAACAACCTGCAGACGGTCGCGGCGCTGCTGCGGATGCAGGCGCGGCGCAGCGAGAACCCGGAGGCGTCGCGCGCCCTGGAGGAGTCGGTCCGCCGGGTCACCTCCATCGCGCTGGTGCACGAGGCGCTGGCCTACTCCGTCGCCGAGGTCGTGGAGCTCGACGAGCTGCTGCCCAAGGTGCTGCCCGCGATCCGCGACGGCGCGACCACCGAGGCCCGCGCGCGGGTCCGCGTCGATCCCGGCTTCGGGGCGCTGCCGGCGGCGAAGGCGACCCCGCTGGTGCTGGTGCTCGCCGAGCTGACGCACAACGCCCTCGCGCACGCCTACGACCCCGGCACGGCCGGGGAGGTCGTCGTCAGCCCGGTCCGGAGCGCGAGCCGGCTCGAGGTGTCGGTGGCCGACGACGGCCACGGCATGCCCGCCGACTTCGACTTCGAGAAGTCCAAGGGCCTGGGGTTGCAGATCGTGCGGACGCTGCTGACCTCGGAGCTGGAGGCGACCATCACCGTCTCGCCGCGCGAGGGCGGCGGCACCGTCGCCGTCATCCGGGTGCCGCTGAGCGGGTCCTGAGGGCCGCGGGGGCGGGGACCGGGAGGTCCGGGGGCAACGGGCGCGACGCTCGTCGTCCCCGGGCGGTCGCTGCCGTGCGGCGGGTGACCGGTGGCGTCACTGCGGGTGACCCGGGGCGTGGGGGAGGGCCCGGAGGCGACCGGATACCCTCGTGACGTGACCGTCGATCCCGGTGCCGTGGTCGCGCCGGCACCGTGCTCGACAGTCACACCGGGGTGGCAGATCACCCCGAACGCACCTCGGGCCCGTGGCCGGTGGCGTCCGGCTACGGGCCCGAGGTCGGGGAGCTTCTACTTCTCAGCTGTGCGAGTGCCTAGGCGGTGCGGGCACGCGGACGGGTGCTGCGCCGCTTCAGGGCGCGCCGCTCGTCCTCGCTCATGCCGCCCCAGACACCCGCGTCCTGGCCGGACTCGAGGGCCCACTGCAGGCACGACTCGGTGACCGGGCAACGCCGGCACACGCTCTTCGCCTCCGCGATCTGCATCAGGGCGGGGCCGCTGGTGCCGACGGGGAAGAACAGCTCCGGGTCCTCGTCGCGGCAGATCGCGTCGTGACGCCAGTCCATGATCACTTTCTCCTCTGGTGCGCGATCGGGGTCGCGCCGATCGTCTGTGCGCTGGTGTTACGTGCATGTTTCGCAGCTTGTGAATACTTTCACGAGCTGCGGCGGTCCTCAATGGGAAACTGGTCGCAGGATGCGTGAGCGCCCTCATAGGAACGCGCGCACGGCAGACCTGTGCCCGGGACTTCGAGCCGCCCTGGGCCGGTTCCACGAACCAGTGTCCCCGTCCCCCACGGAATCGGCCACCCGTAAAGGGTGTCGACCCGGACACCCTGCAGGACAGGGGCCCGGCCCCGGTGGGACGGAACCTCCACGAGCCGCGTTGCTCGTGGTCTCGCTTGCGTAGGGACCACCTTGGATCACCGGTTTGGGCTGGTGTAAGCCCCAACGGGACCGACGGTCCGCTCACATCGGTGAATGGCGCGGTTGCTCACTCCGGCGTGTGAGAGCGCCCGCACGGGGCGCGACGAACCGCCCGTCTCACACGACGACGCGTAACGCCCCGGGCACGCTGAGGAATTCCACGTCGGTGCGCATTCCGAGGTGGTCGCCGTCGAGCTGCAGTGCGAGGGGCCGTTCGGAACGGATCCGGATACGCCCGACGGCGTCGTGGCGCACGATGTGCCGCCCGTGCGGGTCGCCGTCGGCGGAGAGGATCTGCCGCAGCGTCGACGCGATCGTGCCCGGCCCGAGCCCGGTGAGCGCGAACAGCCCCAGCCCGCCGCCGAACGACGAGCGCGGGTTCGTCCGGACCGCGCGCCCGGACAGGAACGTCCACGGGTCGGTGTTGGAGACGAACGCGAGCCGCACCCCGGGCAGCGGGGCCGCGCCGGGCAGCTCCACGGTCATCGACGGCGGCCGGCGCAGCTGCGCCAGGTACTGCCCGATCGCGGTCAGGGCGTAGCGGCCCGGGCTCGCCTCGTGCCCCTGGGCGCGGGCGCGCTCGACGGCGGCGACGACCTCGGCGTCCCAGCCCATGCCCGCGTTGAAGGTGAACCAGCGGTCGTCGGCCCAGCCCAGGCCGACCCGCCGCCGTCGCCGGTGCGCGAGCGCGTCGAGCACCTGCCCGGTCGCCTCCACCGGGTCGCGGGGCATGTCCAGGGCCCGGGCGAACACGTTCGCCGACCCGCCCGGGACCACGGCCAGCATCGCGGTGGCCTCGGGATCCGGGCGCGGCGCGCCGCTGCCGGACCCGGTCTGGGCGGCCAGCAGGCCGTTGACGACCTCGTTGACCGTGCCGTCCCCGCCGAGCGCGACGACGAGCTCGACGCCGTCCGCGACGGCCGCCGCCGTCGCCTCGGCGGCGTGGCCCCGGTAGCGGGTCTGCAGCACGTCGAGCTTCAGCTCGCTGGCCAGTGCCTTGGTCAGGACGTCCCGGCCCGCGGCGGTGGTGGACGTGGCCTGAGGGTTGACCACGAGCAGCGCGCGCACCCGCCGACTGTATCGACCGCGCCCCGTCCGATCGGGCGGGGCGCCTATCCTCGTCGCGTGGCCGGAGACCGGGAGGGGCGCAGCCCCGCACGCGAGCGGGCGCCGGAGAACGTCCGCGTCGCCGGCGCGCTGGTCGCGTTCCAGGGCGCCGTCGGGGTCGTCGTCGCGGTGGTGCTCGCGGTGCGGGCGTTCGACGCGGGCGGCGCCCGCCTCTACTACGGCCTCGCCGAGGCCGGCTTCTTCGGGCTGCTCGCGGCCGCCGTCGCGGCGATCGGCCTCGGCCTGGTCCGCGGCGTCCACGGCTGCCGCTCGCCCGCGATCGTCGTCCAGCTGCTGCTGTTCCCCGTCATCTACTACGTGCTGGGGCCCAGCCGGCAGCTGCTGTGGGGCATCGGCTGCGGGCTGTTCGTGCTGCTCACGTTCATGCTGCTGATCAGCGAGCAGTCCCGCCGCTGGTCGATGGGCGACGAGTACCCCGACGAGCGGCCCTAGCCCGCCCGCCGGGCCAGCGCGTCCAGCGGCCCGCCCGCGAGCCGGTAGGTCGTCCAGCCGTCGTTGGGCTCTGCGCCCACCGAGCGGTAGAAGCCGATCGCCGGGGTGTTCCAGTCCAGGACGTTCCACTCCAGGCGCTTCCACCCGCGCCGCACGACCTCCGCGGCCAGCGCGGACAGCAGCGCGGCGCCGTGCCCGCCGCCGCGGTGGGCGGGGGAGACGAACAGGTCCTCCAGGTGGATGCCCGCCTCGCCGGTCCAGGTGGAGAACGTGCGGAACCAGATGGCCAGCCCGACCACGCCCGCGTCGGCGTCGACGGCGACGAACGCGCCCGCGGACGGGTCGTCGCCGAACAGCGCCGCGTGCAGCTGCGGCCCGGTCAGGCCGCACTCCTCGGCGGCCTTCTCGTAGTCGGCCAGCTCGTGCACGAGGCGGACCAGCACCGCGACGTCGTCGGGGCGGGCGGGGCGGACGGTCACGGTGCCTCCGGGGTCGGGCGCTGGTTGACGTGGTCCAGGCGCGGGACCCCGCGCTCGAACCCCAGCACGCTCACCCCGGCCGGGTCCATGCGGAAGTGCACACCGCCACTCGCGGGCAACCCGATCCAGCGGGCGGTCAGCACCCGGGAGAAGTGGCCGTGCCCGACCAGGACGACGTCGCCGTCGCCGAGCAGGGCGCGGGCGTCGGCGAGCACGGCGTCGGCGCGGGCGGCCACGTCGCCGGGGGTCTCCCCGCCGGGCCACGGGCCGTCCCAGATCGTCCAGCCGGGCAGCGACTCGCGGATCTGCGGCGTGGTCAGGCCCTCCTGGTCGCCGTAGTCCCACTCGGCGAGCCGGTCGTCGACGGCGTCCACGGCCAGCCCGGCCAGCGCCGCGGTGTCCCGCGCGCGCGTGCGCGGGGAACAGAGGACCCGGGCGGGCGGGGCCTCGTGGCGGACCAGGGCGAGCGCGTCGCGCACCCGGCCGGCGGCGGCGCGCCCGTCGTCGGTCAGGCCGATGTCGGTCCGGCCGGTGTGCCTGCCGGTCCGCGACCACTCGGTCTCGCCGTGGCGCAGCAGCAGGATCCGGCCCTCCGGATCGGTGTCGGTGCTCACGGTCGGCGACGCTAGCGGGGCGGGCGCCGGGACGCCCGCGGTGATCACGTCGCCCGGTCGGGTCCGATCCGCACCCGTCCGGGGCGTCCGCGGCGCGCGCCGTACCCGGCGGTGCCCGCCGTCGGCTGAGATCCCTGCCGGACCACGAGCCGAGGAGCGTCATGTCGCAGTTCTCCCGCCGCCCCGCGCGGCGGCGCATCGCCGGGATCGCCGCCGCGGCGGGGATCGCGGTCACCGCCGCGCTCACCGCGCCGGCCGCCGCCGGGACGGCGGTCGCCGCACCGGTCGCCGCACCGGCCGGGGCGATCGGGCCGGGGGTGCAGATCGCGACCCCGGTGACCGGCGGCGCGGAGCTGTGCACCGCGAACTTCCTCTACACCCCGGCCGCCGGCCAGGACGGCCACGAGGACGGCCACGGCGCGGAGCACCAGAGCGCCCCGTCCGGGACGCTCTACCTGGGCGCGGCCGCGCACTGCATGGCCGGTGAGGACGCGATGTCGTCGGTGGACGGCTGCCGCGAGCCCGTCATGCCCGAGGGCATCGAGGTCGGCATCCGCGGCCGGGACGGGAGGAACTACACCGGCCGGGTGGCCTACAACTCCTGGGCGGTCATGCAGGACCGCGGCGAGCGCGACCCGCAGCTGTGCCTCTACAACGACCTGTCGCTGATCCGGCTCCCGCCCGAGGCCGCCGCCGTCGCCGACCCGACGGTGCCCGGTTTCGGCGGGCCGACCGGCCTCGACACCGACGGCACCACCGAGGGGGAGAAGGTCTACAGCTTCCAGCCCAACCAGCTCGTGGCCACGCCGTACAAGCAGGGGCTGAGCCTCGGGCAGCCGGAGGGGCCGCGCACCCACGTGGTCGCGACCACCCCGCCCGGCGTGCCCGGCGACTCCGGGTCGGGCTACCTCGACGCCCGCGGGCGCGCGTTCGGCCTGCTGTCGAGCCTGATGCTGCCGACCAACACCAACGGGGTCACCGACGTCGCCCGTGCGCTGGCCTACGCGGCCGAGCACGGCGAGGTCGGGCGGCTCGACGTCGTCCCGGGCCGGGTGCCGTTCTCGCCGGGCGTGCTGCCGCTGACCGAGCTGCCCGGCGGCCCGTCGCTGCCGGAGCTGCCGCTGCCCGACCTGACGCCCGCGCCGCTGCGCTGAGCACCGCAGGGCTCGCCGGTGCCCCGGGCACCGGCGAGCCGTACGTGCGTCCTGTGCGGGTGGCCACTCCGGACGCGCCGGATGATCGGATCCGGCCGGGCGCACGGCTACACTCCGGTCCGTACCCGACAGCTCGTCCCGTCCCGGCGCCGCCATCCCGGAGCCGCACGCGGGATGGCCGTCCGGCACCGCGAGCAGGTCGACGTCAATCCGCGACGCCCGGTGCAACGGCAGGCGCACCCGCGCGCCGCTCACGTACCGCTCTCCGTGGAGTCACCGATGACGCTCGCCCAGGACCCGACGACCCGTTCCGAGACCCGCACCGCGCCCGACCGGCACGAGGTGTTCGGCGCGCACGAGGGCGGCAAGCTCGCGACGGGCCTGACCGCCCCGCTGGCCGACGAGCGGGACCTGTCGATCGCCTACACCCCCGGCGTCGCCGACGTCTGCCGCGCCATCGCCGACGACGCCTCGCTCGCCGCCCGCTACACCTGGGCGCACCGGCTGGTCGCGGTGGTCAGCGACGGGACCGCGGTGCTCGGGCTCGGCGACATCGGCCCGCGCGCCTCGCTGCCGGTGATGGAGGGCAAGTCCGCGCTGTTCAAGTCCTTCGCCGGGCTCGACTCGATCCCGCTGGTGCTCGACACCACCGACGTCGACGAGATCGTCGAGACCCTGGTGCGGCTGCGCCCGACCTTCGGGGCGGTCAACCTGGAGGACGTCGCCGCGCCGCGCTGCTTCGAGCTGGAGCGGCGCCTGGTCGAGGCCCTGGACTGCCCGGTCATGCACGACGACCAGCACGGCACCGCCGTCGTGCTGCTCGCCGCACTCGACGGCGCCTGCCGCGTGCAGGACCGTTCGCTGTCGGACCTGCGCATCGTCATCTCCGGCGCCGGGGCGGCCGGGATCGCCTGCGCGCGGATCCTGCTCGCCGCGGGCGCGTCGGACGTCGTGCTGCTCGACTCGCGCGGTGTCGTCGACGCCGGCCGGGGCGGGGAGAAGGCCGCGCTGGCCGCGATCACCAACCCGCGCGGGGTGACCGGCGGGATCGCCGAGGCCCTCGACGGCGCGGACGTCTTCGTCGGCCTGTCCAGCGCCACGCTGCCCGAGCACCTGCTGGCCACGATGGCCCCCGAGTGCATGGTGTTCGCGCTGTCCAACCCCGACCCCGAGGTGCACCCGGACGTGGCCGCCCGCTACGCCGCGATCGTCGCGACCGGGCGCAGCGACTTCCCGAATCAGATCAACAACGTGCTGGCCTTCCCGGGGATCTTCCGCGGGGCGCTGGACGCCCACGCCCGCCGGATCACCGACGACATGAAGGTGGCCGCCGCCCGCGCCATCGCCGACGTGGTGGCCGACGAGCTGTCCCCGCAGCGGATCGTGCCGGGGCCGTTCGACCCGCGCGTCGCGCCCGCGGTGGCCGCCGCCGTCGCCCGCGCCGCGGGTGACGCCGGGGTGTCGCGGGGCTGACCGGGTCCCGTAATCCCGGTTACGAAACGTGCCCGTCGCGGGCGTGCGCCGAACGGTGCGGCTCGCTGTGAACGGTCGATCGCACAAGGTCCACTCCGGAGGCGCCGCTCACCGAACGCGTCACACCCTTCACCCTGTGATCGTGCGCGGTCACGAACCGTGAGTGACGATCGGCCCAGGCGAGTTGCGCCGAACGGACGCATTACGCTCGGTACAGGGTGGCTCGATCGGTCTACCCGCCCGGATCGCCCGGCCCGGTGGCTCGTTGTCCTGGACGGAGCTGCCGAGGGAACGGAGGCGGGTGTGACCGAGCAGGAACCGCGGACGGGACACCGTCCGGGTGGGCCGGACGGCGAATCGTCCGGCGGGCGTGCCGAGCGCGCCCCGGGTGTGCGGCGTGACCGGGACGGAGCCACCGGGCTGGCGGGTGACCTGGCCCGGGCCTTCGCCGGTCCCGGCGGGACCCCGGCCGGGCGTCCCCGCCCCGACGCCGCCGACGAGACGGCCCTGGCCCCCGCCGAGGCGCTCGGCGTGGCCGCGGGCCCGGAGGCCGGCGTCACCGGTGCGGGCTTCGGCGAGCCGCCCTTCGGCCGCCCGCGCCGCACGGCCCCCGCACCGGCACCGCAGCAGTCCGCGCCGGAGCCGCCCGCCGCGGCGCCGGGGGACGTGCCGCCGCCGTCGGACACCGCCGACCACTCCGCGGTGCAGCTCCCGCCCTCGCCCGCCCTGGTCTGCGACGCCGCGGGCGTCGTCGTGCACACCAACGCCGCGCTCCGCCGGCTGGCCGGGTCCGCCGACCCGACCGGCATGAAGCTCCCGCAGCTGCTCGTCGGCCCCGACTCCGACGCCCGCCTGGTCCGCGCCGACCGCCGGCTCGCCCGGGTGAAGGTCGTCCGCTGGACCCGGCCCGGCGACCGCACCGTCGTGCTGCTCACCCCGTTCCCCGACGCCGCGCCCGCGCCGTCGGACGAGGCCCCCGCGCTCGACCTCGAGCGCGCCACCCGTTCCGGCACCTGGACCTTCGACCTGCAGGCCGGGACGCTCACCCGCAGCGAGGGCCTCGTCGAGCTCTACCGCGCGCTCGGCGTGCGTCCCGACGGCCCGGACGGCCCGATCGAGGGCGAGCAGGTCGAGCGCGTCTGCCGGATGCTGCGCCGCGGCCCGGACGCCCCGCCCGAGCCCGCCTCGGCACACAGCTCCGAGATCCGCCCCGAGGGCGGCGCGGTGCTGTCCTGCCGCACCCGGATCGACCGCACCCCCGGCGGCGCGCCGCTGCGCCTGATCGGGACCGTGCAGGACGTCACCGACCGCCGGCGTGCGGAGTCGCGGGCCCAGCGGTCCGGGCAGCGCTTCGCCGACCTCGTCGCGACCATCACCACCGGCGTCGCGATGCTCGACGGCCGCGGGCGCGTCGTCGACGCCAACCCGGCGCTGTGCCGGCTGCTCGACGCCGACCTGGAGACCCTGCGCGGCGTCCCGGCGCGGAGCCTGTCCGCGGAGCCGCAGAGCGGCGCGCGCGGCGGGCTGCCGGACTGGCTGCGCGACCCGGCGCACCCGGAGCCGACCTACCGCATCGAGTCGCTGCCGCTGCTGCGCGCCGACGGCACCCGGGTCGACTGCGAGGTCGTCGTCAACGCCGCCCCGTCCGACGACGGCCGCCCGTTCTGGCTGCTGGTCGTCACCGACGTGGGCGAGCGCCGCCGGGCCGCCGACGTGCTGCGCGAGGCGAACACCGTCGACCCGCTGACCCGGCTGCCCAACCGTGCCGGGCTGCTGGAGCTGGCCGACCGGCTGCTGGTCGGGCCGGACGCGGGCCGGGTGGCCGTGGTGTGCGGCGACGTCGACGACTTCGCCCGCGTCAACACCGGCCTCGGCCACGACGCCGGTGACACCCTGCTCGTCGAGCTCGCCGGCCGGCTGCAGCGCGAGCTGCCGCACGGCTGCACCGCCGGG